>JASJXV010000020.1 GCA_030123805.1 Gammaproteobacteria bacterium
TCATGTCGGTCTGTCTCTTAGCATTTGCTGCGCAATCGCCTGCCGATTGCTCGGTTTGGCTTCGCCAAGCCCGAGCTAGATTATCGTCGCAAAGATACCGGAATCAGAGTGTAGCCACCTGAATTTGGCTTGATGATGCCCTTTATCTCGAGTTCAACCAGTGTGGACATCAGTTGACTCACTGCAATACTTGTGTTTTCAACCAGAAAATCCAGATGCATGGTGCCTTGACTCAGCATCTTCAGGATTGCGGTTTCCTCTTTAGAGTAATTATCCGCTTCCAGTTTTTCTGTATGAGACCTCAGCTCCTCGAGCTGAAATTCACCAAGACCGGTTAATTCCTCAAACACATCGTCGATTCTCTCTACTAATTTGGCACCTTGACGGATTAGCGCATGACATCCTCGAGAACCAGGATTATGAATGGACCCTGGCACGGCGAAGACCTCCCGGTTTTGCTCAAGAGCATACTTTGCAGTGATAAGCGATCCGCTGCGCAGATTGGCCTCAACAACCAGGGTTCCAAGACTCAGACCACTGATTATCCTGTTACGTCTGGGGAAATTCATGGGAAGAGCCTCTGTTCCAAGGGGAAACTCCGATACCAGGGCCCCGTTACCAGATACGATCTGCTCAGCCAGGCTGCGGTGACGAACAGGATATATGCGATCAAGACCTGATCCCAGCACCGCTATGGTTGGCATTGCCCCTTCGATAGCGCCCCGGTGACATTCTCCGTCAATGCCCAGAGCCAAGCCACTGGTAACGATTAGTCCCGCGTTACTAAACTGTCGAGCGAAGGCTTTGGCTGTTTCACGACCCAGCATAGTCGCATTCCTGCTTCCTACCATGGCCAGCTGCAATCCAGACAGGCAGCCTGGATTGCCTTTTACAAAAAGTATCGGTGGTGGTTTGGCAATCTGTTTCAACAATGCCGGATATTGATCATCGGTATAGGTCAGCAGATCATGCTGATTCTGTTCCATCCATCGCAGGTCCCTCTCGGCTTGCGCGCGCAGGGGTCCTGCTGTGTTGAAAGATCGAATCTGCTGAATTGATACAGGGTCAATATTTAGTGCCCTGAGTTCTGAAGATTGTGCGGAATGAAAGATTTCCTGGACAGAATGGTATTTGTCAAAAAGTTTGAGAAATACGGAGGGTCCCACGCCATCAACGCGATGTAGAGCCAACCAGTAGACATATTCGGACAACTTTTCTGAGGGCAAAGGTTTCATCCGTGAAATCCTGTATCACTTTCCGCGTGATTCAGCAGGTGTTCAAATCATACAATTATCTGGTAGGAAATCCAGCTCTTTAATAACTCTGTGCTGTCTTTGGGAATATCTGCCTTAATCCATACCGGCGGTATCGCTTGTAAATATACTACAACCCTCATGGAACATGGCTTTCTACCCCGAAAGCCAGGTTGAGGAGTTTCAGCAGGTGTCTAGCGGGCTGACCGAGAACAGCCGCCTATGGGTTAGTAACCAGGTCTCCCACTCTGAGGGGTCCATCGGTTTTCAGCACCAGAGCGTAGCTCATTTTCTCAAAGATTCTGAATACCATTAACAATCCGGCGCGTTCAGATGGTAGTTGAACTCTGCTCCGTCTGAATCCTTGCCGGGCAAATCTATCGCGAATCAATTTGCCGCGTTTGTTGATGGCCAATATATTCCCTGTCCTTAATCCTTCATTGCTGCCTCGATTGATCACCACCACAGCATGACGACCAACCTGTGTAACTCCACCCAGCACATTCATGATGACGCCTGATACTTCATTTTTCGGTGCAGAAGGATAGAAAGTTGACTCCACTCTGCTCTGTTCTGTAGGTAACAGCCGATCGCCGATTCTTACATCTTCCTTGACGCTGGTGAGAGCAAAAGTATACAAATCGCCGTGCTTTTCCAGTACCCGAGCCAAGCCAACTTCAATGGCTTCATATCCCAATATTTCTTTGGTCTCTGGATCGATGTAAACACTGCCCTGACGGTAGATACCATACACGGTTGTCTTGCCGTCCCAGGTGCTACCCCGGGCGTAAAAATCATCACCGGGTCCGAATATTAGCCGATCAGACCTTCCCGCAAGTATGTAGGGAGCGTTGGCAAGGGTTTCCTCTGCAACAATTCTTGCCTTGGTTAACAAACTACTGATTGAATCCAGAGGTATTGCGGGAATGGAACTGCTGATTGATGTAGCCCTGATCCTGGGTTCCAACCTGATAGTTTCTCTCTTGGACCGGTCTGTAAGTTCAAGGGGTGATAATTTAACTGTTCTTTCGAGGTCTCCTCGTTTAAGTGTGAGGGTTGGCTGACCCTCCAGGTAGGACAGGATCAGTTCATCACCCGGGAATATCAGATGTGGATTTTCAATCTCAGGATTTATCTGCCAGATTTCAGGCCAGAGCCAGGCATCTGTTAGAAACATAGAGGCAATGCCCCACAGGGTATCTCCCTGTTTGACTGTATACCGGTCAGGATGACCCGGTTTCAGTATATTGACTGCTGCAAAAACCGGAGTTACCAGGATCGTGCTGATCGCCAGTGAAATAAGAAATTTCCTCATCATGAGAATCCCTTTATCATATGGCCTCCAGAATAACTTTTGCTGTCCTCATCTTCTGGCGACTTTACATCTGGATTGTCTATTTATTCCAACGCTATCAAGGACAATTTTATTTACTGATCATAATCTTAGCAGCACAAGTTGCACTATTACTAGAGGTATATATCAAAAGCGCATGGCATTACTAAACATTTTGGAATTTCCAGACAGCCGGTTGCGAACGAAGGCGACTCCAATTAAAAACGTAACCGGCAAGTTGATAAAGTTAGCCGATGACATGCTGGAAATAATGTACACTGCACCGGGTATCGGTCTCGCAGCCAGTCAGGTCAACGTGCATAAACGCATGGTAGTTGTTGATGTTTCCGAGGATAAAAACCAACCGCTGGTGCTCATTAATCCGAGCATAGGGGTTCTGGAGGGAGAGATTGAAACAGCTGAAGGATGCCTGTCCGTGCCTGGATTTTATGAGCTGGTCAAGAGAGCGGAATATATTGAACTGGAAGCTATCAACCGGGATGGAGAATGTTTTAGTATGCAGGCCAGAGGGTTGTTGGCAGTGTGTATTCAGCATGAAATAGATCATCTGGAAGGAAAATTGTTTGTCGATTACATATCCACAGTAAAACGTCAGCTCATCCGAAGAAAACTGGTCAAATCACACAAACTCAAAGCTTGAGTTGCCTCCGGGTTAGAGGTTATGAGAATAGTATTCGCAGGCACCCCCGAATTTGCAGCCAGTCACCTGGATGCCTTGATACAGGCCGGTTTTGAAGTTTGCAGTGTATGGACGCAGCCAGACAAACCCGGGAAACGGGGTACACAACCCGTGCCCAGCGCGGTCAAAAGACTAGCATCTCGTCACAATATTTCAGTATATCAGCCTGCACGTATAGATCGGGTGGCTATAAAACGGCTCAGCTCTCTGCAGCCGGATATTATGGCTGTGGTTGCATACGGTCAGATTCTCCCCAAAGCGGCTCTCCAAATCCCAACCTATGGCTGCATTAACGTGCATGCTTCGATTTTACCCAGATGGCGTGGGGCAGCGCCGATCCAAAGAGCAATTCAAGCCGGTGACGATACCACGGGTATAACCATTATGCAGATGGATCCTGGACTGGACACCGGCGACATTCTGACGGTGGAACGCTGTTCCCTGGAAAAACAGGATACCTCGGCTAGTTTAATGCAGAAACTCTCCCTTCTTGGTCCAAAGACACTGATCAAGACTCTCAGGCTGATATCTTCCGGTGCAGTAAAGCCAATCAAACAGTCCGATACCGGTGCAACCTACGCCCGAAAGCTGACCAAGCAGGAAGCTGCTATTGACTGGTCTCTTACAGCGATTGAAATCGAACGAAATATTCGCATGTTGAATCCGTCACCGGTGGCATTCACATGGCTAAACTCGTTGCGAGTGAAACTGTGGCAGGCTGAATGCTGCAACATGAAAAGAGTAACCGACGCCGTTGCTGGAGAAATCCTTGGCCTGCAAAAAGATGGACTCTTCATAGCCTGTGGGACCGGCGTACTTAAGATCACAGCACTTCAGATACCAATCGGAAAGGGCAAGATCTTGTCAGCTACCGATCTCCATAATTCACGCAGGGATCTGTTTGTCCAGAGAGAGATCCTCCAGGCAACTGCAAACTGATGGATGCCAGATTAGCAACGATCAAATCTCTGCACAGAGTCATCAGAGATCAGCAGTCGCTGACCACCGCAATGCAGGATATAGCCCCGTCCATACGTGATGAACAGAAGCCCATCTACCAGCAGATGAACTATGGTTTGCTCAGGCACTACTATTCCCTGGACCTGATGCTTTCAAAGCTGCTTAAGAAACCGCTTGCTAACCAACATGCCGATCTGAAAATACTGCTACTGCTGGGACTCTACCAAATTGAATATATGAATATTCCCCTGCATGCCTGTGTAGATGAGGCCGTAAACACCGCTCGCTTGCTTGGCAAGAACTGGGCAACCGGTTTGGTCAACGGTGTGCTGCGCCAGTATATCCGTCAACGGGAGAACATTGCCGCGCAATTCACAGAAAATGCAGTTTTTCAATTCGATCATCCCAACTGGTTAATAAAGAAAATTCAACATGCGTGGCCCAACCAGGCTGAATCAATTTTGAGGACAAATAATCAGCAGGCGCCGATGACCTTACGCGTTAATTCTATACTGGTCAGTCGCCCGGATTACATCGCTGAATTACGTTCACGCAATATCAAAGCCCTGCCGTGTCAGTTTTCAGCGTGTGGTATCACCCTGGATTCTGCCCAGGATGCGACGTCGCTGCCCGGATTTGAAGACGGTTATGTCAGCATCCAGGATGAAGCATCTCAGTTGGCCGCAGACATTCTGAAGCTGCAGCATAACCAATCTGTGCTTGATGCATGCGCTGCCCCCGGGGGCAAAAGTTGCCATATACTGGAATTCATGCCGGATATTGATCTGGTGTCCCTGGAGCTGGATGAACAACGCATCAATCGCATGGATGACAACATGGTGCGGCTGGGGCTGTCCCCAAATATCGTCCTCGGAGACGCTCGACAACCCGACAAATGGTGGACGGGAAAGCAATTTGATCGAATTCTTCTGGATGCACCTTGTTCTGCCACCGGTATTATTAGAAGACATCCCGATATTAAGTTGCTGCGTAAAGAGTCAGATATTGATAAGCTTGCGCTCCAACAACTGACTCTACTGGAGAGTCTCTGGCCGCTGCTGAAAAGGGATGGCATACTGGTGTACTCTACCTGCTCGATACTACCGGAAGAGAATTACCAGCCCATTCACATTTTCCTGTCCCAAACCCCGGACGCTTCTGAACTCTCGATTGAAGCGAATTGGGGATTGAAGACACAGCACGGTCGCCAATTATTTCCTATCAAGCACGGGCATGACGGATTTTACTATGCACGCCTTCACAAGAACTAGTGAATCTCTGACGCGACGTCTCCTCGGAATATTACTTGTGAAACGTTGTCTCTAAATCCCGGTAAGTGTTTTATCTATGAAGATTATTATCTTAGGTGCAGGTCAGGTTGGTGGAAATCTTGCTGAAAATTTGGCAAAAGAAGACACCGATATCACCGTGGTGGATATCGACAACCTTCGACTGCGAGAACTCCAGGACAAACTCGATATCAGAACAGTGCGAGGCATGGCCAGCCATCCCGATATTCTGCGGCTCGCGGGTGCCGAAGATGCGGATATGATCATCGCCGTGACTAACAGCGATGAAGTGAACATGGTCGCTTGCCAGGTTGCCTATACGGTGTTTCACACCCCAACAAAGATAGCCCGAATAAGATCCACAGGGTACCTGAAGCAACAGGAAATATTTAAAAATAAGGCCATGCCGGTCGACTTTACCGTCAACCCAGAGCAGATCATCACTAAAGATATCGCTCAGTTAATACAACACCCCGGTGCTTTGCAGGTAATGGATTTTGCCGATGGTCAAGTTCAGCTAGTGGCCGTTAAAGCCTACTACGGAGGTCCACTGGTCGATCAGGAGTTACGCTACCTGAAGCAACATATTCCTTCCGTGGACATGCGGGTAGCGGCAATTTTTCGACGCGATCGTGCCATTCTCCCTGAAGGCTCCACGGTCATTGAAGCAGATGATGAAGTGTTCTTTATCGCCGCTACTAAAGATATACCCACGGTCATGAATGAACTGAGGCGTACCGAACGCCCCAACAAGCGTATAATCATTGCCGGAGGCGGGCAGATTGGTGCTGGTCTGGCTCGCGCACTGGAACAGCGCTATCGCGTCAGACTGATCGAACGAAATCGCCAAAAGTGCCTGGAATTATCCGAAACTCTCGATAAAACCATCGTTCTGGCAGGAGATGCCGGAGAACGAGAATTGCTGCTGGAAGAAAACATCGAAAATACAGATGTGTTTTGCGCCCTCACTAACGAAGATGAAGTCAATATCATGTCTTCGATGCTGGCGAAGAGCCTGGGAGCCCGGAAAGTAATTTCTCTGGTTAACAATCCTGCTTATGTCGATTTGATTCAAGGTGGAGAGATTGATATCGCGATCTCCCCTCAGCAATCTACCCTCGGGAGCATACTCACACATGTAAGAAAAGGCGATGTAGTAAAGGTGCATTCCTTGCGTAGAGGTGCTGCTGAAGCAATAGAAGCAATCGCCCATGGTGACAAGAACGCCTCTAAAGTGGTAGGCAAGGCTATTGGTAGTATCAACTTGCCCGACGGCACCAGAATAGGTGCTATCGTTAGAAACGGCCAGACCATCATTGCTCACGACAACGTAGTCATTGAGCCTGATGATCATGTCATCCTGTTTCTGGTAAATAAGAAACAAATTCCTGAAGTTGAAAAGCTGTTCCAGGCGCCATTGTCGTTTTTCTAATTCTCTGGTAAGCAGTATCCCATGCAATTTAAAATCGCTTTCAAAACGGTAGGCATGTTACTGATGATGTTCAGCCTCAGTATGCTACCGCCAATGCTCGTGAGCGTTTTATATAGTGACGGCACGACCATGATCTTCTGGCGAGCTTTCTACATCACCTTTCTCAGTGGATTTGTACCCTGGCTGCTACTGATCAAGCACAAAGACGAGATGCGAACAAGGGACGGCTTCCTGGTCACTGTAATGTTCTATCTGGCATTGGGGTCTTTTGGTGCAATACCGTTTATACCCGCCGAAGGTAGTAACCTCAATATTATTGATGCCCTGTTCGAATCCATTTCAGGCTTCACTACTACCGGGGCCACAGTAATCACTAATATCGATCAACTACCACCAGCGATACTTTATTACAGACAACAGCTACAGTGGTTAGGTGGCATGGGGATCATTGTTCTCGCCGTCGCGATACTACCCATGCTCGGTATTGGCGGGATGCAACTATACAGAGCAGAAACTCCCGGTCCGATAAAAGATAGTAAATTGACCCCGAGAATCAAGCAGACTGCCGTAGCCTTGTGGTCGATTTACGTTGGACTAACAATAGCATGCTGTGTTTCGTATTGGGTTGCGGGGATGAGCTTTTTCGATGCTTTGTGTCACAGTTTTTCTACCGTGGCTATCGGTGGTTTTTCGACCCATGATCAGAGCATTGGCTATTTCAATAGTCCAGCAATTGAGTTTATTGCCATCAGTTTCATGCTGATTGCCGGAATCAATTTTGCACTGCATTTTTTTGCATGGAAACAAAGAACACTGCTTCACTATCTACTGGATTCTGAGGTAAAGTTTTATTTTACGTTGGTGTTAGTGTTCGCCACATTGACCAGCTATATTCTGTTTACTTCTCATACTTACGACTTCGAAACCTCCATCCGTTACGGCATATTTGAAGTTGTATCGATTCTGACCACAACCGGTTTTGCTACAGCTGATTTTAGTAGTTGGCCAAGCCTGTTGCCTTTCATGATCTTCTTCGGTGCTTTCTGCGGCGCTTGTGCCGGTTCGACGGGTGGTGGCATGAAGGTGGTTCGTGTGATGCTAATTTACAAACAAGCTGTACGCGAGATTTATCGACTAATTCACCCTAATGCAATCTTTCCGATCAAGCTCAATTCAAAACCGGTATCTGCCAATATCATAGAGGCAGTGTGGGGTTTCTTCTCAATTTATGTCATTGTTTATATGGTGACCTTTCTCATACTGATGGCCACCGGGCTGGATTTTATCACGGCTTTTTCTGCGATGGGTGCTTGTCTCAACAATCTGGGTCCTGGTTTTGGTGATGTTGCTTATCACTATGCTAATATCAACGATACGGCAAAATTAATTCTTTGTTTTGTGATGATAATGGGACGCCTCGAGATCTTTACTCTGCTAGTACTTTTTACACCTATGTTCTGGCAACGCTAGCTGCTATTTAGTATTTACAGAATAGGGCAGCACTAAACAGGCCGGAGTGTTTTTAGAATGTGACAAATCAGAAAATTGGTTAGGCAATTCCGTGCGCCATTTTAATATTGTTAGCATCCAGATCTAACGACAGTTAAGTGTCTTGCATGTGTTAAGCCATGTATTAAACAGTGCGGGTAAGGTTATCGGATATGGCACATAAATGGGATAGCAAATATGCAGACGCACCAGATTCCGGTATTGCTGCTGCTATACTGACCGAAAATCAGCACCTCTTGCCAGCGTCTGGGCGCGTTCTTGATCTCGCCTGCGGCCTGGGCGCCAACGCTCTGCTGCTAGCATCCAGGGGGTTGGAAACCCATGCATGGGACACTTCGCAGGTAGCGATCGAGCGACTGCAAACGTTTGCCAAACAACGCAAGTTGCGGGTCAACGCTGTTGTTCGAGATGTTGTAAAGAACCCACCAGTGGCCGCCGATTGCTGGGATGTCGTGGTTGTGTCGCACTTTCTCGATCGAGCCTTATGTCGACAAATCAGCGACTCCCTGTCGCCGGGAGGATTACTGTTTTATCAAACCTTTACCGAAGCCCGTGTCTCTGAAAATGGACCGAGTAATCCGGACTTCTTGCTGCAGGAAAATGAGCTGCTTGGACTGTTTTCGGATCTGATGGTCCGCTTTTACAGGGAAGAGGGTATTCAGGGTGATCCGCAACGAGGCCACCGCAATAAAGCGTATTTGATAGGTCAAAAACCGCCTGTTTCGAACGATGGTGGAATCACGGATTGAAATGTCGATGACACGACGGGCTGATATCTAGTAAACCCTGTCACAACCTTCAGGCCTTACTCTCCCGCATATTTCACGAAGGCGGTCCAAAATGGTTGCCAATCCTGGTTATTTGAACAGGTTAGTCCATCATTCAAGGTGTTTTGAAACATGCATTTTGTACCTGAATGGTTTTCTGACGGTCCGGCGTCGCGGAATTATGGCTGCGAAGCTGGAACAAAATTGCGCAAGCCACAGCGACGCATATGCCATTCACAATGTTTGTACAACCGCCACCATGTCCAGAAATTCCATTCCCTGCATGAAATATGCGGGTTAGCAGCTTGCTTTTGTCCGGATGCGGCCCACCGGATGCGGCCCACCGGATGCGGCCCGATGAGGCTACTTCCGAGGGGTCGATTTGTAACTCTAACTGTTTAAAGGTGTGGTGAATAATTGCCCAATTTGTCTATTTCTGGACAGGAACTCGCTTGCTGACAGGGTAGGTAACGGTGGCAGTCAATCAAATGATCGTTGACCATTCCAGTGGCCTGCATAAAAGCGTAACAGATCCTGGTACCGAAGAAATTGAATCCCCTTTTTTTCAGGTCTTTGGACATTGCATCTGACGTAGATGTAGATACTGGTATCTGCTTCAAGCTGCGCCATCTGTTTTGCACAGGTTCTCCATCAACGAATGACCAGAGATGATCCATGAATCCCGAGGCACCAGCCTCCAGTTCAAGAAAGGCCCGGGCATTCTTGATCGCTGATTCAATTTTCAGTCTGTTTCTAATTATTCCCTCATCTTTAAGCAATAGTGCTATCTTTCTGTCATCGTACCGGGCTATTTTCTCTGGATCGAACCCATCATAGGCTAATCGATAGTTCTCTCTCTTTTTGAGTATGGTTATCCAACTCAAACCAGCCTGTGCACCTTCTAGTATCAAGAACTCGAACAGTGCCCGCGTGCATCTGTTCGGAATCCCCCACTCTTCATCGTGATACTTGATATACAGCTCATTGTCTTTGCACCAACCACATCGCCGCATTAATTCTGTTCCCCTAACGACTAATTATTGAACGGTGTTTCTTTAGGCGGCATCTCCTGGACCGTCGCTGACTGAGTTTCACCAGATTATCACTCAAACGAATACTCCTCTCTTATATGGCGATAGACCGAGTCGCGTAGACATCCAGGAATTGCTGAAACGCTCACCACCAGCTTGCTGCTCAGGAGTTTATTCTTGATAATGAAGAAATTACGCTCCAGGTGCTAGTTGTAATGCCGAATATTGTCATTCTTGATCGCGACGGTGTCATTAACCATGACTCGGAAGAATATATCAAATCACCGGAAGAATGGCGTCCTATAAAGGGTAGCCTGGAAGCGATCGCTCACTTATGCCGAGCGGGATACGTTATAGTGGTGGCGACTAACCAATCCGGCATTGCAAGAAATCTATACACGGTCACTACTCTTGACGCCATACACAAAAAGATGACCGACGCTGTCAACTCTCATGGAGGCCACCTGACGCGTATTTTTTACTGCCCCCATCATCCGGATGCTAACTGCAACTGTAGAAAACCACGGGTTGGTCTCCTGGCTCAGATAGCGGCGTTCCTGGACTCTGATTTACAGGGTACCCCATTTATCGGGGATTCACTCAGAGATATACAGGCTGCTGAAGCGTTTGGTTGCAGACCAATACTGGTGAAGACGGGTTATGGCTTGCGGACATTGGGCAGCCTCACAGAACCCTACCCGGAAACATTTACAGATCTTCTCGCTGCGGCCCTTGCCATAATTGATAGAGGCCACTAAAAATCTATACATCCAGGTTAGCGACCGCTAATGCATTGGCTTCTATAAATTCCCTTCTCGGCTCCACATTATCTCCCATCAGGGTATTAAACATCTGGTCTGCGGCGATTGCATCCTCTATGGTCACTCTGAGCATGGTCCTGTTTGACGGATTCATGGTGGTCTCCCAGAGTTGATCCGGGTTCATTTCACCCAACCCTTTATATCGTTGCCTACTCTGACCGCGTGTAGCTTCGTTATTTAACCAGGTAAGCGCTTCCTTTACAGATTCGACTTCAGCTTGCTTATCGCCGCGCCGTACACTGAATTTGTCAGTCGCCAGTTCGTTAAGCTGCTGACCTGCCGTCACAATTTCCGTGTAATTCGCGGAGACAAAGAAATCCCTGGTCAGGAGGTATTTTTTACTGACTCCATGGTTGATAACAGATATCTCAGGTAGAAACTGATGCCTTTCCTCATCCTCTACCACCTGGGTACTGAATTTTCTCTGCGAATTCTCCAATCTCGATAGCCGTTCACCTAGTGATTCCAACCAGCTGGTCACACTGCGACTATCCCCAAGTTCCTCTACCCGCAAACGAGGCGAATACATTATCTGTTCCAGTACATCCTCTGGATATAGCCGATTCAAGCGATCAATTTTGTCCATGGCTCTATAGTATTTTTTGGCCAGTTTTTCTAAATCATCTCCCGACACTTCCTCTCCATTCGACAATATGAAGGCACTGTCTTCCATAGCCATCTCAAACGTGTAGTCGATCAACGCCGCTTCATCTTTTATGTACCGCTCCTGCTTCCCTCTTTTTATTTTGTAGAGGGGTGGCTGCGCAATGAGCACATGGCCTCTCTCAATTAGTTCCGGCATTTGTCTGAAGAAAAACGTCAATAGCAGAGTCCGAATATGCGCACCATCTACATCGGCATCAGTCATGATGATTACATTATGATAGCGAAGCTTATCCGGGTTGAATTCATCCCGACCTATACCGCATCCCAAAGCTGTAATTAGCGTGCCGACCTCGACTGACGATAACATCTTATCGAAACGGGCTTTCTCGACATTCAGGATTTTGCCTTTCAGGGGCAAAATAGCCTGAATTTTTCTGTCTCTCCCTTGCTTGGCAGAACCGCCAGCCGATTCACCCTCTACCAGGTACAATTCCGACAAAGCGGGATCTTTCTCCGAACAATCTGCCAATTTCCCGGGTAATCCGGCCACATCCAGCGCACCTTTTCGGCGAGTCATTTCGCGCGCTTTCCTTGCTGCTTCTCTCGCCCTGGCTGCATCTATCATCTTCTGGACTATCGCTTTGGCTTCCTGGGGATTTTCCATCAGATAGTCTCCGAAACTTTTCCCCATTTCCTGTTCAACAGCGGGTCTAACTTCAGAGGAAACCAGTTTGTCCTTGGTCTGGGACGAGAATTTTGGGTCAGGCACTTTGACCGAAATAATGGCGGTCAAGCCCTCGCGGGCATCGTCCCCGGTTGTATTGACCTGCGCTTTCTTCGACAATCCTTCCCTTTCGATATAGGTGTTGAGAGAGCGTGTCAATGCCGCTCTAAATCCTTGAAGATGAGTACCACCATCGCCTTGAGGGATATTATTAGTATAGACAAACAATGTTTCCTGATATGAGTCGTTCCATTGCATTGCAACTTCAACTGTGATGCCATCTGGCCTTTCGTTAAGAAACTGAAAAACGCTGCCTACGGTGGTTTTATTCTGGTTTAGATATTCAACAAATGCAGCGAGACCACCATTGTAGTTGAACACCTCTGATTTTCCGGTTCGCTCATCGCGCAGCTCTATGGATACACCGGGATTTAGAAAGGATAGCTCTCTCAGACGTTTTGCAAGGATGTCGTAATGAAACTTGATGCTGGTAAAGGTTTTCGGTGACGGTTCAAAATAGCATTCTGTACCAGTCTGGCTTGTGTCACCAACAATGGTTAACGGCTCCAATGGCACGCCATCCTCATAGAACTGCTCCCAAATATGGCCATCTCGCCTTATAGTAAGTTTCAATTTTGAGGACAGCGCATTAACAACCGATACACCCACGCCGTGCAGTCCTCCCGATACCTTGTAATTTTTATCGTCAAATTTCCCACCAGCGTGTAACACAGTCATAATCACTTCCGCCGCGGATCGACCTTCCTCCTGATGAATATCAGTTGGAATGCCCCGGCCGTTGTCAATCACCGAGACTGACTCTCCCGGATGAATAACTACTTCTATTCGACTGCAATATCCTTCCAGCGCCTCGTCTATCGCGTTATCCACCAATTCCTGCACCATATGATGGAGCCCCGTACCATCATCGGTATCTCCGATGTACATTCCAGGTCGCTTCCTGACAGCATCCAGTCCTTTCAGGACCTGGATACTACTGGAATTATACGAATTTCCTTCACTCATCATCAAACCTCTTCAAGGGTAACTTCCCCATGTTCCACATGGAACAATCTTGTGTTTTCGGCTGACCAATAGGGAGCCAGAATCTTTTTGTCCACTGCAGTTATCACTACCTGGCAATTTGTTTTCTCAAATGTTCTATACAATCTTTGTCGATGCGCTGGATCCAGCTCGGATCCGAAATCATCAACCAGGTAGGTGCACTGCCTTGCCGCCTCCTTCTCCATCAACCGTCCCTGGGTTATCATTAACGCGCTTGCTACCAATTTCTGTTCTCCTCTGGAGAATACATCAATCACATTTCTTCCCGAGACCGTAAGCATCATCTCTGCCCGATGGTGACCTAAACCCGTGAAGCCTTGCTTCACGTCTCTGGCTACCGAACCTTTTAGTGCTTCAAGCAAGGAGACTGAGCGATCCCAGCCCGGCGAGTAGCTCAGTTCAATGTCTTTTACATCCAACAGTTCGGTCAATACTTTTTTAAAGTGGGGAACAAATTTCTCGAGGTACTCTCGCCTGAATCTGTCAATCTCTAGTGCTGCTGCCGATAACTGATGAGTCCAGATTTCCAGCATTTGATGGTTTATTTTAGCATGCCTAAGCAATGCATTTCTCTGCTTTAAACTATGCTCCGCAGTTTGCCAGGCTTTTTTGAACGAGTGTTCCACGTGGAACACTCCCCAATTCATAAAACGGCGCCTCCCTATGGGTGGGCCCGACAATAACTGCACCGTGTCAGGTGTCATTATCTGTATAGGGAACAATTCTGCCAGGCGAGACGACTGATGCACTGAACTGCCTGCAATTTGTATTTCTCGCCTTCCACCTCTGTACCGGCTGATCCCCATAGCGACTTCTCCGGTTACACCTGAGTCTACCAATCCGAAAACTGTGCTCTTATCATTACCGTGTGTTATCAGCGAGTTTAGCCTGGTGGTTCGAAAACTTCTGCCCAGTCCCAGTAAATACAATGCTTCCAGAACACTGGTCTTACCGCTACCGTTGCTACCATACAGAATATTAATTTTGGGAGAGAAACACAGGGTTGCTGATACTATATTCCTGACACAGCTAACCTCAAATCGCTTGAGGGTCATAACTTCATTGGCATTACCACATACAAGGAACGATCATCACCCGGTTCTTCTAACAATGCGCTGCTATTCGCATCCGACAAGGTAAACCTTACTTGCTCGCTTTCCAACACACCCAGCACGTCGAGCAAATAGCCCACATTGAAACCTATTTCCAGCGATTCGCCCTGATAGTCAACAGATACGTTTTCTTCCGCCTCTTCCTGTTCGAGATTGTTGGCCGACAATTGGATATTTCCAGCCTTCAATGAGACCCTGATGCCTCTGAATTTCTCATTCGATAGAATGGACGTACGATTCAGCGCGTGTCTTAACTCCTGCCGATCAGCAACCAGAACATTGTCCCCGCCTCTGGGTATAACGCGCTCATAATCCGGGAATTTACCATCCAGCAATTTGGTCAGTAGATTGAAATCCCCTGTTTCAACCCCAAGGTGATTCGCTCCGAATATAATCTTTACCTTTCCATCTGCTTCACCTACAAGCCGTTGCAATTCAACTACACCTTTACGAGGTATGATGACCTGCTCTACAGAATTCCCGCTACTACCAATTTCTGAAGTACACATGGCCAATCTGTGCCCATCGGTCGCAACAACCTTGATCTCATCATCATTGACTTCCATTAGCATGCCATTCAGGAAATACCTCACATCCTGCTGGGCCATAGCAAAACTTGTCCGGTCAATCAACATTTTGAGTGCTGTGCCATCCATCTCAATTTCTTGTGAAATCTCGGATCTATCTATCGAGGGGAACTCTGCCGCAGGTAACGTCGCTATACTCGACCTGAATCGATCACAACGAATAATTAACTTTTGCTCGATCAATTCCACGTTTATGGTGGAACCGTCTGGCAACTCTCGAAAAAGATCTACCAATTTCCTGGCCGGTACCGTTATCTCTCCGGCCTCCGATGACTCCAGCGATACTCTCGCCACCAGTTCTACTTCCAGGTCGGTACCTGTTATATAGGCTATATTATCCGCTACTCTCAAGAGTACATTTGAAAGAATAGGTAGCGTCTGTCGCCTTTCTACCACGCCCGCTACCATTTGCAATGGCTTAAGAAATGCATCTCTTTTTGTTGTAAATTTCATATTTGTGTTTTTCTTCAAATAGTATCGTTAACGTTATCAAGCTATGCATCGTTATCACAACAATCACTCATCGGGAAATCAAAGGACCATCGGGCTTACCACGAAAGTAGCGTCCTCGTCTCCAACCTGCTTCACCACGACCGCGCCGTTGGTATCAGCCAGATTAAACTCCACCTTATCCCCATCAATTACCGACAATACATCCAGTAAATACCCCACATTGAATGCTACTTGTAACTCTTCACCCTGGTAGTCTACAGCTATGGTCTCTTCTGCTTCTTCCTGCTGTGGATTATTTGCCCGCAAATTCAAACTCCCTGCAGAAAGAGTCAAATGGATACTACGATACATCTCATTTGACAGGATAGCAGTTCTGGTCAACGCCTCTTTTAATTCATCTTTATCGGCACGAAAGAAATTTTTGCCCTTTGCTGGTATCGCCCTTTGATAATCTGGATAAGTAGCATCTATTAACTTCGTGGTTAGTAAGCGCTCACCAACTCTCGCCACGAGATGATTAGCGGATATAGATATCTCAACTAAGGATTCATCATCCAGCAGGCGCAACAGTTCTACGACTCCCTTGCGCGGTATTATGGCTTGCCGTTGCTGCGTGATCTGTACTTCAGCCGTGGCCTTATTCAGGGCCAATCGTTGCCCATTTGTGGCGACGGTTTGCAATTGGTTTTCTTCTACTTCCAATAACAAACCGTTAAAGAAATATCTCACATCCTGCTGAGCCATCGCAAAAGAAGTTCTGCTCAATAATCTTCTCAGACTACTCGATTGTACTTTGATATCAAGACTTCCACCATCGAACTCTACTTTTGGAAACTCCGTGGCAGGTAGCGTCGCAAGGTGCGATCGAAATCTACCGCTACTTAACAACAGCCTTGAGTCTTCCATCTCTGCACGGATGGTCTCTTCAGTGGACAGACTCCTGCATATATCCAGCAGCTTTCTAGCTGGCACTGTTACTTCCCCGATCACGCAATCGGTCACCTTAATCCGGTCACTTAATTCAACCTCCTGATCGGTAGCGGTCAAAGTCAGATAACCATCATTATCAACTTCTAGTAGCAAATTGGAGAGTATTGGTAGTGTCTGACGTCGCTCCACTACACTGGTTACCAGCTGTAAGGGCTTTAGAAGGGCTTGTTGAGATACTTCAAACTTCATCAAAATTCACATATCTTAGCCTGGGAATGCAGTCGTGGCACTTGGATGACTTTATTGTGTTAACAGTCTTAGCACATTGTTATAATCTTCTTCCATCTCATTCATGCTCTCGCGCAACTCTTCTATCTTACGGCACGCATGCAATACTGTTGTGTGGTCTCTGCCACCAAAAGAATCCCCAATTTCAGGTAAGCTATGATTAGTCAGTTCCTTTGCCAGAGCCATAGCTAATTGTCTTGGTCTGGTGATCGACCGATTTCTTCTTTTTGAGTGCAAGTCGGATACGCGAATTTTATAATAATCTGCAACGGTTTTTTGAATGTTCTCAATGCCTACTTGTCTGTCCTGCATGGCTATCAGATCTTTTAACGATTCCCTGACATGGGTAATTGTAATATCGTTACCCGTAAAACCAGCATTGGCAATTACTCTCTTCAGAGCGCCTTCCAGCTCTCTCACGTTTGATCGAATTCTCTCCGCGATGAAGAATGCGACCTCCTGGCTCAGATCTACCTGCTGTATCGCAGCTTTCTTTATTAAAATCGCTACCCGTGTCTCGAGATCCGGTGGTCCAACAGGTGCCGTCATGCCCCATACAAACCGCGATTTTAGTCTTTCTTCCAGGCCTACGATCTGTTTTGGATATTTATCGCAAGTTAAAACGATCTGTCGACCATCTTCCTGCAATCGATTGAACAAATGAAAAAACTCTTCTTGTGATTTGCTGCCTTTCGCCAGAAATTGAATATCGTCCATAAGCAGAACATCAATTGATCGATAACCTTCTGTGAACTTCCTCATCTGGTTAGTCTCTATCGCCCGCACCATCTCTTCAATGAATCTCTGTGAATTGGTATAAACAACTTTTGCTCCAGGGTTCCTTTCCAGGATAGCATTGCCAACAGCGCACATTAGATGAGTCTTACCGAGTCCCACACCACCATATAGCAATAATGGGTTATAGGTAGTGCCCACATTTTCTGCTACTTGCAGCGCTGCTGCGCGAGCCAGTACGTTTGAACGTCCTTCAACAAAAGTTGAAAATGTGAATTCCATTTCTATATCACGCAGTAGTCCATTGCCTGTTTTCCTGCCAGGAATCCCATTGCCGTTGATTCGTTTTTTCTCGCTGCCACCGTGCAGTTTACTGCCTACTTCGATAGACACACTACCGGCTCCATAATCACTGACCATCTCTCTGATGCGTGGCAAAAACATTTCAGAAACCAGATCCATGATGTACTTATTCGGCGAGTAAAGCTGTAAACCTTCGTTTCCAGCTTCTACCTGAAGAGGTCTTATACAAGTGTCGAATTGCTGAGATGTGATTTCATCTTCCAGACGATCAAGACATTTTTTCCAAATTTCCGACCCCACTGGGCCTCCCTTTAAAACCAGTCACAACTATGAAGATAAAACAGCTGAAAATATTACTCCTAATCATTCTCGGAATCTACCACCAAATCAAACTGATTTGCATTGAAAAATCTTTTTTTTCAACAAGTTACATTATTCTTATCCACAAATAGACTGAATTTTTGTGTGTATGTTGTGTATAATTTGTGGATAAAATGTGTGCCATAAAGCAATACAATAGCCTTGTGGATAAGTAACGAATTTTTACCCAGCTAATTAACAATCTGTATACAGGCTATCTATAATAAACACACAGCTTTCATCCTTTTCCAAGTAATTGATTACTAGTCAGAAATTCTATTTATCAACAACAAATCAATGCTTAATAACAACAACAACAATAATTCTTATACGAATTTTTTAAAATATTAATTATTGAAGTTATTTCAAATTGACGCTCCTATCAGATTACATTAGAATCGCCCGTCCTTTTTTATACTCTGTAAGCATTATTTTTTGTCGCTCATTGGATACACATCATGAAAAGAACTTTTCAACCCAGCGTTTTAAAGAGAAATCGTACCCACGGTTTTCGAAGTCGAATGGCATCCAAGTCAGGTAGACTTATACTCAAACGAAGAAGAGCGAAAGGTCGTAAAGTACTCTCCGCCTGATATTAACCTCTCTTATGTCAATCGAGGCGTTTCCCATTACTCTTCGACTGACAAAATCAGCCCAATATCAAGCTGTATTTAATCAGAGACACTATAGAATACCAATGGGTTCGCTACTTCTACTAGCACGCCAAAATCAGATGGATCGACCGCGTATTGGACTTATCCTGAGTAAAAGAGTCATTCCTCTTGCGGTGCAAAGAAACAGAGTAAAAAGATTGTTACGAGAATCATTCAGACGTCACCAGCAAGATGTGGCAGGTTTAGATATCATCATCCTGGCGCGCAGGGGATTGGGCGATCTTGACAATAAAGTCATATTGAATGACGCAACAGTTTTATGGAAAAAATTAGTCGCTCAACGAGGCCCAACCACATAGGCCAAGATAAATAAATGAAAAGAATTATGCTGATCTTAATCCGTGTATATCAACTGGTAATCAGCCCTGTTATTCCCAGTTGTTGCAGATTTTATCCCTCATGTTCTCAATACGCGATTGAGGCATTAGAAAAACATGGCATTATTCGGGGAACCTATTTGACTATCAGACGCATATCTCACTGTCACCCTTTGCATACAGGTGGCTATGACCCTGTCCCGGAAAAGGAAGTCGGCTAGTGGATATACAAAGGATCATACTTATATTCGGTATGGCAGTTACCTCATACATGCTGGTGCTTGCATGGAACGAAGACTATCATCAAAAATCGTCTAACGGCATAATAGAGGTGAATGAAGCAGCTCCTGTGGCTGTTGATTATGAACCAGTGATCGGTGTTTTATCAGAAACTGTAGTGGACGAATTGCCCGACATTGATTTTCAAGCAGAAATAATGCAGCGAGAAAAAGGTGCCTCAGCAAAGAGGGAACTGATAAAGATTTCAACCGACGTGCTCAATGTCTGGGTTGATACCAGGGGCGGTGATATTACTCGAGTCGATCTGCCGCAGTTTCCGCAAAATCTTGATTCACCAGACCAGCCCTTCGTCCTTATTGATCCTAGAAACAGCTATGTAGCACAAAGCGGCTTGATTGGTCCACAGGGACCAGACGCTAAACAGGGTCGTACAATCTATAGTGCAGAAAAGTATAGTTACTCTATGCAAGATGGCGATGATGAACTTCTGGTGGACCTGAGTTTCGTCGACGAGAATGCTGTGGAAATTATTAAACGCTTCAGATTCCAGCGCGGTAACTACCTGATTGGAGTTGAGTTTCTGATTAAAAACAATTCTTCAGAATCCTGGTCAGCAAACATTTTTGCCCAGATAAAGAGAGATGGGCAACCACCCGTGATAGAGGAAGTAAATTCTATGGGTCTGCGACCCTATGTAGGTGGAGCAACCTATAGTACTGAAGCTCCGTATTACAAGCTTGAATTTGACGACCTGGGTGAAACACCTTTCAAGGAGAAAGTAGACGGCGGCTATATAGCGATGGTGCAACATTATTTCGTTAGCGCCTGGGTTCCGCCCACAGAAACAACATACATTTATCAAGCCAGAAAGGTACAAAACAAGGACCAGTATTTAATGGGATTCACTGGCCCAACAATAACTATACCTTCAGGAGGGTCTGACAAACTGGTTTTGTCTCTCTATGCGGGGCCGAAAGATCAATATAAATTAAGAGAAATATCAAGAGGATTAGATCTGACAGTAGATTACGGCTTTCTCTGGTGGATTGCTCAACCTTTATTCAGTCTCCTAGATTTTATACATGGATTGGTGGGTAACTGGGGATTAGCGATTATTCTTCTTACTGTCATAGTCAAAATGTTTCTCTACCCACTCTCAGCAGCCAGTTACAAATCAATGGCGAAGATGCGCAAATTACAACCGGAAATGCAACGTCTAAAAGAGCGTTTTGGGGATGACAAACAAAAATTCTCTCAGGCGATGATGGACCTGTATAAGAAAGAAGGAGCGAATCCTCTCGGAGGCTGTTTGCCGATGTTACTGCAAATGCCTGTATTCCTTGCATTATATTGGACTTTGATGGAAAGCGTAGAACTGCGTCAGGCACCCTTCTATTTGTGGATAGAAGACCTTTCAGTGATGGATCCTTATTTTGTTTTACCCATCTTGATGGGAGGATCCATGTTTCTTACTCAGATGATGCAGCCTGAACCACCAGATCCAGTGCAGGCGCGCGTGATGAAGTTAATGCCGGTCATGTTCACATTCTTTTTCCTTTGGTTCCCGTCTGGATTAGTACTATATTGGTTGGTGAACAACATTATTTCTGTGTTACAGCAGTGGTACGTCACTCGCAAAATTGCCAACGCGCCTAACTAGTTCCGGATGCGGCCCACCGGATGCGGCCCACCGGATGCGAAGTTCGAGGTGGTTAGTTCTTTTTTAAGTGCTTGATTTGTAACTCTAACAATTTTAATCTTTTGCAAATGCTGGTTACATATAGCACTTTACGGACAGGAACTTTCTTACATAACAGAGCGGCCTTAAAAAAGCCAGAATCCTGATGCTTACATCGCGGGATACTATAGTAGCCATAGCGACACCACCTGGAAGAGGCGGCATAGGGATTATTCGGGTATCCGGCGATGCAACAAAAGCTGTCGCACGCAAGCTGCTCGGTAGAACCCCGAAGCCACGATATGCGCGATATACCGATTTTGTAGGAGTCGATGGTAGTGTTCTCGACCAGGGTATCGCACTGTTTTATCCAGCGCCAAAATCGTTTACGGGTGAAGATGTACTTGAATTGCAGGGGCATGGCGGTCCGGTTATTCTGGATCTGATTATGAAAGAAATCCTTGCTCTGAATGTGCGTATGGCCCGACCGGGTGAATTTAGCGAGAGAGCGTTTCTAAATGACAAGATTGACCTGGCTCAAGCTGAAGCTATCGCCGACCTGATTGATAGTGCCAGTCAGCAAGCGGCAAGGGGGGCAATGGCGTCACTGCAAGGGGTGTTTTCAAGAAGAATAGAGGAGATGGTTGAATCACTGATCAGCCTGAGAACTTACGTCGAAGCATGCATAGACTTTCCGGAGGAAGAAATAGACTTCCTTACCGATGGAAAAGTACTTCTAAGGCTTGATGACATACTCGGCCAGTTGGCAAAGGTGCTCAACGATGCTGTACAAGGTGCTCTGCTCAGGGAAGGCATGACAGTGGTACTGGCCGGAAAACCAAACGTGGGAAAATCCAGCTTGTTGAATCAGCTTTCTGGAAAAGATTCAGCCATTGTCACGGCGACAGCGGGCACAACTCGGGATTTACTGAGAGAATATGTGCACCTGGATGGCATGCCTCTGCACCTGGTTGATACGGCAGGCCTACGGCGTGGTACGGGTGAAATAGAACTGGAAGGAATTAGAAGAGCCTGGCAAGAAATTGAGAGGGCAGACAGAGTACTATTGTTGGTGGATGCCAGCGAAAGTGATGAATTACGACCAGAGAAGGTAATGCCGGAATTTGTTGAAAGGTTGCCAAATCTGGATAACCTTACTGTCGTCAGGAACAAAGTTGATCTGATTGCAGATGAGGCACTATTAAAAAAAGAGCTTCTCTCAAGTGAAGTGATCAGTGTGTCAGCAAAGACGGGATTCGGGATAGATAAATTGAAGCAACATCTGAAATCCTGCATGGGATTCTCGGCACTGGGAGAGGGACAATTTACGGCTCGGCGTCGCCATTTGGATGCGCTGGAGAAGGCACGGGACTATATAGCTGAGGGTAGAACTCAATTGATCGATACAGAAGCAGGCGATTTACTGGCTGAAAATCTGAGATTAGCGCAATTGGCTTTGACTGAGATAACCGGAGAATTTACACCGGAAGACTTATTAGGACGGATTTTTTCGACTTTTTGTGTTGGCAAATAGTCAGCAATACCCGGTCACCTGGACGACTCGGAACAGCGCTCTGTCAAGTGTCCCTCGTGATGCACAGAAAAGCCAGGTGTTCATGGACTCCTGGTTGTGTAATCGTATACTTGCCAACCCAATTAAAACTTTAATAATGAATTATCCCGCATATTTCACGAAGGCGGTCAAAAATGGTTGCAAATCCAGGTTATTTGAACAGGTTAGTCCATCATTCAAGGTGTTTTGAAACATGCATTTTGTACCTGACTGGTTTTCTGACGGTCCGGCGTCCGGGAATTATGGCTGCGAAGCATGAACAAAATTGTTCAAGCCATAGCGACGGCTATGCCATTCACAATGTTTGTACAACCACCACAATTTCCGGAAATTCCATTCCCTTCATGAAATATGCGGGCCATGAATAGATGAAGGATCAACAATTTGACGTCATTGTCGTGGGCGGTGGACACGCAGGCACAGAGGCTGCAGCAGCTTCTGCCCGAATGGGATGCCGGACATTGTTGCTGACGCAAAATATCGAAACTCTGGGGCAGATGTCATGTAATCCAGCCATAGGGGGTATCGGTAAGAGCCACCTGGTAAAAGAGATCGATGCCTTGGGTGGTGTGATGGCTCTGGCAACGGATCGTGCCGGGATTCACTTTCGAATCCTTAACTCTCGCAAGGGTCCCGCTGTGAGAGCTACCCGAGCCCAGACTGACCGACTACTGTACAAACAAGCGATCCGATATCACCTGGAGAATCAGCCTTGTCTGACACTATGCCAGCAAACAGTAGATGACCTTGTCGTAGAAAAAGATCGAGTAGTGGGTGTGGTTACGCAGATGGGATTGAAGTTTTATGCTGAATCAACGGTATTGACTGTGGGGACGTTTCTGGGTGGCATTATCCACATAGGTCTGGAAAGCCACGCAGGCGGTAGAGCCGGTGATCCACCTTCAAACCGATTGGCAGACAGGTTAAGGGAATTGCCGTTCAGAGTAGATCGACTTAAAACAGGAACGCCGCCCAGGATAGATGGTAGAACAGTTGATTTTACCGTGATGGAAATTCAACCCGGCGATACCCCGGAACCGGTCATGTCCTATATGGGCTCAGCAGCAGATCATCCGCAACAGATACCTTGTCACATTACCCACACCAATGAAAAGACTCACGATATTATTCGAAGAGGATTGGATAGATCACCGCTCTTTACCGGTGTGATTGACGGGACTGGTCCCAGGTACTGCCCATCGATAGAGGATAAAATCATACGTTTTTCCGATAAAACCAGCCACCAAATATTTGTTGAGCCGGAAGGATTAACAACCACAGAGATCTATCCAAATGGGTTGTCCACCAGTCTGCCGTTAGATGTGCAGCAGGATTTGATCCGATCCATAAAGGGTTTTGAACGAGCTGTGATCTGCAGACCCGGTTATGCGATTGAATACGATTACTTTGATCCGAGAGATTTAAAATACAGTCTCGAAACACGGCATTTAAAAAGCTTGTTTTTCGCTGGTCAGATCAATGGAACAACAGGTTACGAAGAAGCGGGAGCACAGGGATTATTGGCTGGGATCAACGCCGCCAGGGCTTCCAGGCAACAGGATCCCTGGTATCCTCGAAGAGATGAAGGCTACCTGGGTGTGCTGATCGATGACTTGATAACACTCGGCACCACTGAACCTTACAGAATGTTTACCAGTCGTGCCGAGTACAGACTGATTCTCAGGCAGGACAATGCCGATCGAAGACTTACTGAAACGGGTCGATCTCTTGGCTTAATCGAAGATGCTCGCTGGCAGAGTTTCTGTAATAAAAGAGATGCGATAGAAGCTCGAAAACAGAAGCTGGCGGGTCATTGGATACAACCAGGTGGTGTGGTGGCGGAAAACCTGAATACCCTTGTGGAAAACCCGATAAGCAGAGCATACAACTTGCTGGAACTGTTGAAGCGACCCCGATTGCATGTTACTGAATTGCTCAAAGTGTCAGGATTGAATTGGCCTGGTGATGAGATCAATGAGCAGGTAGAGATCGACGTTAAATATGAAGGCTATATCAGCAGACAAGCAGAGGAGGTAGAACGGCTACAGAGGCAGGAAAATACACGCTTACCAAAAGATATTGTTTATCAGGATATTTCCGGGTTATCCGCTGAAGTGCGTCAGAAACTGGAACAGGTGAAACCATTCACCCTGGGACAAGCGAGCAGAATATCAGGCGTTACGCCAGCTGCCGTTTCATTGTTGCTGATTCATCTAAAGAAAAACGCCGGCCGGAAGCAGCTCAAGTCAGCCTAACGCTGATTTGACAACTCGATAAAAACGCATTGCAGGAGATTCGGATTTGGTGCCAGGCGACTATCAGGATCGACTACAAGACGGCGCACTGCAGTTGGGATTGGACCTGAATCCGGATCAGTTAAGAAAACTGGTGAGTTATCTGCAACTGCAAATTAAATGGAACACTACATATAACCTGACATCCATTGAAGATCCTGCCCGCATTGTTACGCACCATTTGCTGGACAGCCTGAGCATTTGGCGACACGCAACCGGTATTGTCAGCATAGATGTTGGTTCAGGAGCAGGGCTGCCAGGCATACCTCTGGCCATCAGTTTTCCCGACAAGCACTTTACGTTGTTGGATAGTAATGGCAAACGTTGTCGATTTCTGACGCAAGCAAAAATAGAATTGGAGCTGGCTAATATCAATGTAATTCACGCGCGGGTACAAACTTATGTGGATCATGAATTCGATATGGTGTTTTCAAGAGCATATGGTTCCCTGGATAGAGTAGCTTCGGAGATGGAACACTTACTTGCAACAAGGGGCGTGTTGCTGGCTATGAGAGGCAAATTGGACGGACAGGAGTTGAGCAGGTTACCGAAAACAATTAAGGTACTTGCAGTTGACAAGTTACACGTACCCTTTCTGAATGAAGAGAGAAATTTGGTCACAATGACTCGAGCCCTATAGATAGCTTGGACAAGATCGTGGGCAAAAGATCCAGAACAGAGAAACTACCAAAGAGGTACCACTGAGAGGTAGATGTGGGAAAAATACTCGCGATAACGAATCAGAAAGGCGGAGTTGGAAAAACAACAACATGTGTGAATCTTGCTGCCTCCCTGGTTGCTACCAAAAGAAAGGTATTGCTTATTGATATGGATCCTCAAGGCAATGCGACGATGGGAAGTGGTATCAACAAGAATAAGCTGGAGTTATCTGCTTATGACCTGTTGTTAGAAGATGCTGTGCTATCTGAAGTCATATTGAGTACGGCAGAAGGCGGATATGATTTGATACCGGCTAATGCAGATCTTACAGCGGCTGAGGTGGAATTGTTGCAGGAAAAAGACAGAGAATTCAGGCTGCGAAATTCGATACAAGCAAGTCGAGACAAATACCATTTCATTCTCATCGACTGCCCCCCGTCTCTGAGCATGCTAACGATCAATGCCTTAACAGCGGCCGATTCCGTACTGATTCCCATGCAATGTGAGTACTATGCGCTGGAGGGACTGAGTGCATTATTGGATACTATCCGCAGAATATCTGATGTGTTGAACCCGTCTCTGCATATAGAGGGTCTGCTGCGGACCATGTATGATCCACGCAATAGTTTAACCCGTGATGTCTCTGCACAACTGACTGATCACTTTGGTAACAAAGTCTATAGAACACTGATACCCAGAAATGTCAGGTTGGCAGAGGCCCCCAGTTACGGATTACCTGTGTTGCATTATGATAAAGATTCCAGAGGAGCCCGGGCGTATCTGGCCCTGGCAGGTGAAGTGGTAAGACGCCAGGAAGAGAAAGAAAATAGACTATTGGCTGGTTCTGAAATTGTCTCTAAAACAGGCTATGCAATTCGTGCCCCCACGGAGCAGGATATAAGATGATCACCAAGAAGAGAGGATTAGGTCGCGGTCTTGACGTATTACTGGGCCAGACTGAGTCTGTTGGAGAAACAGTCGGCCGTGATGGTGAAATGCGTCAGCTGCCAATAGAACTAATCCGGCCCGGCAGATATCAGCCCAGAAAGGAGATGGACCGCGAAGCTCTGGAGGATCTGGCGAGTTCCATAAAGACCCAGGGCGTGATACAGCCCATCCTGGTAAGAGCCGTTGATGTTGATAGCTATGAGATCATAGCAGGGGAACGACGTTGGCGAGCGAGTCAACTAGCTGGTTTCGAGCAGATACCTGTAATCATCAGGGATGTCAGTGACGAAGCCAGTGTTGCAATGTCCTTGATCGAAAATATCCAGCGAGAAGATCTTAATCCCATGGAGGAGGCTCGAGCTTTGAAGCGTTTGTTGGATGAATTTGAATTGACCCACCAGCAGGTAGCGCATGCCGTTGGCAAGAGTCGAACCACAGTAACTAATTTTCTCAGGTTGACGAGTCTGAATACGGATGTGTCACGGATGCTAGAGCACGGAGATTTGGAAATGGGGCATGCTCGAGCATTGTTATCATTGGCAGATGATCAACAGAAAAAGGCTGCAGCGGAAGTTACCCGCAAGCATCTGAATGTCCGTCAGGCAGAGGCTCTGGTGCAAAGAATGCTTCATCCCCGAGCCTCTAAAGAGCAACAACAGCAACAAGACAGAGAAACCCGAATCCTGGAGGAAAGAATCTCGGAGAAAATAGGTCAACCTGTTTCAATCCGACACTCAAGCAAGGGCAAGGGAAAACTGATAATTTCATATAATAGCCTGGATGAATTGGATGGCGTCCTGGAACACCTGACGGCCAAAGAAAGTCTATGACAAAGTCGTTTAGCTCCACAGAAAGACCTGGAAACAGGAATATCCTGCTGAATTGATTTTGGCCCACACTATTTCGTAATTTATCACCGCCGCAAGTTGAATGAACACTGCTAAATCACTATACTACCGCCCGCGTTTCGACACCCGGCGTCATTATCACTGGTCAAAGCCTGATATAGCTATAAATTTGGGTTATCGACAGGCGCCAAAATGAACGGTAGTCGATTAAAGCCCACCGCCGGATCAGATGGCATACCTGTATTCAGAATTGTATGGTTTCAATTGATCGGTACGTTGGTAGCAGCTTTAGCATTTCTGCTACTTGATTTGATATCGGCCTATTCAGTGTTACTCGGCGGCCTGGTATGTGTGATACCGAACGCGTTTATGGCACAGAGGTTTGTTAGCGCGCTCAGCCTGGAACGAGGTAAAGTATTCAGGCGATTGATAGCAGGGGAAGCAGGGAAATTGTTGCTAACAGCCGGGTTGTTTGTGCTGGTATTTACGCTGGTTGAGCCGCTGCATATGCTTTTGTTTTTTATTGCCCTGGTTGTAGCACAGTTTTTTACCTGGCTAGCCCCAGTTTTGTTACGAATTAATCGAGTTCAGTAAAATGGCAAGCGATACCCTTACTTCCAGCGAATATATCAAGCACCACTTGACGCATCTGACCTATGGCCGTTTCCCGGATGGTCACTGGGGGTTTGGGGGTAACGCGGAAGAAATTGAGGCCATGGGTTTTATGGCTATTCATGTGGATTCCATGTTCTGGTCCATCAGTCTGGGGATATTCTTTCTTTGGCTGTTCAGAACAGTCGCCAAAAATGCGACTGCCGGTGTACCTGGTAACTTGCAAAATTTCGTGGAAATCTCAGTGGAATTTGTTGATGACAATATCCGGTCGGTATTTGGAGAACAGAATAATCCACTTATTGCACCCCTGTCATTGACCATACTTATCTGGGTTTTTCTAATGAATCTGATGGATTTAGTGCCAGTTGATTGGATTCCATTATTGTCGGGATTGATGGGCATCCACTATATGAAGGTGGTTTCGACCGCGGATCCGAACGTTACTATGGGGATGTCTATAAGCATATTCTTTTTGGTGCTTTATTACAGTATTAGAGTGAAAGGACCGATTGGTTTCCTAAAAGAGATTTCATTGCATCCAATTCCAATCAAGGCAGCCATACCTTTAAATATGGTTCTGGAGAGCGTTACCCTGTTATCCAAACCGCTATCACAGGGGTTGCGATTATTTGGTAACATGTACGCGGGAGAATTGATCTTCATACTTATCGCGTTGTTGCCATTCTATCTTCAATGGACCCTGGCATTACCATGGGCGATATTTCATATTTTAATTATTTCCTTACAAGCTTTTGTTTTCATGATTTTGACCATTGTGTACATTACACAGGCGCATAAAACAGAAGATCATTAGCATTCTTTATCTGAAAAAGCAGGAGAAAAAATGGACAGTCTTATATTAATAGCAGCTAGTTTTCTCATGGGCATGGCTGCCATTAGCAGTAGTATTGGTATTAGTTTGCTAGGTGGCAAATACATTGAAGGTATCGCTCGTCAACCGGAGTTACAACCCATGTTGATGACACAACTGTTTATCGTTTTGGCCCTGGTGGATGCTGTGCCTATTATCGCAGTGGGTATCTCCCTGTACATGATATTTGCGCTATAAAGCAGCGATCTTTATTGAGATAATCGAGGTGATGAGTGACCATTAATCTTACTATCTTTGGACAGGCAATATCCTTTGCTGTGTTCGTGCTGTTTTGCATGAAATTTGTTTGGCCGCTGATCACAGAGGTTATGCGAGAGAGGCAGAAGGTTATAGCAGAAGGGCTCGAAAAAGCGAATCAGGCTGAAAGGCAGCTCGAACAATCAAGTGACGCAGCGGCAGAAGAACTGCAACAAGCAAAGCTAAAAGGCGCAGATCTGATCGCTCAAGCAGATAAGCGTGCTAAACAAATAATTGAAGAAGCCAAAGAAAAAGCCATAGAGGAAGGTGAACGTCTGAAAGCAGCCGCTCAGGCGGTGATTGATCAGGATGTCAATAGAGCCCGTGAAGAATTGCGCGCACAGGTGGGTATTTTAGCCATTAAGGGAGCAGGGAGGATTCTTGAAACCACTGTGGACATTAAGGTACACCAGGAAATGCTCGACAAAATGGCGGCTGAGTTGTAGGCGGGTAAAATAATGGCTGAGACAGAATTAACGACCATCGCACGACCGTATGCCAGAGCAGCATTTGCCACGGCCCTTGATAATGATCGATTGGCAGACTGGTCATCGATGCTGGAGGTTTTGGCAGCCGTCTCTTGCGACAGCACAGTCCAATCAATGCTGGAAAATCCGTCACTGGTACAAGATCAGAGGGCTAAATTCCTGATCGACATTTGCGGTGATCAAATTGACGATATGGGAAAGAACTTCTTATCGCTGTTAGCGGAGTACAAGCGGATAAGTTTACTTCCGGAAGTTTATCACTTGTACGAACTGCTCAAAGCTAACCATGAAAAGACAGTAGAAGTGGAAGTGATTAGTGCCTACGAGTTCAGTGAAAAAGATAAAAACAGGCTAACAGATACACTGAGGTCAAAACTGAAAAGAAAAGTAAATATCACGTCCAGGGTAGATAGCTCCTTGATAGGAGGACTGATTGTCAGAACTGAAGATTCGGTAATCGACAATACCATAAGAGGCAGGCTGGCTAAGTTAGCCCATGTAATGAATTCATAATTGGTTAAGGGACAGAAAATGCAACAACTGAATCCTTCTGAAATTAGTGACATCATCAAGCAACGCATAGAGCAGTTGGATGTTACTTCAGAGGCGCAAAACGAGGGTACGATAGTCAGTGTCTCGGACGGTATTGTTCGGATACATGGCCTGGGTGATGTCCAAAGTGGTGAAATGATCGAGTTTCCTGGTGGTCTGTACGGTTTTACACTGAACCTGGAGCGAGACTCGGTTGGTGCAGTGGTTCTTGGTGATTATAAGAAACTTACTGAAGGTGATACGGTAAAGTGTACGGGACGAATTCTGGAAGTACCTATCGGACCCGAATTGTTGGGTCGCGTTGTTGATGCGTTGGGTAATCCAATTGACGGCAAGGGTCCCATCGATGCCAAATTGCGCGCGCCAGTCGAGAAAGTTGCACCCGGTGTAATTGAACGGCAGTCGGTTGATCAACCTGTACAAACCGGTCTGAAAGCTGTCGATGCCATGATCCCCGTTGGCAGAGGTCAGCGTGAATTGATCATTGGTGACCGCCAGACAGGTAAAACAGCGATAGCCATCGATACGATCATCAATCAGCGAGACACAGGCATTAAATGTGTCTACGTGGGTATCGGCCAGAAAATGTCGTCCATCAGCAATGTCGTACGTATACTGGAAGAGCACGGGGCGATGGAAAATACCATTATCGTAGCTGCCAGTGCAGCAGATCCTGCGCCCCTGCAATATATATCCGCCTATTCCGGTTGTAGTATGGGAGAGTACTTCAGAGACCGGGGTGAGGATGCGCTGATCATCTATGATGATCTGACCAAACAAGCGTGGGCTTATCGACAGATCTCCCTTTTGCTGCGTAGACCTCCAGGCCGTGAAGCCTATCCAGGTGATATTTTCTACCTGCACTCCAGACTCCTCGAAAGAGCAGCTCGTGTGAATGCAGCCTATGTGGAGGATTTCACCAATGGTGAAGTTAAAGGTCAGACGGGTTCATTAACCGCCCTGCCGATTATCGAAACCCAGGCCGGTGACGTTTCTGCTTTCGTACCAACCAACGTGATATCCATCACCGATGGGCAGATCTTTTTGGAAACCGATCTGTTTAACGCCGGTAACAGGCCTGCTTTGAATCCTGGCATCTCGGTATCCCGGGTAGGAGGAGCAGCGCAAGTTAAATTTATGTCCAAAATCGGTGGCGGTATCAAGCTGGCGTTGGCTCAGTATCGTGAGCTGGCGGCTTTCTCCCAGTTTGCCTCTGACCTTGATGACGCAACCAGGCGACAGCTTGAGCATGGACAGCGAGTTACCGAGTTGATGAAGCAGGGTCAATATTCACCGATGAGTGTCGCAGAGATGGGCGTGGCTCTGTTTGCGATCAACGAAGGCTACATGGCCGATATCGAAGTTGACAAGATTTTGGCTTTTGAAGCGGCGCTGATTTCATATATGAATGCCGAGCATGGGGACTTCATGAAGAATGTGAACGAAACCGGGGCTTACAACGATGAGATAGTCGCAGAGATGACCCAGGCGATTGAAACATTCAAGTCAACACAAACCTGGTAATGGCCGAGGCGGGGATTGTAGACTAAAATGGCGAAGGCAAAAGAACTTAGAACCCAGATTGGCAGTATTCAGAATACGCAAAAAATCACCAGCGCCATGGAAATGGTCGCTGCCAGCAAGATGCGTAAAGCGAAAGAACGGATGGCTCGGGGGCGTCCTTACTCAGATCATATTCGCGGAGTAATTGGGCATTTGGCCAATGCCTCGTCTGAGTATCGGCATAAATACATGGTTGAGAGGCCCGTCAATCGAGTGGGTTACGTCATTGTGACCACCGACAAAGGCCTTTGCGGGGGATTGAATATCAACCTGCTCAAGTCAGTCGTTCAGGACATGAAGGCCTGGGCTGAACAGGACATCGAGATAGATCTGTGTCTGATAGGTAACAAGGGAGCGCAGTTTTTCAAATCATTCGGCGGCAACGTCGTGGCAGCGACCAGGCATCTGGGCGAAAGACCAGCCGTGACTGATCTGATTGGCGCCATCAAGGTGATGCTGGACGCATTCGAAGAAAGCAGAGTGGACAAGGTATTTCTGGTCAGCAACCTGTTCGTAAACACCATGACCCAGACGCCAAATTTCATCCAATTATTGCCGTTGAAGGCGACCGACGATGAATCGAAGAGGCATCGTTGGGACTATATCTACGAACCGGAAGCGGAGCATCTGATAGACGGCTTGATCACGCGATTCATTGAGTCCCAGGTTTATCAAGCCGTGGTTGAAAATGTAGCCTGCGAGCAAGCAGCAAAGATGATTGCCATGAAAGCAGCGACAGACAATGCGGGTGACTTAATCGAAGAATTGCAATTGATAATGAATAACGCCCGGCAAGCTGGGATTACGCAGGAATTATCTGAAATTATTGGTGGTGCAGCAGCGGTGTAGCCGCTTTGGCTGCAATGGATAAGAGAACTAAATGATTATGAGGAATAGTAGATGAGTAGCGGACGTATCGTACAGATCATCGGGGCAGTGATTGATGTAGAGTTCCCGCGAGATTCAGTGCCCAAGATATACGATGCTCTGATGGTGGATAGCGAAGGTCTCACGCTCGAGGTGCAGCAACAACTGGGAGACGGTATCGTTAGGACCATAGCCATGGGTAGCTCAGATGGAATTAGGCGCGGATTGACTGTAACCAATTCAGAAGCTCCCATTTCTGTGCCGGTGGGTGAAGAGACATTGGGTCGAATCATGAATGTGTTGGGTGAGCCCATAGACAAGAAGGGACCCATTGGAGAAAAGCTGCGGATGCCTATTCACCGAAAACCACCCACATTTGAAGAACAGGCCGGTGGTCGGGATATTCTCGAAACCGGCGTAAAGGTGATTGATCTGATCTGCCCCTTCGCCAAAGGTGGCAAGGTCGGTCTGTTCGGTGGAGCCGGTGTTGGCAAGACAGTTACCATGCTGGAGCTGATTAATAATATCGCCACCGAGCACAGTGGACTTTCAGTGTTTGCCGGTGTCGGTGAGAGAACTCGAGAGGGCAACGATTTTTATCATGAAATGCAGGATGTCGGAGTTATAGACAAAATCGCTATGGTGTTCGGTCAGATGAATGAGCCACCCGGGAATAGGCTCAGGGTTGGTTTGTCAGGCTTGACCATGGCAGAAAAATTCCGTGATGATGGCCGGGATGTACTGTTGTTCATCGATAATATCTATCGCTATACACTGGCTGGCACAGAAGTATCCGCGCTGCTGGGACGTATGCCATCAGCCGTAGGTTACCAGCCAACTCTGGCGGAGGAGATGGGTGTACTTCAGGAGCGAATCGCAACCACCAAAGATGGCTCTATTACATCAGTTCAAGCCATCTATGTACCTGCTGACGATTTGACAGACCCATCGCCAGCAACCACCTTCGCTCACCTGGATTCAACCGTAACCTTGTCCAGAGCCATCACCGACCAGGGTATTTATCCGGCAGTTGATCCACTCGATTCTACCAGTCGGCAGCTGGATCCAGTGGTTGTTGGTCAGGAGCACTACGATGTCGCTCAAGGAGTCCAACAGGTACTGCAGAAGTACAAAGAGCTGAGAGATATCATTGCGATATTGGGGATGGATGAGTTGTCTGAGGAAGATAAGCGGACAGTTTACAGAGCACGCAAAATGGCCCAGTTCTTTTCTCAACCGATGTTTGTGGCGTCGCAGTTCACCGGTCTGGAAGGTAAATATGTGCCTATGGCTGAAACAGTCAGGAGCTTCAAAGGTATTCTGGAAGGACAGTATGATGATTTACCAGAGCAGGCTTTCTACATGGTTGGAGGTATTGAAGATGCTGTCGAGAAAGCCAAGACTCTCTAAAGGCAGGACCTGATATGGCGAATACGGTACATTGTGACATAATCAGCGCAGAGGACGAAATTTTCTCGGGAGCTGTTGAGATAGTTATTGCTACCGGAGATCTCGGTGAGTTGGGTATTTTACCGGGCCATGCCCCTTTGCTAACAGGCATTAAATCCGGTGCAGTGGTTTTAAGACTGGAAGGGGGTGAAGAGCAGACCTTCTATGCATCAGGTGGTTATCTGGAAGTTCAGCCGGGTATTGTTACCATACTGGCCGATACTGCGCTGCGAGCGGATGACCTTGATGAAGCACAGGCAAAACTGGCACAGCAAAAAGCCGAGCAGGAATTGTCTGATAAAGCTGCGGATTTTGACTTTGGTGCAGCACAAGCTAATCTCACAGAGGCAGCCGCACAATTACGTGCTATCCGGAAAATTCGAGAACAAGCGACGCGAAGATAACCGTTCATATGTTGCAAAGTAACGTTGGCTTATAAACAAGGGGTGGCATTAGCTACCCTTTTTTATGTGAGTTCCCAGGTAACAACCTATCAATAAAGGCCTGATTGTTCTTATGGATCAGGCTATTCCATAGCTGCCATGATATCTCTCGCTACAAGCGTGATAACGCTCGCTATAGGCGTGATAACGCTCGCTATAGGCGTGATAACGCTCGCTATAGGCGTGATTAACATTCGCCACTAGGCGTGATA
>JASJXV010000021.1 GCA_030123805.1 Gammaproteobacteria bacterium
CCCACCAGGCGGGCGCCAATATGCCTGTTCGATAGCTCAAGGTGTTGAGACCGACCGACAGAGTTCCAGCCATCAGATCTGGACCAATCGAATCAATTACCTGGACAATTCGCAACTCATCGCCATTTGACCCTTGCAAATCCTCGTGCTACAACACGACAGCAAAACACATCCTGGGTAAGCAATATGGCAGAAAGTAAACTGGTGTTTCCGGACAGGGTAGTTCTCCTGGATGGCTCGATGGGCAGAGAGTTGCGCAAGCGTGGAGTAGAAACCCGTAATACTATCTGGTCGGCAACGGCTCTGTTGGTGGCCCCGCAGGAGGTGGTCAATGTGCACCTGGACAATATTGCTGCGGGTGCTGACATTATTACCACCAACACCTACGGAATTATTCGGCATGAACTGGCCAGGGAGGGTATCGAATCTGAATTTGAGTCCCTCAATGTTCTGGCTTGTGAATTAGCACTGCAATCCAGAGAGCAATCATCCGGAGATGTATTGATAGCGGGATCGCTGCCGCCGCTGCGCGGGAGCTACCGTCCGGATCTGGTAGGTGACCACGACGAGATAGAACCTCTTTATGAGGAGCAAGCCAATATATTGGCAAAATATGCAGATTTAATAATCTGTGAAACCATGTCCAGCGCAGAGGAAGCATTGGCGGCTGCCACCGCTGCCTGTAAGACGGGCAAAACCGTATGGGTATCCTGGAATCTGCACGATCGGCATATGGGTGTCCTGAGAAGCGGGGAAACGATCACACGGGCACACGAATTGATCAAGCACTTGCCAATATCCGGTTTTCTGTGCAATTGCTGCCCTCCCGAGAGTATCAGTGCGGGAATGCTGGAGTTGGCAAATTTAGGTACGAAATATTTTGGTGGATATGCGAACACATTTGTCCCTATAAAAGCAGACTGGATGCTGGACGGCCACGCAGAGGATGATGGTGTGATCATAGATCGAGACGATCTGGTTGCTGAATCCTATGCCGAACATGCTGTGGACTGGTTAGAAAAGGGTGCCACCGTGATCGGTGGATGTTGTGGAACCAGTCCTGATTATATTGCCAAACTGAAAGCGTTGATCGCTTGAATTAAGAGTATGAGTTGTCTCTATTGCTGACCGGATCGAAGCAATGACATTGACACACAACCAGGCCAGAGACTTCTACGATAGATTTGGAAAACGCCAGGACTACCAGTTTTATGCGGCGGTTCCGAGCAGTAAACTAATGGCACGGGCGAACTTTGAGGAGGCCGAAAGCATCTTTGAGTTTGGGTGTGGAACCGGACGCTTTGCGGCAGAGCTGCTTGCAGATGTAACATCCGATCGCACCACCTATACAGGCACGGATATCAGCGGCACGATGGTCGCCCTGACACAGCAACGGCTGAAGCAGTATGGTGCCAGAGCGCAAGTTAACATATCCGATGGCAAGCCCCTGATCAGGGAGGAGAATGAAGCGTTCGACAGATTTGTCTGCAATTATGTGCTGGACTTGCTCGATACCGACGCTATCGGAACTGTGCTCAATGAAGCCTATCGGATATTAAAACCCAACGGTCTGATTTGTCTCATATCTCTGACGCATGGAAACTCGGTTCCTGCCCGATTGGTTGAAACTATCTGGACATGGCTGTATCGGATCAAAGCTTCGCTGGTAGGCGGATGCAGACCCATTCGGCTGGGTGAATTTGTGGGTAGTCCGAATTGGCGGGTTGAGTATCTCCACAGTGTAAGTTCATTTGGCATCACCTCGGAGGTCCTGGTTGCGAAAAGACTCTAATAAAAATCATCGCTAATCCAACCTGCCAACTGCGTAGATTGGATCAGGACGAAGTCCGTAATCCAACATTTTTGCTATCCGGCACCACCAGCGCCAACTGTCTTGACTGCGCCAGTAAAGTACCGTTGGGCGCCCATATCTTGCCGTCTTCCTGAAGAAATCCTGATTGCACCAGGCTGGTCTCAAATTCCACCAGGACATAACTGTCAATATCCGTTTCATTGCAGGGCGAATCACAAAAAAAGTGCACAGTATGATCGATGGTAGGTGCGCTCATGGGTAGAAAGTCGCGTGCAAATATACTCGGATACCAGGAATCGGAAATAGCAGTCAGGGACAGAGCATCAAAGGGTCTCAACGCCTTCAGACGGGTCCAGCCGCCGACGCGAGCAAGGTGAGTTCGAAGTGGCGGCGTGGGACCGATGGCGAGTTTTTGATCGTAATGGTCTCTGAACGGGCTGTGTCCGTACATGGCCGGAGACATCCACCGGTCCATGGCAATGTCCTGGGGTGAAGCAACTTCTGGCATAGTGAAATCACAAAACTCCGCGTTGGGTCTGGCGGGCGCGAACGTCGCCAGCGCCATGGCAATTGTGCGGTTACCCTGGAGCAGTTTTCCGGAAACGGTCGCAAAAGTGCGGCCAATCTTCTCAATGCCAATTTCCAGACTCGCAGGTCCTGGTGTGGCTGCGGAAAGGAAGTGAAATGTGATGCCGCGGATATCTCTTGATGAATCTCCCAGCTCAGTTTGCATACCATTTAGCAGAATCGCCGCAATATAACCGCCGTTAGGACCGATCTGTAGGTTCCAGTTGTCACTAATCAACGAGCTATAGACCCCGGGCGCTTCTTTAGTAACAGCAATATCTGCGTCGAACTGTGTCATTTAGGGAAACTCTGATTAAGCGGATATTGGCATCTTATCAAGGCGCACGACAAGTCTGCACCTTCCCGGTGTTTTTATAGTCGCTCTAATCCTCCGTTCGATTGGATACCAGTGCGTAGTACGCCAGCAAACTGGCACCGCCAAACAGAAATACAATTCCATAGGTGATCGGTTCATCCATATCGAATGGCAGTATTTGCAATAAGCAGAATGCAATTCCTATTGCACCGATAATCAGGCCCCACTTTAATGCCCCATCGGTATCCGGCAAGGGTCTCTCCAGAAACAGTTTCTCGACCATTTCCTGGGACATGTTCTGGTTGATCAACGTTCTCTTGGCGCGATTGTCGGAAATTATCTTTATTGAAAAGACAATAGCAAAAAAGAAAGCAGGAACGATGATTAAGGGTATGATTTCACCTGGCATATTAGTCTCCATTTGTAATGATTACATTGGGATAGACAGGATGGACCGGAAACCGGTTGCAAATTCAGTTAAGAATAGTGAAAAAAGTGCAACGAGAACAATCAAGGGGCTGTCTATTGTGTTATGCATGAGCATCACCTGAAATCAGATAGGACGTTGGTGGCAGAGGTGCTGGCCGGTAAGCATGGAGCTTTTGTGCAACTGGTGGAGCAGTTTCAGGGACTGGTGTCGCATTTGGTATTTCGAGTCGTGCAAAATCAGAGTGACCGGGAGGAGGTCTGCCAGGATGTATTCGTCAAAGTTCACAAGCAGCTGAAAACTTTCCAATTTCGATCCCGGTTAGCCACATGGATTTCGCGAATTGCCTACAACACTGCGATAAGCCATCTCAACGGACGCCGCCAGCCGCCTGTTGAATATGATCTGGAACAGATTACACAGGAAAGTGGACCGGCGGAAGATATGCGTGAGATGCAGTTAAAAGCATTCATCCACGAGAAATTGAAACGGCTATCCACGGTAGAGAAGAGCGTATTGACCCTGTATCATCTGGAGGAGATGCCCGTTAGAGAGATCAGTCAGGTGATGATGAGACCCGAGGGAACCATTAAGAGCGATCTGTTTCGAGCCCGAACAAAACTCAGGAAGATGATCACGGCAGAGGAAAACCGATGCATGATAAATTGATTCAGGAATGGTTGGATGGTGCAACAACTGATCGACCATCGGATGCCGATCTTGCAACCTATCGGAGATTGTACCAGGCACTGGCTCAGGCGCCGGAGGGGCAGTTGTCCGATGCATTCCCTGCAAGAGTGATGGCGCGTATATCCGCAATTGAAAGTGAGAGTAAAGTAGATCAAATAGTGAATATTCTCGCTCTTTTGGCTGCCGCAGTCGGATTCGTGTTGTTGATTGGGTATTCAGCCCAGTATGTCACGGTTGACCTGGCATCCATGTCAAATATGCTTTATTCCATCACCTTGCCATCCGGACTGGTTTCCCAGACATGGCTCTATACCGGGCTCGTTTGTGGTTTGATTGGCTGGTTGGATAAATATATTGTGCCGCGGAGCAAAGGCCGAAATCGCCGTAGCCAAAGGGGCTCAGCGGGTCCTTGTTGAGTACCATCACGATTCATCACCTATCTGATGGCATCGATCAGTCCCCACTCGAGTGCAGTTTCGACACTGATTCTCTGATTTGATATCGCCATAAAAGCCGTATGAATACGTCCTATCCGCCGTAAAATACTCACCGTACCTCCTGCCCCGGGGATCAATCCCATGGCAACCTCCGGTAGTTGGAAAAAGCTGCCTTCCGCAGCAAACACCTGCTCTGAAAAGGATGGTAATTCGATCCCGGCGCCAATGCAGGCGCCATGGAGATGGAACCTGGTTCTTGATTTCAGTTGATCAAGCAGTAAGCCCGTACTCCTGGTCATCCTCACGACATGCGCATCGGCGCCATCTGTTGCTGCCCCGAATTCATCCAGGTCGCCACCGGCACTGAAACAGTCTCCAGCCCCTTGCACAACCGCCGCTGTGATGGTGTCATCCGCTGCGACCATTGCCAGCGCTTCATACAGTGCGTCTCTCAATCCTGCTGAGTAGGCATTGCGTTTATGCGGTCTATTCAGAGTTATGGTTAACTGGCCCTGCTGACGTTCCATTAGCACCAGTGAAGAGATGTCTTCGTCAATATTCTGCCGTGGCTGGCGTTGACTTAGCCACTGCTTAAAAGCTGCACCACTCTGCAGACAGGAGTAAGACAGGGATTCTGCGAACAACCCATCCAATACTGCGGCGCGTTCATTGTGGCGCAGCAGCTGTACCAGAATGGTTGCTGCAACCGGGTTGTTACCAATCGCTTCGGTCAGCATCTCCACCTCGGCCTCCGAAGCGGCGACAAGATCAACCATGGGGGGTAAGTCAGAATCATCACCCGTTAACGCAATCACGGGACAGTTCGGTTGCGGCAGTGCGCCGACTGCATCAACCGGGCCCCTCTTTGACTGGTCTGAATTCCAGCCGTCTATATCAACCAGAAGAAAGGGTGTATCGAAAACGACGGATAGTTCATCCACTGCCTGAGCGGAATGCAACTGTGCTTCCAGATCCGAAAGTGCAACAGGATTTTCCATAAATTGAGTATACTCCAGAGATGAAAAGCGACAAGGGTCTGGCATCTGCATACACGCAATTGCTGCTCCAGCATTTGACCGTGGAACGGCATGAAACGGGGGAAGAGATCCCGGTGCCCTCCCTGGCGGGTTCTATCCTGGAGTGTGCAGATGGTGCACTAGATGCCTTCAGAAGGCTGGCCCGGAATAACCTGCTGTCCGGCATTGATGGTTCAGCGCTTCTCACCGAGAGAGCCAAGTTCCTTGGATTCAGCAATCCGGGTCAGGTTTCAGCCAATGGGTCCTGTCGGTTAATGCCATGCGAAACTGGCTGGATGGCACTTAATCTGGCCAGGGAAGAGGACTGGGAACTTATGCCTGCCTGGTTGGAAACCGAAGTGGGTTCCGGCGATTGGCAGTCTATAAGGTCATTGGTTGGTTCCCGTTCCTGTGTCGATCTGGTTGAACGGGGCAGATTGCTGGGACTGCCGGTTACAGTTTTCGACTCTCATCATGCGGATCATTGGTTTTCAGTGCAGACAAAAGGCAAGCCTGCAATCTCTGCCAGGTCATCCCCGCTGGTGATTGATCTGTCCTCCCTTTGGGCGGGTCCCCTGTGCTCTCACTTGTTGCAATATGCCGGGGCTACAGTGATCAAGGTTGAAAGCAGCACCCGACCGGATAGTACCCGTTTTGCCTCGCCGGATTTTCATAACCTGATCAACTCGGGGAAATACAGTGTCATGCTGGACCTGAATGACCAGCAAGCCATCGCAAATCTTACCAAACTTTTGCGCCGAGCCGATATCGTTATTGAAAGCTCACGCCCCCGGGCACTCCGACACCTGGGTATTGATGCGGAAAAATTCGTAGACCAAACTCCCGGACTCACCTGGGTGAGTATTACCGGCTATGGTCGAAATGAGCCCGAAGCCAATTGGGTTGCTTTTGGCGATGATGCCGCGATCGCAGCCGGTGCCGCGGTGGTGAGCGACTGTGGTCCCGGCTTTATTGGAGATGCGGTGAGTGATCCTCTCACGGGAATCCATGCGGCGCTCGCGGCGCTGGCGGGCTGGCAGAGTGGAGTCGGCGGCCTGATCGATATATCCCTGGCTGGCGTGACCTCCTTCATCATGAAGGTTGTCGGGCATACCTCTGCCATTGACCTTACGTCAGAATCGTTAACCAGAGTGGTCAGCAGCACTGCCGCTCCATTGGGAGCTGATACAGATGCAGTATTTAAAGAGTTTGTGGATCCGTGTTGTTAGTCAGGCAAGCTGAACTCAATGCTGAACTCAATGCGGCACGCGATGTGCGCTGCAGGAACGGCAAGATCATCGAAATTGGCACAGGTCTGCAGTCCGATCCAGGGGAACGGGTCATTGAAGCCAGGGGCGGGGCTCTATTACCGGGGCTGCATGATCATCACATCCATCTAATTGCCCTGGCGGCTGCCCGTCAATCGGTACACTGCGGTCCACCGACAGTTAACAATCTTGAATCCCTGACGACTGTGCTGAGAGAAGTGAAAGGCAGTGGTTGGATACGCGGGGTTGGATATCATGAATCCGTTGCGGGAATGTTACATCGCACCCAGCTGGACGACCTGGTTTCCAACCGACCCGTTCGGATTCAACATCGCAGCGGCAAGCTGTGGTTTGTCAATTCCCGGGCAGCGCAACTTTTGCAACTTGATCAACATCGGTCGTTACAGGGGATCGAGTGCGACGCCAGTGACGCGCCTACGGGTCGCCTGTTCCGCATGGATCAGTGGCTAAGAGAACAGCTTGCTGATGCCGTAATACCTGATATCAAGTCTGCCTCCAGATTGCTGGCGGGGTTTGGTGTCACCGGTATAACGGATGCCACAGCTGCCAACTCATCTGCCACCCAGGATCAGTACTTGAAGTGGATTGAGAATGGAGATCTGCTGCAGCGAGTGTTGCTGATGGGAGATGAATCCATGGCACAGATGCATCAGAATCTGATACAGTCCGGGGCGCTTAAAATCATGCTGGACGACTATGCATTGCCGGATTTTGAGGATCTGAAGCAACACATAGTCAATGCGCACCAACAACAGCGTTGTGTCGCAATTCACTGCGTCACCGCAGTAGAACTCGTGTTTGCGTTATCGGTGCTCAATGAGGCCGGCGCCCAATCGGGGGATCGGATAGAACATGCTTCAGTGACCCCGGATGACACAATTCCCTTAATCCGCGCAACCGGAATCACGATCGTGACACAACCCAACTTTATTGCCGAACGCGGTGACCAGTATGCAGAGGATATCGAATCCACCGAACATCACCATCTGTATCGCTGCAAAACATTCCTGGAGTCCGGAATACCCCTGGGCGGAGGAACAGATGCACCATTCGGTAGCCCGGACCCATGGCGGGCAATGAGTGCTGCCGTAAATCGCAAAACCCTGAGCGGGAAATTGTTGGGTGAACTGGAACGACTAAGTCCGGAACAGGCGTTACACCTTTTTACCACGGCAGCAGCGAATCCGGGCGCAGCCGCTCGAACCATCACCGTGGGGTCCACAGCGGATCTGTGTCTGCTGGATCGACCCTGGCACGAAGCCCGGTTGCGGTTACAGCATGAGGATGTGACAGCTACCATTCGAGCCGGAGAGGTTATCTATCAGCGGTGAAATCACTGATCCAGGAAATTTAATACCTCGTCATTGTGCTCACCGAGTTTGGGAGCGCGACGTGATATCCGCCATGGCGTTTTTTCGAATCGATAGGGTGCTCCGGGGTAACGGAAGGAGCGTCCCAGATCCTCATGCGCCACCTCAACCTGGAAACCCCGTGCTTTGAAGTGCGGGTCCTCAAAGGCTTCTTCCGGAGAGTTGATAACACCGACGGAAAGCCCTGCGCTCTGGCAGCCAAAGAAGAAATCGTATGCTGAGAGTCGCGATGCAATAAGCAGTAAAGCTTGCCGTCCCGCCATAAATATCGCTGTCAAAGTATCATCTTCACCGATTCTTGCCAGATCGAACGGTCCCTCCCAATTGGCGCCCATTTCCAGAAAGATGGCCTCAGGAAGTTCATCTAGCAAGCCCAGTTCGGTTAACCAGTCATGCAGTTTTTTGAATTCGTGGGGAAACCTGGGTGGTACGCCCGTGTTGGCATGACGACCATCGGCGCAAAGAATCTGGCTCTCCATAGAGGGTTCAACCGATGCATGTCGACCGGTTTGACGCTGTACGGTTTGCTCTGCCACAAGCCATGAATAACTGGCGGCTTCTGTGGTTACGTTTGCAGCCGCATGCATGCTCAGGTCGACGAACTGCCCATCGCCGGAGATTCCTCGATGCAGAATTGCTGTAAGCGCAGACATGACAGCAAAGTGACATCCTATGTGATATCCCTGATTACCTGAACCTCGTACCGGTGGCAGCGTGTGATCATCGTATCCGCAACTCCAGGGCGGTCCGCCGCCAGCCATAATCGTCAGGTCAGTAACAGGAAGATCACTCTTTGGATCATTTCGGCCAAAGGGTGTCATGGAGACATGTATAAGATCCGGTTTCAGGACTGCAAGCTGTGCATAATCAATACCCAGATCCTTGAGGCGTGCGCGGGGTTCGGACTCGATCAGAACGTCTGCTGTGCGTATAAGTTGCCTGAAGGATTCACGGTCTGTTGCATCGTCAAGATTCAATACAATGCCGCGCTTGCTGGTGTGATAGTGCCACCAGTATAAGCTGCGATCTTCACCCGGCTCATCGTCTAGAAACGGTGGATATTGACGTGCCGGATCACCGCCCGGCGGTTCAATCAGAATCAAGTCGGCACCCATGTCTGCCATAAGCTTACCCGCCAGGGAGATGCGCTCATTGGACAGTTCCAGAACGCGAATTCCAGTTAGCGCTGTCATAGCACACCTTCCTCTCTTAATTGTTGCACAGCGTCTGCAGAAAGCCCCAACAGATTAGTTAGTACCTGTTCGGTATGTTCACCCAGGCACGGAGCTGCTCTGGAAATTTCCCAATCTGTTTTAGAAAAATGGACGGGTTGGCCATCGACGCGTACTTTGCCCATTTTTGTGTGGTGTACTGTGGACCACAAACCGAATCCACTGGTACTTGGATCCTGGTCGACGCGCTCCTGGGGTTTCTGAACCGCAGATGCCGGGACCCCAGCCGCATTTAGTTCATTGGCAACTTCAAACTTATTGCGTGCAGAGGTCCAGACGCCGACATGCTGATCCAGCGCGTCCTGATTACCGATGCGCGCGTCAAGCGACTCGAATGCCGCTTGCTTACACCAGACTTCATTGACAAGATTGATGAAGGCTTGCCAGTCAGTTTGATCGCGGCAGGCGATGGCGACCCATTCATCGTCACCTTGACAGGGATAGATGCCGTGCGGCGCCATGGCTGGCCATTGATTCCGATTACTGCTGGGTTGTCTCGCCTGCCGGGTAGGGCGACCATTAACTGTCCAGTCCAACAGGGCGGGACCACTCAGAGACAGAGCGGACTCAGTTGTGGCCAGATCCACCCATTGACCTTCTCCTGTTCGCTGCCTGTGGATCATAGCCATGAGAATGGCCATCACCATGTAGTATCCTCCGGTGTGATCCATATAGGAGTAGCCCCAACCGGCTGGTTCCTGATCGGGTAATGTTGAAGTGAAGGTAAGTCCTGACATTGCCTGCACAATGGGTCCCCAGGTTCGAAAATTGCTGTATGGACCCACATGCCCAAAGCCGCAGTTGGAAACATAGATGATGTCCGGTTTAATCTGTTTCAACTGCTCGTAGCCGAAACCCCAACGTTCGAGCACGCCCTTTGCGAAGTTCTCTGTGACTACATCTGAAAGTTTAATGATCTCGGTGAGTAATTCTCTGGCTTTTGCTGTACGCAGGTTCAGTGTGATACCCAGTTTATCGGTGTTGTGATTACCAAAACCACCGCCAAAATCTACGCCGCGCTGGTCATCCACAAAGGGAGGAGTTCCCCGGAGTATGTCCCAGCGACCTTCTCGAACGGGGTCTTCTATTCGAATCACCTCCGCACCAAAAGACGCAAGCCATTTGGTGGCGCCAGCCCCTGCGAGCTGTCCGGTAAAGTCACAAATACGAAATGCAGAAAGTGCGCTGGCCATCCTGGAATCTCCACACTATTGTTTTTATAAAGGTTCTTACCGGGATTCTGATTGCTTCATTCCCCGGGATTATCTTTACGTTTTAAGGTCAGGATTACCAATAGTATATTCAGTCACAGTGCTTGGCAATTAGAGGCCATACAGCACACGAGCGGGATTACTCAACTAAAAAACAGGTAGCCGGTATTTCAGTTGGCATGCAGGATCCTGGGAAAAGCCGGGATAAATTCCCATGCAGAACAACTTTATAGAGTTAGAGCCTGGTTCAGTGTCGCCCTGCATACGCCAAAATGGCTTGCAACCTGGGACTTGGTCACGTTTGCCTTTTTTAACATGGCCTTGGCTTTTTTAATCTGCACCGGTCCCAGCTTTCTGGGTCTTCCGCCAACTCGACCCTGAGCTTTTGCCACTCTCAGTCCATGGATCGTGCGCTGTCTTATATAGCTGGACTGAAAATCACTGATAGTGCTCAGAGTGGCAAGCATCGCCCCGGCATTGCGGGTCGTGACACTGAAATCTTCACTCAGGCTCGTAAAACCAGCCTTCCTGGTATTGATTTCGGACAGGACCTCAATCAGCTCTTTAAGCGTGTTGGTCAAACAGTCCAGGCGCCATACCACAAGTGTGTCGCCTTTCTTAACATCGACCGGGGGAATTTCCGATTTCTCGCCGTTAGGTTTTTTCCCTTTTATTATTTTTTTGCATCCTGCAGCTTGAAGTGCTTTTGTTTGTTTACGCTGGGTTTTGTCGTCTTCGACGAATCTTGAGTAACCAATTAACATTGTTCAAATATTTCCTTAGAGGGTTCAGGGAATGTGCTCGTACGTTTTTTTATGTCACTACGAGCTGAGCACCATTATAGATCAAGAGATGGCATAGCTGCTAAATAAAACTGCCTTTACTTACAAATAAAATACAATATCGTACGAATAGGAGAGATTTCTCGTTGATCCACAGTTCCTCAGGCGTCCTGTCTGACTATTTCGAATATCGTACCCAATGACGCCTGGGTTTGGAGATACGTAAACCAGATTCCGCCATCAATCTCACCCCCCATCTCCACGACAATATCCTGATTCTGCATTGCTGATAGGATGCTGCTGTAATCAGGAATAACCCCAAAACTAATGTGGTGAATTCCGGGGCCATGCTGCATCAGGAAATCGTTGTGGGTGCTGGTGCCAGATACGGGTTCGAGAAGCTCAAGCTGGATGTTGCCGTAATTCGCCAGTGCGCCGCGTATATGGAAATCCATACCGGTGACGGGTATATCATGGAAGACTCCCTGCCAGCTGTCGGTTGACTTGAATTCAACATAATTCCAGTCCTCAATGCCCAGTAACTTACGATATTGATCAGTAACCCGTTGCACGTCATCGACCACAATCCCTAATTGCACCAACTGTTTACCGGTTAGATCAACCACACCTTTTTGTTCTGTGTTGTAAATACCCCATGACTTCAGTACCTTTTCTGCAGGTGTTGTTGGTGCTTGTACGATCTCAAGCCGGGTACAGAGGGATTGTTGTGTATCGGTATAAGTAAATACGGGTCCGCCGGCGATGCTTGCTTGCATGTCTATACCAATACCCGCCGATCCCAGGCGTTCAACCCGGTCATCATGATCATCGACAAATCCAAAGCTTACATGGTGAATACCCGGACCGCGCTCGGTCAGAAAGCGTCTATGGCTGTCCTCCCCTGCAAGCGGTTGAATAAGGTTGAGATTCAGACCGCCAAAACGGGTACTGGCCATGCGAATCTTTGCCCGGTTCCCCGGACTCTTGTCACCCGGACAATTCTCCAGCTCCAGGTCGAAGAATTCCCAGCAACATGCACCAAACAGGTGGGCATAGTTCTTTGCGGTCACAATGGCATCCGGAACTACCAGACCTATTGCCTTGATCTCCAGACCAGCCAGTACGGCTGATTGATCAATATTCACCGTGCTCATTTTGTGATCTCCAGAATAAGCTACTCCAGGATAATGGTATTATCTCGCGAATTGGGTGCCTGGATCTACACCCATTGCAGACAGACGCATTCCTGGCAGCTTAGCACGCAGGTGTCAGATTCGCAGAAGCCATGTTTAAGGAGATAAGCACTTGCAGAAGATTCCCGTGATTCTGGATACCGATATCGGTGTCGATGTAGATGACATCTGGGCTCTGGCTATGCTGTTGAAGTGTCCCGAACTGGATGTGAAGCTCATTGTAACGGCTACGGGTGACACGACTTATGGGGCAAATATTGTTGCTCGTTTACTGGAAGTAGCGTATCGGACCGATATCGCCATTGGTATTGGCATACCGCTTCAAAACACACCACAACCTCATGCCCGGTGGATTGAGGGATATGATCTCGATAAATTTCCGGGCACAGTCCTTGAGGATGGCGTCGGGGCAATAGTAGATACCATCATGGCTTCAGCAGATTTAATTTCCGTGATTAGTATTGGACCTGTTCCGAATATCGCAGCAGCTCTTCAGAGGCAACCTGCCATAACCAAAAACTCCCGTTTTATAGGTATGCACGGCAGCATAAGAAAAGGTTATTTGGGAGCAGCGCAGCCCGCGGCCGAATATAACATCGCTCAATTTCCAAGAGCTGCGCGGAAAGTTTTCTCGACCCCATGGGATATCACGATCACACCCCTGGATACCTGCGGCATGGTCATGTTGAAGGATGAAAAGTTTCAAATGGTGCGCGATTGCAGCGATCCATTGACGCGGGCAGTAATTGAAAATCATCGTTTATGGATGCAAGGTTTTGGAGCACAGTTATATAAAGGCATGGATCCCGAGGTTCAGAGCACAGTGTTATTTGACACAGTTGCCGTCTACCTGGCGTTTGCCGAGAATCTGCTGGAAATGGAAACTCTGAATATAAAAGTCGATGACAAGGGGTATACGGTGATAGCTAAGTCCGGTCAACCGATGCGCTGTGCCACGGGATGGAAGGACCTGGGCGCCTTTGAAGACCTGTTGGTTGAGAGACTATTATAAGGGTGTAAAGGGACAGGCCATCCGCTATCTTTCAGACAGTCGATCCATCCGGGTTTTCCTGGATCATGAGCATACCCGGCCTGGCACTGAAAAGCGGAAGGTTCCTTAACTGTTCCAGCCCTCGACACAACCATCTCGGGAGGTCAGGGAATCTGACAGTCTCAAGGGGTAAAGTGCGCGATTGACTTGACGCAAGTCAATAGGAACTCAAGTTGCTGGTGTTTCGAATTTCCTAATCAAGATCATTGCATTACGATTGAGCGATGGCAATTCGAGAATTTGCTATAAATTACGCATCAGTTCAAAAAATCCATGTTGGGAGATAAATTATGGCAAGACCAGAAAAACACATCCTTGTATGCACCCACTCACGACCAAAGGACGATCCCAAGGGCTGCTGCGCAGACCGCGGTGGCAAGGAAGCTGCTGAGACGTTTGCCAGGGAATTGGGCGATAGAGACTTGTGGGGCAGGTTCAAGCTCAATACCACCAGCTGCCTCGGAGTATGTGAATTCGGTGCCAGTGTACTCGTCTACCCGGACAATGTGATGTATAAAGAGGTGCAGGCAGACGATGTCAAGACCATCATTGAAGAACATCTACTGGGAGGAAACCCGGTAGAAGCGCTAAAGGTTCCGGCTGACGTTTGGTGATATTAATGGCGGCGTAATCGTTTCCCCAGTATTCACAAAGCGAAATTTGAGTCAGCTACCGGAGGGGCAGGACCATGCCAGCCACTGATAAGTTTATTGCGGGTTATAAGCGATTTCGTGACGGCTATTTTCGACAAAATAGAGAGTTTTTGCTAAAACTGGCGCAACAAGGACAATTTCCCAAAATAGCCATCGTGTCCTGTTGTGATTCTCGGGTTGAACCGACCATTATCTTCGATTGTAAGCCAGGCGATTTGTTTGTTATTCGTAATGTTGCCAACCTGGTACCTCCTTGTGAAAGCAGTGACAGCTATCATGGCACCAGTGCGGCTCTGGAGTTCGCTGTCAATGGTTTGGATGTAGAAAGTATTATCATACTGGGGCATACCCAATGTGGCGGTATTATGGCACTGATGGACAATCGACCGTTTTCGACACCAAAGTCCTTTATTTCTACATGGATGAAGCAACTGGAAAGTGTTCGCAGCGACATATCAAGTGACGCTAATTTTGTGAATCAAGAGCAGCGTTACCATGCCTGTGCACAGCAAGGCATCTCGCAATCGTTGAGAAATTTGATGTCTTTTCCATGGATTCGTTCTCGCGTCGATGCGGGGAAATTAAAACTGCATGGCTGGTACTATGACCTGAACAGCGCCGAATTATTTGCGCGACAGGATGCTACCGGGGAATTTCAGAAAATCAGTTAATCCTTGAGAAAAAAAGCAGGTGTCGGGTTCGCTGAACAAAGAATTCGTTTAATAGATGCCACCCGGTAGTTATTCGCATCTAACAATTAAGAGATTGGGACAGCATCCGGGTTTATTCTTCAGGAAAAATGATGCGAACTCGTAAGCCTCCCATGGGGGAATCGAGAAGCTCGATCGTTCCGCCATGTGCGTGCACGATGGTTTGCGCGATCGATAGTCCCAGACCTGCCCCTCCAGTCTCCCGGTTGCGGGAGGACTCCAGACGGTAAAACGGCGTGAAAACCCGGTCTCTTTGTTGTGGATCTATGCCGGGGCCGGCATCGTCGACATCGATTATTACGTGATTGTGTTCCCGGCGGAGTTCCACACGAATTTGGTGACCGTAAAAAATTCCGTTTTCAATAATGTTGGTCAGAACCCTGCGTAATCCTACAGGTTGACACATAATGCGCACGCTTTCAGGTGTATTTATGGAAATATTATCTGCTGAAATATTCAGATCGTCGACGACTTCACTGATTACGACTCCAACATCCATGGACTCTCGCGATTCCTCTGTTGCGTCGTCTCGGGCAAATGCCAAAGTGAGCTTTATCATGGTTTCCATGTCATCCAAATCACGTATTGCCTTGTTGCTTTGCTCTTCGTTCAATATTGATTCGACTCGCAGACGCAATCGCGTCAATGGTGTGCGTAAGTCGTGCGAAATTGCACCCAGCATCTGGTTCCGTGCCTCCAGTAGTCGTTTGACGCGCGCTTGCATTTGATTAAATGCTCGCGCGGCGTCCCGGATCTCTCTTGGTCCATCTTCACTAATAGGCTGAGCGGCTCGTATATTCGTGCCCATATCCTCAGATGCTCTGGCAAAACGCGATAATGATTTGAGTAGTTTGTTGACCGACCAACCTGCAAAAAGAATGGTTCCGAGTGCCATTAGTGTCAGCGATAGGATGGTACTTAAAGAGAAAATGTGATCCCAGGCTGATCCGGCAATCCGGAAATTCAACCATTCCCCATCGGGCAGATCGACCGATACAAACAATTCCTCATGAATTCTAAACAGGTTGGGCTGGCGTTGAATAGCCAGGTCTCGTGCTTGAGTTCCCGCAGCGTCGCTTTCGAGTATTGAGGTATCGTGATCATCTGCCGTTACTTGATGATCCAAGGGCTTCAATGTCCGGTTAATGAGATTCGCGATCGTGACGGCGCTATTGTCTTTCTTGATAGTCAGAGGTTGATTATCCACGCTGACCTGAAATTTTGGTCCGCTGACCTCACCGGCCAGGTATGATCTATCCAAAGAATCAGCGTGATCGATCAATCGGGTAATTGTAACAATTCGATCAGCCATCTGTTCTTCCCGTTCAAGCGTTACGGTGGCGGCGCTGGAAATGATAAACGGGACCAGGCTGACAATATGGAATAGCAACAAAAACGTGCCAACGACTAGAATTGTCTGACCTCTGAGCGTATCCGGTAGAACGATATTCACGTGCGGTTAACCGCTGGTGTGAAGGTATAACCGACACCACGGACGGTCTTTATAATTGTTGGCTTTTGTGGATCGGTCTCTATTTTGCGGCGCAAACGGCTTACCTGAACGTCAATGCTGCGATCGTAGGGATCCAGAGTGCGCCCTTTGGTCAGGTCGAGCAGTTGATCACGAGTGAGTATTCTTTTTGGATTGCTGACAAAAGCCAAGAGAAGGTCAAATTCCCCAGAGCTGAGTTCGATGTTGCTGCCATCGGGTGAAAGAACTTTTCTTTCGGACAGGTTAATTTTCCATTCGTCAAAGGCAAGTGTCTCATCCTGTGTGTCCTGCCCAGGATCTTTATATATATGCGTAGTCCGCCACAACACGGCCTTTATCCGGGCCACCAACTCGCGGGGATTGAAGGGCTTTGCCATGTAGTCATCAGCGCCCATCTCAAGACCGATGATGCGATCTATTTCCTCACCCTTGGCAGTGAGAATAATGATGGGAATAGTCGAATTGACTCTGATTCGCCGGCAAATGGACAGACCGTCTTCACCCGGCATCATCAGGTCAAGTATAACCAGGTGAATTCTTTGCTCAGAGAGTATCCGCGCAACGGTCTCGCCGCTTTTAGCGGTTATCACCCGGAAGTTTTCCTTGGCAAGATAATGCGCAAGAAGATCCCGAATTTCGGTGTCATCGTCGACGACCAGCAATTGTGTTTTATTGTTACACATGGAAATTCCAATTATATCAGCGCAGAAGGGGTTATCCTCGCATTCTTGTAACAAATTGTAACATATTCAATATTTGTAACGAAATATTACATGTCAAAATGTTTTAGAAATCATATCCTTACAATCAGAGTGTATCTTGGACAAGGGTTGCAGCCAATGTTCAAGGATAAAAAATGATGTTACGTAACTTGCTGTTGCTTTTGGAGCCAACGCCCTCGGGGCTGGTAGCCAAAGAGGTTGCTTGCGGTATTGCAGCACAGGGGAATTGCAATATAACCGGGCTGGAAATACACGAAACGGATTGGCGACTAGACCAGGATAACCTGATAAAGTCACCTCGCACAATGCTTGTTGAACGCATCCAACAACTGCAAAGCCGTCCTGACGAAGCAAAAACTAAAGCGCCGATTCAGGCTGACCAGATCGATTTAGACAATCTGTCTGATCTGAATATTTTCTACCATGAAAAGATACTATCCGGACCCAAATATGCGTTGCTATGTAAGGAAGCAGAAGGCAACGATCTAACAGTAATAGGGCGTGATGACAATGTCGGAGAGCATTGGTCGAAGGATGCCAAGGAAATTATCAACCTGATGCTTGAGTATCGGCCTAAACCCATCATTATTACGCCGCCCAAGTTTAAACCGGAACGCGATGTCTTGATCGCTTGTGATGGCAGCCCAGGATCTTCAAGGGCAGTTCAGTTGTTTGTCTTGATGGGTTTGGCGGGCGATCGAAACATTCATGTTCTGAGCGTTAACCGAAAAAAAAATGTCGCGAAGACCCGGGTCGATGCCATTGCAGCGTATCTGAAAAATCATCGCATCGGAGCAGTGCAATATGCTATCGATAGTCGCGCAGACCCAATAGACATTATTGTCGAAAAGATTAAAGAGACCAACTCTGCGCTTGTTGTGGCCGGTGCGTTCGGCTCCTCTGTCTGGCGGCGCAGCGTATTCGGCTCGGTGAGCGAATACCTGATCCGCTACTGTCCTGTGCCCCTGTTTTCATGTCAGTAAAACAGCTACCAATATTTCAAAGGTGAATGACAAGTGATCAGTAATTCCCGCGCCAGTACCCGTTCAGGGGATTTCGCATGCGACATAGCATAAGTTTATCGCTACTTCTTGCGGTTTTTTGGCTGCTCAACTCGGGTTACTACACTCCCCTGCTACTCTTTCTTGGGGCAGTCTCTGTTGCGCTTGTGATGTTCATATCGCACAGGATGGATATGGTGGATCACGAATCTCAACCACTGCACTTAACGCTTCGCATACCCGGTTATTGGCTTTGGCTGCTCAAGGCCATCATATTGGCCAATGTAGATGTTGTGTACCGTATCTGGAGGGGTAACTCCAGCATAAGTCCGACCCGGTTTGTTCTCAAAGCCAGTCAAAGAACGGATATAGTTAAAGTGATCTACGCCAATTCAATCACGCTCACACCCGGTACGGTCGCGATAGACCTTGAGGGGGATACCATTACCGTGCATGCCCTGACCAGGAAAGCTGTTGAGGAATTGAAATCCGGTGTAATGGAACGCCGGGTTAACCTGTTGGAATTGTGATGTTGATCGGCGTGGCGGCTGCCATTTTAATTGTGATGATGTTGGCACTGATACGAGCATTTATTGGGCCGACACTATATGACCGTATTCTGGCCGTAAACATGTTTGGCACAAAAACGGTGTTGTTGATCGCCGTACTGGGTTTTTTAACGGCAAGACCTGATTTTCTTGATATCGCCCTGGCGTATGCGCTGATTAACTTTATCAGTATAATCGGCGTGCTTCGGTTTTTTGAATATAACCGACCAAACTTTACAGATGGAAATCATGATTGACCTTCTCCTTAATATCGGTAGCGGGATACTGCTGATTCTGGGCGGATTTTTTTGTGTTTCCGGCGGTGTCGGCCTGTTGCGCTTTCCGGATTTTTATACACGCATGCATGCTGCTGGGGTTACCGATACGCTGGGTGCGGGTTTGATTTTGGTAGGTCTGATGCTGCAGTCAACACACCTCATAGTCTTGTTGAAACTGATTCTGGTACTTCTGTTTGCCTTGTTGACCGGTCCGGCGGCAAGCCACGCACTGGCAAAAGCGGCCATGCATGGCAATCTAAAGCCCCTGTTGTACAGGGATAAAAGCACAAGATAAGGAGAGATGCCATCGAACTTATAATCGATATCGTCCTGCTGGGATTTTTGCTGTTCACAGCTCTGGCGATAGCCAGAGTCAAAGACCTGTTTGCCGCGGTAATGCTCATGGGTATCTACAGTCTGTTGACCGCCAGCCTGTTTGTCGTCATGCATGCAGTGGACGTCGCCTTTACTGAAGCTGTGGTCGGCGCGGGAATATCAACTCTGCTTATGCTGAAGGCCCTGGCTTTGACGGGACCCCATCAAAACAATTCATCGTACCGATCCATGCTGGCGCTGGTCGTGGTGCTGATTAGTGGCGCGCTGCTGATTTATGGCACATGGGATATACCGCCTTTCGCTTCCGCTTCCGCTCCGATTCATCAACACGTAGCGCCGCATTACATCCAGAACTCCATGCAAGAGACAGGCGTGCGGAATGTTGTGACTGCGATTCTAGCCAGTTACCGTGGTTTCGATACCTTCGGTGAACTCGTTGTGGTATTTACGGCGAGTGTTGGCGTTATGGGGCTGCTGGCCGTGACACATCCCCACGACAAGTATCACGATGGTGATGCTGCAGCCATGCAGCAGCATTTGATTCTCCGGATTGTGGTCAAAATGCTGATCCCCCTGATATTGATCTTTGCCCTTTATGTGCAGTTTCACGGCGACTATGGTCCAGGCGGCGGTTTTCAGGCTGGCGTCATATTTGCTTCAGCTATCATCCTGTATTCCATGGTGTTCGGCTCACATGCGGCGCAACAAGTAGTCAACCGGACTGTGATCCAAATTCTCGCTGCGCTCGGTGTGCTTATTTACGGCAGCGTTGGGATTGTCTCCCTGTTGATGGGAAGAAATTTCCTCGACTATAGCGCGCTGTTGCCGGACCCTGTCGACGGCCAGCATCTGGGGATATTGCTGGTTGAGTTAGGCGTGGGTATTACCGTTGCAGCGGCAATGATCATTATCTTTTTTTCTTTCAGCGACCGCGTGGTCAGCGAAGAGGTCAGCCCGGAATGATTTTGGGGACATATAACTATTGGGTGGTAATCGCGCTGATGATGATCGGCTTATTCGTGGTTATCGCACATGGCAATCTGCTGAAGAAGGTGATCGGCTTAAGCATCCTGCAAACGTCCGTTTTTATCCTTTACATCAGTATGTCCTACATCAGCGGCGGCACCGCTCCGATACTGGAGCATGGCGTTGAATTATATTCGAACCCATTACCCCATGTGTTGATTCTGACGGCAATTGTGGTCGGGATTGCAACGACGGCGCTGGCTCTTGCGCTGGTTATCCGCATCAAGGAAACCTACGGCACTATTGAAGAACAGGAGATACAGGCAAGAGATCTTCACGAGTGTTAACGCATCTCCCCATATTGCAGGTCATAGTTCCATTGATGGCGGCGCCGATCTGTTTGATGCTGCGACCAGTCCGGTTGGTATGGTTGTTCGCGCTGATTGCGAGTGCTATGGTCTTTCTCATCAGTGTGGCGCTGTTACAGCAGGTAGTGCAAAGCGGTACCATCATCTATGAGATAGGTGGGTGGAGTGCGCCCTGGGGGATCGAGTATCGTATTGACCTGCTCAACGCATATCTGTTATTGATCATATCTGCAATTAGCACCGTCATATTGCTTTCAACACACACCAGTATCCAAAGCGAGCTCGCTGCCGAAAGGCACACCTTTTTTTATGTTGCTTACTTGCTGTGCCTGGCGGGATTGCTGGGCATCGCTGCCACGGGCGACCTCTTTAATGTCTTCGTGTTCCTCGAAATATCCGCCTTGTCTTCCTACGCGCTAATCGCCCTGGGTAATAATCGCCGAGCCCTTTGGGCCTCCTACCAGTATTTAATTATGGGTACGATCGGCGCCACCTTTATCCTGATCGGCATCGGCCTGATGTACGTGATGACCGGCACTCTCAACATGTACGACCTTTCACAACGATTGCCGGAGGTCTCCGATTCGCGAACGGTGTTCACCGCTTTTGCCTTCTTTATCGTCGGCGTCTGTTTGAAACTGGCTTTGTTCCCTCTGCACATGTGGTTGCCCAATGCTTACGCCTATGCGCCCTCTGCGGTCACCGCCTTGCTTGCCGCCACTGCGACTAAAGTCGCCGTTTATATACTGATACGATTTATTTTTTCAGTATTCGGGGTGGAGTTTTCCTTCTCGCACTTTCCTTTACAGGATATTTTCCTGGTGTTGAGCCTGGCCGGAATTCTTATCGCCTCAACGACAGCGATTTTTCAGCAAAACGTCAAACGCATTCTGGCCTATTCGAGTGTTGCACAGGTTGGCTACATGATTCTCGGGTTTAGCATCGGCAATCCGGCGGGACTGATGGCAACGTTGCTGCATCTCTTTAATCATGCCTTGATGAAAGGCGCCCTGTTCCTTGCAGTGGGCGCCGTAATGTATCGCGTTGGCGGGGTTCAGCTCAGCGATTTTGCCGGGCTGGGCAAGCGCATGCCGTGGACCATGGCCGCGATCGTTATCGGTGGTTTAAGTCTGATAGGCGTGCCATTGACGGTCGGTTTTGTCAGCAAATGGTACCTGGTGGCAGCCGTACTGGAACGGGGCTGGTGGCCGGTTGCGGTATTTATTCTGGTGGGTTCACTGCTGGCTGTAATCTATATTTGGCGCATTGTCGAAGCCGCGTATTTCCAACTTCCAGCGCCTGGCAATGCAGAGGTGAGAGAAGCACCACTGAGTTTGCTGATACCGACCTGGATGCTGGTGGTGGCCAATATTTATTTCGGCCTTGATACGCGATTGACGGTTGGTATAAGCGAATCAATCGCAAAAATGTTGTTCGGAGTTGAGCCATGATGTGGTTATCGCCCGAAACAATGTTGCAGTTGAGTATAGTGCTCCCGGTTTTGGCAACTGCCGGTATCATCGCCGCAGGCTCTTATCCGAATATACGCGAAGCGATAAGCATCACTGCCGGCTTGCTGCTGTTATATCTGGTTGTCAATTTATACATGGCCCTCGATAACGGTGCAATCGTCAGCGTCCTGTGGTTGGAGCCGCTGCCTGGACTGGCCATCAAATTCAGAATCGAAGCGCTGGGTGTGATGTTCTCCCTCATTGCCGGTTTTCTATGGCCGGTTACCACCATTTATTCCATTGGTTATATGCGCGCTCACAATGAACCGCATCAAACGCGGTTTTATGCCTGCTTTGCCATCGCGATTACCTGTGTCATGGGCGTGGCTTATGCCGACAACCTGTTCACATTGTTTGTGTTTTACGAATTTCTGACATTATCCACTTACCCACTGGTAACTCACGCAGGCACTGAAAAGGCCAGACAGGGAGGTCGGGTATACCTGGGACTGTTGTTGGGCACATCCATCGTCTTCTTCTTGCTGGCTATCATCGGCACCTGGCTTCTGGCCGGTACGCTGGACTTTGTGCACGGGGGCGTTTTTGGCAACGAACCCTCATCCTACGTCCTGGGAGTTTTACTGGTGTTGTTTGTCTTTGGCATCGGCAAGGCAGCGATCATGCCGTTCCATCGCTGGTTACCGGCTGCTATGGTCGCGCCGACGCCTGTGAGCGCACTGCTGCATGCCGTTGCCGTGGTCAAAGCAGGGGTGTTCACCCTATTGAAGGTGGTTGTATTTATTTTCGGCATCGATCTGGTGGGTATCCTTCCCACCACCCAGGGTCTGCTGTACCTTGCCGGTGCCTCGGTACTGCTGGCGTCGCTGATAGCCATGCGCCAGGACAATTTAAAGGCTCGACTGGCATATTCAACCATTAGTCAGCTGAACTATATAACGATAGGCGCGTTGCTGGCGACTGGTACTTCACTGACCGGTAGTGCAATGCATATTGTAATGCACGCCTTTGGCAAGATCACGCTGTTTTTTTGTGCGGGCGCGATCCTCACGGCGGCGCATCAAACCGAGATCAGCCGAATGCAGGGTCTGGGCCGACAAATGCCCATAACGATGACTGCATTTTTCATCGGCAGTCTCAGCATCATCGGTGTTCCGCCTACCGGTGGCAGCTGGAGCAAGTGGTATCTGATGATGGCAACCTTAGAAACCGGGCAGTGGATTCTAATGGCCGTGTTAATGCTCAGCGCATTGTTGAATGTTGCTTATCTTCTGCCTATTCCGATACGCGCATTCCTCCCGGCCAAGAGCGCTCAAACCTTTAGCACCGGTATCAAAGAGGCGCCGTTGCTCTCGCTGATAGCACTGTCAATAACCGCGCTGGGTTGCGTGGCATTATTTCTGTTCCCGCAATCGCTACACGAGCTGGTCAACGCCATTCTAAATGCACCCGGATTGAATCATGGACCATAAAGACAAACATCTATTCGACAATCCGCAAAACGTCAAGCGGATCCTGCGCATCTTGTACCTTATCTGCGCGCTTCTATTCGCCATGGATTTCATCCTGCCTCGTCACACGACGCATAGCTGGGAGAACCTGTGGGGTTTCTATGCGATTTATGGCTTTGTCGGCTGCGTCTTGCTGGTGCTGATTGCCAAATGGATGCGCAAGTTCTTGATGCGGCCGGAGAACTATTACGATAGTCACGAGTTGCAAGGCATAGAGAGTGACAACAATGTGGATGCTTGAGTTACCGCCTTTTGTGCCATTTTACGTCGGCGCCCTGTTGGCGTTGATTACCCGCGGTTCGTTGCGGTCGCTGCTGATGATTGCCGTTCCGATACTGGGCGTGATTCAACTTTGGACTGTCCCCGAAGGAGTGCATTTGCGGCTCGCATTTCTCGACTTTGAACTCATACCTTACCGTGCTGACAAGCTCAGCTTCATGTTCGGTTATGTGTTTCACATCGCCGCTTTTATCAGCATTATTTACGCACTGCACGTCCGTGATACCGTGGAGAAAATTGCTGGCATGTTGTATGTCGGTAGTGCTCTGGGGGCTGTATTTGCCGGTGATTTGTTGACTCTGTTTGTTTTCTGGGAGTTGTTGGCTTTCTCTTCGGTGTTTCTTATATGGACCAGACGCACGCCGCGCGCCTACGTAGCGGGTATGCGCTATCTTGTTATCCAGGCCCTGTCGGGCGTCATCCTGCTGGTAGGCGCATTGTTTTATGCCGACCATAACGGCACCCTTGCATTCGAACAGATCGGGCTCAATGGCATCCACGGCTGGTTGATCTTTATCGCTGTTGGCATCAAATGTGCGTTTCCCATGCTACACAATTGGCTTACCGACGCCTACCCGGAGGCCACACCCACCGGGACCGTCTTTTTGAGTGCATTCACGACCAAGGTAGCCGTTTATATGCTGGCGCGCGCTTATCCCGGTACCGAACTGCTGGTGTACATCGGTGCTGCCATGACCTGCTTTCCGATTTTCTTTGCCGTGATAGAAAACGACTTACGCCGCGTGCTGGCCTACAGCATGATCAACCAGATCGGCTTTATGGTGTGCGGGATCGGCATAGGCACGGCACTGGCGATCAACGGCGCCGTATCGCATGCGTTCAACGATATTATCTTTAAAGGATTGTTGTTTATGTCGATGGGCGCCGTCCTGCATATGAGCGGGCGCATTAACGGCTCCGACCTCGGCGGGCTTTATAAAAGCATGCCAAAGACCACTGCACTGTGTATTGTCGGCGCCGCCTCGATCTCGGCATTTCCTCTATTCAGCGGCTTTGTCAGCAAATCGATGATCATGAGCGCTGCGTTGGAAAACGGCTACGACTGGATCTGGTTAGTTCTGCTATTCGCCTCAGCTGGGGTGTTTCACCATGCAGGAATCAAGATTCCCTACTTCGCCTTTTTCGCGCATGACGCAGGTATACGTACCTCGGATCCGCCTAAAAACATGTTAACGGCCATGTTTATCGCGGCGGTGTTGTGCGTCACGATCGGGGTTTACCCGGCGGTGCTCTATGCGCTGTTACCTTTTGATACGGGCTACATTCCCTATGACGCGACGCATGTTCTGGCGCAAACGCAATTGCTGTTCTTCGCGGCGCTGGCGTTTGCCTGGCTGAATCTTCAGCGTCTGTATCCGCCGGAATTGCACTCCGTGAATCTGGACGTGGATTGGTTATATCGACGCGCGGTGCCAACAACATTGCGCGCTTGTTTCGGGTTCGTCCGAAATAGCAAAATAACGCTCCAGCAATTCCTTAGAGGAAATCTGGACAAATTTTTGCTCTCTGCATCCCGGCATGAAGCGGCCAACTGGATGTTGCGCCCGGGCCTGACCGGCAGCATGGTAATGTGGGTGGTGGTATCGCTGGCTGTTTGCTTGCTTCTCGGTTTTGTTTAGCACCTGTCTCAATAGAAACTGCCGTTTCCATCCCTTTTTAGATGGCTTGCAGATGTTCTTCTCCTACTAGTGTAGAGTTAAACGGCAAGCCGGAACCAGCTAAAAACACTGGAATTTAACATGCGCATAGAAATATTTCGAGAAGAAGTGAAAGACTGGTTAGCTGAAAATTGCGGCAAAGGCGCCAGGGGCCCCGGGCAATTTCCCTCGGGTAGCACCAAGATAAAAATCGAAGATAAAGATACCAGGCTTTGGCTGGACCGCATGGCAGAAAAAGGTTGGACCGTACCGCAATGGCCAAAAGAATATGGTGGGGGAGGGTTAACCGCGGAGGAACATGGGGTGCTGGTTGAGGAGATGAATGCGATCCAGGCAAGAACTCCTTTGATGGGCATGGGCATCAGCATGCTTGGACCGACCCTGCTGGAATATGCAACCGAGGCACAGAAACAACGCCATCTACCGCGGATTGCCAGGGGTGAAGTTGCATGGTGTCAGGGTTATAGCGAACCAGGCGCTGGATCAGATCTGGCGAGTCTGAACACAAAGGCTGTGGACAAGGGTGACTATTTTGAGATCAATGGTCAAAAAATATGGACCTCAGGTGCTCAATTCGCTGATTGGATGTTTGCGCTGGTGCGTACCGATCCGGATGTGCCAAAGCATGAAGGTATCAGTTTTATTCTGCTTCCCATGGATCAACCCGGAATTACAATCAAACCCATACGCCTGATTTCAGGTACATCACCTTTCTGCGAGACTTTTTTTGATAATGCCAGAGCCGATAAAAATGACCTGATCGGACAGCTCAATCACGGCTGGGGCATTGGCAAGCGATTGTTGCAACATGAACGGTCTGGACAGGGCGGTCTGGGTGCAGGTGGAGGCCGAAGGGCCCTGCAGGTTGCTCCGGGAAGGTTGCAAAATATTGCCAAGGAATATATGGGTGAGACAGACGCCGGGCAAATCGCTGATGCCGCCGCTCGCGACCAGGTAATCAGGCACAACATGAACTCTCATGCGTTCCGCTTGACCCAGCAGAGGGTGGGGCAGGAAAATAGATCCGGTAAGACACTGGGGGATACCACCTCAATCTTCAAGGTGTATGGTTCCAGCCTGGCCAGGGATGCAGCAAATATGCAGGTTGCTTTAAGGGGATCTCAGGGTTATGGCTGGGAAGGAAATGGTTTTTCTGCCGCCGAGTTGGAAGCGACCCGAACCTGGCTTGGCAGTCGGGCCATCACCATCTATGGCGGCACCAACGAAATCCAGTTCAATATTATCTCCAAACGGGTGCTTGGCTTGCCGGATTAGCACGCTTGCAATTCTTGAAATCGCAAAGGCCTCAGGATGCTTGACAATACTCGGATGTTGACGAAAATAAGCCTATTACCTTTCACGGCGATGCGTGCAAAACGCAGCAGGTGATCCACTGACTAATGGGAGGCTTTATGGTTGATCTCCCAATCGAGAAGGATAAATTGACGTCTGAAGATGTCGGAATATACTTGAAAGATATAAAACTACTCAGTTGTTGTGTCGCTGTCCTCATTGGCATGCTTACAGCGATCCATACATCAGCGGAGGATTGGGCAAAAATGCGCCAGGAGATGGTTAGAGCCGTCGAAATTGACACTTACAATTCCCGTCATTATCTGGGCAAGGAGAAGTTGAGCGCCAACGTGATTAAAGCGTTGGGAAAGGTGCCACGCCATCTGTTTGTACCTCAGTCTGTGCAGCGCGATGCCTATTTGAATCAACCGTTGCCAATCGGTAAAGGGCAGACCATCTCGCAGCCATTTATTGTGGCCCTGATGACGGATCTGTTGGCAGTGGATGAGACCTCCAAAGTGTTTGAGTTGGGTACAGGATCCGGTTATCAAGCGGCAGTTCTGGCCGAACTGGTCAAGGAAGTGTATACCATTGAAATTGTCGAGACGCTGGGAGAACAGGCTGTGGAACGACTGCAGAGACTGGGTTATACCAATGTTCACGTGCGTGTAGGCGATGGTTTCTTTGGCTGGCCGGAGGAGGCGCCATTTGACGGCATCATTGTCACAGCAGCGGGCATTGAAGTACCTCCGGCACTGATTGAACAGTTAAAACCGGAAGGCAAACTCGTCATTCCGGTTGGTGAGCAGTTTGCGGTTCAGCATCTGTTGGTAATAACCAAACATGCCGACGGTTCACTGACACAGAAGAATGTTTTGCCGGTGAGATTTGTCCCGATCACGGGTGAACACTAGAGCTAACTTTCCAGGGCGCGCAAAACCATTAGATGGAAATGGTGTACGCCACTCTCTGATAGCAGCTGTTTATCTTGATCGATAATAAAGCGACCCTGATTGTAACCCTTGGAATGCAGACCCCTTTGCACTGATTCACAGGCTGAGAGGTCTTCCTGTAAAATCGTTGCTCTTGCTTTGCAGAAATCTTCGAACGCCTCGTTATCGGGCATATCTTCCGGGCCGTACATTTTTATCTGTATTCGACCGGTATCAGCGGCATCGGGTTTGAAGAATGCCGTGCCGCTGCTCTGACTTCTGTTTGCCTCGATTAGCCGGTTGGGTGAGTGATTTATTGGAAATCCGGGAAGCATGGTTCACCGGGCTGAAAGAGCGAAGGGCGGTGGTGCTTTTTCGTAATTCGTTGACTTGGATCATGGTGCTGTCTTATCTTACAGCGATAGTTGGATGATCGTTCTACAGTTGGGGTGTTATCAATGCTCACAAAAATAATGGCGCAGTTCGATTCCCTGCGTGACCAGCAACCTAAATTGGATATTGATTGGGATGAAGGGCATCACATGTTGCTGGATTTCTTTGTGAGAGTCATCCCGAAGGTGGTGAGTGCAGAGCGTTGCAGCATATTTATTAATGATCCCGTGAAGGCGGAGGTGTGGCTTAAAGCCGGGACGGGGGTAATGGAAAAAGAGATTGATGTCGCTAATGATACAGACTCTATTGTGGGTGAGGTGATAGCCACGGGTAAACCCATCATTATCAATGACGTGGAAGAGAGGGCAGGGGTGCATGAACAAATTGATCAGGAAACCGGTTTCGTAACCCGGGACCTGCTGTGTATTCCCATTCGCTCTCTTGATGGTGAAGAGATTACTGGTGCAGTGCAGTTGCTAAACAGGATGTATGGTCACAAATTCAGTGATGCTGATCTGAAATTTATGGAAGAGATCGCTCACTTTCTGGAGCTGTCACTGGAAAATATCTACTATCGTTCCAGGACGCAGGGATTAGTGCACAGGGCAACACAGATTACCACAGTAACCAGTATGCTTGGTCTGATATTGCTGCTGGGTGTCACCGGAGCCTTCACTATCTGGGTGATGTGGATTGCGATAGCGAGTTTTATCTGACCGGCGATATCAGTCCTTCGCACTGTTTTCAGAGGTTTCCCCCTGTTCGGGCGACGCTTCAGTTTCAGGGTCAAAACGCCAACGGGTTCGCCACAGTGCCACACTGAGCAGCAGAAACGGTGCTGTGATTGCCAGCCCTCCCAATATACCGTTGCCTCTCATGTGCAGAAATTGCCATACAAACATACTGAATGCGATCTGTAGTACATAGAGGGATGCCCAGGGCCACATCCAGGATCGCATTTTCCAGAACCCCCAGGTCCCGGCAGCGTATATGGCCCAATGTAGCGGTTCGGTTGCTTTGGCCGCCCAACCGGTGAGAAGAATTCCAAACCAGACCTCCTGATCTTCCGCCACCGGTTTGACAAACAGATCCCAGGGCAAATAAATGAATGTCATGTAGGCACAAAAAACCATCAAAGCATTCATCCAGATGGGACGAGGGCCGAAAATATGAGATACAAGTTGTTTTGATCTTTGCAGAGCAGATAATTCAGTATCGGTTTGCATGGCGTGAACCCGAATTCAGTGATGGTTTGTGGGAATGTACCTGATACTGAGCAGATTGTCTTCATGCCGTGATGCATCGGGCCCACGAAGTTGCTAAAAACGTATGAGTATCTGAATGCCACGGTTATTGATGCCGTATACATGGCTGTCATGTTCGACCAGGTTTGTCTTGACGTTCGGATATTTGCGCTTTAAAGCCATTAGCTTCCGAACTACCTTATCTCGCTCCCGTAAGTCATCCCAGCCAAGTCCGGTGTCGTCATTTTGGTGCCGTCCGATTCATTAGTTGAATTACATCAGGTCGACCAGTCGGTTGTCTAGCCATGCGGAAATCGGATCAGTCAGATTCCGGGGTGGCGTTTATCTGCGGATTTGACGATCGGTCATAATTCAAGATGAAAACGTGCGCTATAATACGGAAATTGTCAATTGGGTGGTGCGGATTGAAAACACAGACGCAGAACGAGCATCGATAATCCCATGGCGCATGAGGAATATACAAATGGCACAGGTGTTTATCGACGGCAATGAAGCCATTGCTCGGGGCGCTATTAAAGCCGGGTGTGGATTTTTTGCAGGTTACCCGATTACACCGGCATCGACCATATTGCAGTATATGCTGGAACTATTACCCGCAAATGGCGGGGTAGCCTTGCAAGCTGAAGATGAAATTGCATCCATGGGTTTTTGCATTGGCGCTGCCATGGCGGGGCGAAAAGCCATGACGGCTACCAGCGGCCCGGGCATCAGTTTGTACAGCGAGAATATCGGCCTGGCTATTGTGGGTGAAACACCCCTGGTGATCGTCAATGTACAGCGCCAGGGACCGGCAACCGGATCGGCAACCAAAGGCGCAGAAGGCGATATTCAGTTTTCGCGCTGGGTGACATCCGGCGGCATGCCCATGATTGCGTTGAGCCCGGCATCGGCAGGAGAGGCTTATGAGTTGACTGTCAGAGCCTTTAACTTAGCGGAGCAACTCCGGGTGCCGGTGTTCCTGCTAACCAGCAAGGAGATCGGATTAACCCGGGAGAGCGTTGATCTTGATGCCATTGAGTTGCCAGCGAATGTGGAGCGATGCCGTGCCCCGGAAACAGCCGATTATCAACCGCATGATTTTGAATTGCCTGCACAGGTACCCCTGATATCCGACTTTGGCGGTCCTCATGTAACCCAATACACCACATCGACCCATAATAAAGAGGGCTACCTGACATCCGATCCTGAAGTGATTCAGGAAATGATCGATCACTACATTGCCAAGATTGAGGCTGTAACCGATGCGATTGCTCTGTACAGGCAGGATATGGAGCAGGGCGCTAAAGTTTTGATCATCAGTTATGGCGTCGTCTCCCGATCGGTCAATGTCGCCGTCAGTGAACTCAGGCAGCGCGGCATTAAAGTATCGTCTCTGGTACTGCAGACCCTCTTTCCGGTGCCTGAGACGATCATAAAATCGGCACTCACCGGGGTGCGAAAAGTGCTGGTTCCGGAAATGAATATGGGGCAATACAGGCTGGAAATTGAGCGACTTGCAGCCTCTGAAATAGAAGTGGTCGGCGTCAACAAGATGGATACGACCTTAATCTCCCCGGCTGAAATCATTGCAAAGGGAGGCCTGGCATGAGTGCACCCATCTACAAGAGCTATATGACCGATGCCCTGGGGCCTCTGCCTTTTTGTCCCGGTTGTGGCCACGAGCGTTTGCTGAAAGACCTGGACCGGGCACTGGTAAAATTACAAACCGATCCTGCAAAGGTGGTGATAGTTACCGATATAGGCTGTATCGGGTTAGCAGACAGGTATTTTGTAGCCAATGCTTTTCATGGTCTGCATGGCCGTTCACTAACCTATGCGACAGGGTTGAAGCTGGCCCGACCGGAACTGACAGTAATCGTGTTAATGGGTGACGGTGGTTGCGGGATCGGTGGCACCCACCTCCTTAATGCTGCCCGCCGTAATGTCGATATCACCCTGATTGTTGCCAACAACTTCAACTATGGTATGACGGGGGGGCAGCATTCAGTGACCACGCCCGGCGGTGCATTTACGGCCACAACGCCAGCCGGGAATATAGAGGCTGCCATGGATATTTGCGCCACGGTGGCAGGGGCTGGCGCTACCTGGGTGTATCGCGGCATTGGCTATGAAAATGATCTCCCCGATCGGATTGTCGAGGGTGTAAGGCACCCTGGATTTGCACTGCTGGATGTGTGGGAACTCTGCACCGCCTACTACATGCCGCGTAATCAGTACAACAAGAAGGAACTCTATAACCTGGTGGAAAAATCAGGATTTGAAACGGGTCTGCTGGTGAACAAGACGCGACCTGAGTTTGGTGCAGAGTATCGCAAGCAGTCCAGTCATCTTGCAGCGGTCAGGCAACTGGACATCCTGGAGCAGGGGTTTGATCACGCATTAGAGCGGCAGACAGGCATAGTCATCGCGGGCAGTGCAGGTCAGAAAATTCGTTCGGCTGCCGGTATATTTTCCATGGCAGGAATGCTTTCGGGTCTGCATGCAACGCAGAAAGATGATTATCCCATTACGGTAATGACTGGTCACTCGGTGTCTGAGGTCAACCTGTCGCCGACGCGGATTGAGTATTCTGCAATTGATTCCCCGGATTACTTCCTGGTGTTTTCGGAGGACGGATTGAAGAAAACTCACACCTGGATCGGCAAGCTGCCCACCACCTGTCTTTTGATGGTTGACGAAGAACTTGCGCTGCCTGATACAAATGCGCATCTGGTAAAACTGCCGTTTGGTCAAGCTGCGAAAGATGTGGGCAGACTCTCCATCGGGATCATCGCGCTGGCAGCAATGCTGAAGCAATCCGAACTCTTTCCACTGGCAGCGCTGAGGACTTCAATTACACGTTATCAGCCATCTGCCGTTGCAGAAATCAATTGCAAGGCTATGGATCGAGGTATGGCGCTTATTTCCCGGACGGACGACTAATCCGGATATCAGAGGTTATTCATCATCCAGTACTATCATTGCATAGTATAGTTTCGTATATGCCGCGATGATATCGCTAAAAAATAGTCACAAAACTTCACAAAAAATTGCGTTATATCAATCTTTCCTGCGTATTTTCGAAGTAAATTCAGGTAACAATTATTTGTTACAACTGCATGAGGTTACAGCTTAACTAGAAGCTGTAAATTAACCGATCAAAAAGAGAGTTTTTTTTATGATTGAATTAGTAACAAAGTCATGGATGACTATGTTGGATAGTGTTAAGAACGACTCCAGTCGCGTGATACATACCGTGATCACCATTATTTGCCTGATTAGTCTTGTCGCCTATTTTTCAATTCTGAATAGCTAGTCTGCACCCGTAGCAAGCACCACCTGCCAAAAACTGATTGTTTTTATGGTGATTAGGCGATAGCGTTGGCGAATCTGGTTGCGTGTTAATCGGTGGTCGTCATATGGGTCTATTAAATCACGTTAGAATTCAGCGATGTGCAGGCATGTCTGGTGTTCTCATTGCAGCGCTTGTGTCCGTTGCGTTTTCGGTGGGGTGCTCGTCTACGCCAGGAGACCGGGGCATGGCGACCAGCCAATATCCGGATAGCGCAACTGAAATAGTTCCAAAAAATCGGTTGTCAGCCGAACAAACCGATGCGCAGCGACTGACTGAGTTGACTGAACAGAGTCGAAAGGATCTGGCGTCCCGGCTTAAAGTGAAGCCAGCGACTATCACCGTCATCGAGGCCCGGCATGTCGTCTGGCCCGACAGCAGCGCTGGTTGCCCGAAGCCCGGGTATTTCTACACGCAGATGCTGACTCCAGGCGTGTTGATTCGCCTGAAGGTCAATGATCGGACCTATCAATATCATAGCGGGCGTAGAGGTGCAGCGGTCTATTGCGAAAAGCCCACCCCGCTCGCGGGAAAGCGGGGTCAGGTCTTGCCTTTTGCCTTTCTCGGATTGTCACGATAAACAAACCGGATTGGGGTTTTCCAGCATAGGTGATCTCCGCAGAATGGGCGAATAGAATCAGTCGGTATCCCAAAAGGCGCGGCCTGACCCCTTTTACTCTCGAGCCTATTCGATGTCAGGCTCAAACATACGAATCCAGGCGTCAAAATCAGGGCTTTCTCTATCCAGCAACAATCCTGCACGACATCCGTGATCATCCAGGCACCAGCGTACTTCACCTTCCAGACGATAGAGGACAGAGGACAAGTCGAGTCGCAGACCCAGAACAGTGGCAGGCGGCAGAAGCAGGCCAGTTACTAATTTCAGTCCGTTTTGCGATACATCCAGAGTTCGACAGGACATGGATGTCTGGTTCAGATCAGGATTTTCCTGACACTGAATGACATCAACAAAAACATCTTCTTCACGTTCGATCCGTTCCGGACGCATAGCCTTTATTTCCCTCAGCGCAATAAACACATGGTGTTTTTTAGTTATTGTCTTCCGATTCCACCCGGTGTAAGTATTGCAAGACTTGACTCAATTTCGCCAGTTTATAACAGATTCCTGTAAAGCAAAACAAGAACACAGCCAATAATGGGGTCAAGTCTTGACTTAATACCTTTAAATCCTCGGCTGCCTGCCTATCTTCTTGCATTAAACGGTTGAATCTCCCTATCGTCTGCGACACCGTCGAGTAATGGCCAACACTGAACATATCCGCCATCTCTGTCAGTTTGGCTCTAGCCGTATCCTGACATCATTTCATCGCTAACCAGCGCTGGATATTT
>JASJXV010000204.1 GCA_030123805.1 Gammaproteobacteria bacterium
CGGATCAGAATAATGAACAGACAGACTTCATTGATGATGAAATCTCGTTCTGAACTATTGTCCAGGGCCCATCCTGTGTCCTTGTATCCCTAAAAAAACGTTCACCGTTTATGCGCAGTTTTACGCCGCCGTTAACAAAACGAGTTGGTGGCCAGAGGTGGAATTGAACCACCGACACGAGGATTTTCAGTCCTCTGCTCTACCGACTGAGCTATCTGGCCATTCGAGAAAGGCGGCTATTAAACCCGTTGAGGTTGTCTTAGTCAAGCCGCAGAATCGGTGTTTTCAGGGCTTCTGTTCAGGGGGGATATAGCCTTCTGCCTGATCCACTTCTTCACCGGAAAAGAACTTCTCCATTTCCAGATTCAGGTACTTGCGGGCTTCCTTGTCCATCATGTTGAGCTGCTTTTCATTGATCAGCATGGTCTGATGCTGCTGCCATGCATTCCAGGTTTCTTGCGAGATGTTGTCGAAAATCTCTTGTCCCCTGGGTCCCGGAAAGGGGGCCCTGGCAAGACCGGGTAGTTCTTTCTGCAGCTTTTTACAAAAAACCATGCGTGTCATAATGTGCCTCTTAACGTTTTCAGGAGCCTCTTTACAGGAGCGGCCAGACCCAGCTCGGCTGGATTGCCAGGGTCGTACCAAATAGATCTCTCGCTTTCTCCTATGGCATCTGGCTGGGTGACTAATTTTACGTGAACCGGGTGAATATCTAAATGAAAGTGGCTGAATGTATGACGAAATGGTGGTATTAGTTTAGCTGTTTCGATTTGATCCCTGGATGCCCCCATTTTATCCAGCTTGAGTTTTAGTGTTTGTTCATTCTCTGCTTCAGGAAAGCTCCACAGACTTCCCCAAACTCCCTGTGGAGGCCGCTTCTCCAGTTGGACTTCGCCGGTAGGCAGTTCAAAGATCAGCATTTGGACAGCTTTGACAGGTAATTGGCGTTTTTGTTTTCGCTGCGGTAATTCGGCAACGGCGCCATTTTTGAGTGCCAGGCACTTTACGCAAAGGGGGCAAGCATCACAAGCGGGATTATTTCGGGTACAGATAGTTGCTCCCAGATCCATAATTGCCTGGGTATAGTCAGCAGTGCGTGTTCCGGGTGTGTGTTCTTCTGCGGTGCGCCAAAACTCCTTCAGTACAGCCGCCTTGCCGGGCCAGCCTTCAAGCTGATGAAATCGGGCGAGCACCCGCCTGACGTTGCCGTCCAGAATGGCTGCAGGCTGATGCATGGCAATGGCTAGTATGGCGCCGGCAGTGGAGCGACCAATTCCGGGCAGGGCAACCAGTTCAGTGGTGGTTGAAGGCAGCTCGCCATTGAAATCTTGCATTAGGATCTTCGCTGTTGCCTGCAGATTGCGGGCTCGGGCATAGTAGCCGAGACCCGTCCAATGGTGCAAAACTCTGTCCTCGTCGGCTGCAGCCAGATGCGACACGTCCGGGAAGGATGCCATGAATCTCAAGTAGTAAGGGATGACCGTATTGACCTGAGTTTGTTGCAGCATGATCTCGGACACCCAGACCCGATAGGGCGATGTATTGTGTTGCCAGGGCAGATCGTGTCTGCCGGAGTGATCGAACCAGGCTAGCAGGTCGCGTGCAAACTTATCCATGAATCGATATCCGCTTGACCAGTCCGGGAAGGAGATGATGTTTGTGCTGAAACTGTTGAGAGACAAAGTTCACTCTAGTGGGTGCCAACAGATGTCTTTAGTTGCGCCTGGTTTGTTTTCTTGATCATTATGCGTGAATGTTCTTGCGGGTACTAGACTGTTGCGGGATTTAGGCTGTTCATTTGCGATCGAGATGCCGGTCCGGCATGACAGTGTGGTGACAGCCCTTTTTGGACTGAACCATATCGAACGCGGTCGTCACAATGGCGTTAATCTGATACTCTCTATCGGCAAATCAGGACGCTAAATCAGCGTTAAATCAGGACATCCAGGTAGTGTGATATGACGCCAATCGGTACTGAATCCAATCCGCTGCGAGTCGCCATCATCGGTTCCGGCCCGGCAGGATTTTATACATTCAGTAATCTTTTGAAACAACATGATCTGGTTGTTGAAGTGGATATGTTCGATCGCCTGCCTTCTCCATTCGGATTGGTTCGCGCAGGTGTGGCGCCGGATCACCAGAAGTACAAGAGCGTCACCCGGATTTACGACAAGAATGCCCGGTTACCCAATTTCCGATTTTACGGCCTGGTGGAATATGGTAAACACATTCGCCTTGATGACCTCAAACATCATTATCATCAGGTAGTCTTCGCGACCGGCGCACAAACGGACCGTAACCTGAATATTCCGGGTGAGGAGTTATCAGGAAGTCACTCCGCCACGGATTTTGTCGCCTGGTACAACGGCCATCCGGATTTTACCGATTACAAATTTGATCTGTCCCAGGAAAAGGTGGCAGTAATTGGGCTGGGAAATGTTGCTATTGATGTTGCCCGCCTGCTCTGCAAGACGCCGGCGGAACTGGCCAGTACTGATATGGCGGATTATGCCATCGAAGCGTTGAGCAATAGTGGTGTGCGTGAAATCTATATTTTGGGGAGACGGGGACCGGCACAGGCGGCATTTAGCACGCCGGAGATCAAGGAGATGGGTGAACTGACCGATGCCGATATCTCTGTCTCCAGGCGAGACATGGAACTCGATCCATTGAGTCTTGAGCAGGTGGAACGTTTGCGGGACAGAACAACCTTGAAAAATCTGGAGTTATTCAGATCTTTTGATGAGTGGCAACCAACGGCTAAGAAGAAATCGGTAAAACTCCGCTTTCTGGTATCACCCGTGGAAATTCTGGGTGATGCAGACGGCAAGGTTCGCGCCATCAAACTGGTGAAGAATCGACCCGTACAAGCGGAAGATGGCTCTATCCGGGCCGAGGCGACTGACCAGGTTGAAACATTGGCTGTTGGCCTGGTGTTCAGATCGGTGGGATACCGCGGCGTACCGCTGCCGGAGATTCCATTCAATGAGGCCTGGGGCGCTATCGCCCATGACCAGGGTAGAATTCTTTCTGGCGAGAAGGGCGAGCCATTGGCGGGTCTGTACACCGCTGGCTGGATAAAAAGAGGTCCCACCGGAGTCATAGGAACCAATAAGGTCGATGCACAGGAAACTGTCGCTTGTATGGTGGCAGACCTGAAAGCAGGACAAGTCTGGCATCCTGAGAAGCCGGGTATTGATACCGCAGGCGATTTGATACGCGAGCGGCAACCTGATTTTATTAGCTACGATGACTGGTCAGTTATCGATGCGGAGGAAGTTGCCAGGGGAGAAAAAGTTAATCGACCGCGTATAAAATTCACTTCCGTAAAAGAGATGCTTTCGCTATTGAACCGATAGATGCGCTTTGATCAAAACTTTACGCGGCGTTTACGCGGTTAGATATTGCGCCCCTGTGTGCCTGTTGGGAAAACTTCTCGCCCACTGTTGCTGCAATTTCGATCTGGCCCCTCCTGCTCTGCACCCGCCGGTATGGCGGACCAGAGTGCAGAAGACACCGCATTGGCATCTGACCAGTAAAACCCGGTGCCATCACCTGATATGCGATATTTTCTGCTGCATGGGGTGGCAAAAACTGTCCAGACATAAGCCACCTGAGGATATAATAGGAACTTTCGGGGTTGAAATGAATGCCTATCTGGCGCAGACTCCCAGTTCCTGGAATGACTA
>JASJXV010000100.1 GCA_030123805.1 Gammaproteobacteria bacterium
AGTGGGTCCGACGGAGTCTCAACCGGTTTCAATCTGCGCGGGTTGGGGGGCAATGCGACTCTGAATTTACTTGATGGCCGACGTCGTATTGGTAACGACGTGAACTCGGTATATCCCTCCCTGGCAATAAAAAGGATTGAGATTATGCGGGATGGCGGCTCAGCATTGTATGGCACTGATGCAGTGTCAGGTGTGGTTAATATTATCCCCGTCAAGGCATTTGAAGGAATTAAGATTCAAGTCGGTTACGATGCTGATGCGGAAGGTTCTTCTAACCAGAAAACTTTAGAGGGAATTGTCGGTTTTAGAAGCGACACGGTTAGTTTTGTAGCGGCAGTTGAATATGAGGATCGAGGCCGCATTCAATGGACAGACAGGCCTGAATACTTGAGAGCAGGATTCAGTGACTCGGGCTTTGGCAACCCGGGAAATTTCAGGGTACCGACGCGTGATGAATTTGGTGCACTGACCGGGTCAAGTGCCCCTCGCCCCGACCCGGGATGTGAAACTGATGGTTCTGCCAGTGATGAAGGGGCTGAAATAAACAACACCAGCGGATTTATTGGTCCCTTCGGTGATTGTCGATTAGCTTACGGATCAACCTGGGATTCCCAGTCAGCACGTGAGTACCTGGGTTCTTACACCAATATATCTGTGATCATTAATGATAACGTGGAATTTGAATTTCAGGGTCTTTACAGTAAAACCAAGGAGTCAATCAGGGTCACTGGCGCCTCTTCAGGAGGAAATGTCTCTTTGCTGCCGGTCATTGTTGGCGAGAACCCATTTAATCCGTTTCGGGCAGTGGACGCCAATGGCACTGAACTATTTGCCCAAGACCTTGATGTCAATGGCATCCCGGACAGGGATGCAAACGGCATTGTTATTCTTGATCCCTCTGGTATCCCATTCAACGAAGATGTAACTTTTGCCAATTGGCGGCCTTTTGGAAAGTGGGGTACGTTACCGCATGGCGTTAATCCTGATGGCGCCTCAGAAGGTCCTGCTCTAGGTACAGAAAGATTATCGCTAACAGGTACCGTTAATTTTGAAGTCCCCGATTCCTCCTGGAGTGCTTGGGTGGCCTTCTCGTTCCAACAGAATGAAAATCTTGCAGGTGTCTATTCGGATTCGACATCGCGATTGATCGATGCGTTGCTGGGGAACGGCGGATTCAGAGGGGACGAGTATTTCAATCCGTTCTTTACGATGCAGCCAACTAACTCGCAGTCCATAGTCGATTTTATTCGCCAACGGCCTGCTGCTACAGAAACTACGGATACTCTCCGGCTATTTGATTTTGTCGCCACCGGTGATGTGTTCGAACTTCCTGCCGGTACCCTGGGTGCGGCTTTCGGTGTCCAGTATCGCCAGGAACGCACCAAATCAACGCCAGCCGAAATTAACCGGCTTGGAGATGCGTGGGCGGGCACACCGGCAACCCCTACCCGATTTGATCGGGATACCAAGGCAATTTTTGGTGAATTGGCAGTACCGGTTCTAAGTAATCTCGAAATGCAACTTGCTGTACGTTATGAGGATTCCGGCGATGGTCTGGATACTACCGATCCAAAAATAGGGTTACTCTACCAGCCAATGGATGTGCTTTCCTTACGAGCTTCATGGGGTACCTCATTTATTGCGCCGAGTTCAGATCAGCTATCGGGTCCTGTTAGTTGTGGGTTGACCTCTGTAGAGGACAAAATACTTGGCGCCAGCCAATCCTATATTAACGTCTGCTCTGGCGGCAATCCTAACCTCAAACCGGAAAATGCTGACGTATGGAATATTGGCTTTACCTGGGCAATAACCGACGCTTTAACACTGACCATGGATTACCTGGACATTGACTTCAAAGATCGCCTTGTTTTTACCAGTGCGCAGGATATCGTCAACCTGGATAAAGCGAATATGGATGCAGCTGGATCGACGGGCAGCCAGTGGGTGGCTTCGGGAAATTCGGACTCAAGAGTGGTTCGAAATGTGATCGATAATAGTATTGTCCGGGTTGACTCAGGCACATCGAACGCATCCGAGATGTCATTTACATCGATAGATATGTCACTGATATACAACTTCAAGATTGGGGAGATCGGCGATTTTGGTGTTAGATTAGATGCGTCTTATATTGATGACTACACGTATCAGTTGTTGCCGATTTCACCTCAAGTCCAGGGTGCAGGTGGCCAGAATAATGGCACTGGCGCGGTACCACCGTTACCGCGTTTAAAAAGCAATCTTGGTCTGAGTTGGGTCAAAGGCAGCCAGGCCGCTAGCCTCCAGGTACACTATACACACGAAGTGCGGTATGACTCAATCGTAAGAGGACTGGCCGGTTACTACGGCAGGTCGAATTTCGCTCCAGAGAAAATTGACGCATGGATCCAGGTTGACGCTCAGTACCGAGTCATATTTGAAGGTCTGCTGCCAGGACAGAGCGATGAGGAAACGATCCTGACTTTAGGGGTGGTGAACCTTTTTGATGAAATGGCCCAACCGCTATTTCATCTTGGGGGCTACGAGGAACTCTTGCACAATCCATTTGGGCGGCAATACTATATCAAGTTGTCACAACAATTCTAACAACGATGCTCTGTGTCGCCTGATATAACGAGATAGAGAAAGTGATGCAGCGGTCTATCTGGTTGAGTTTCTTCTATCTGCTGGTCAACTGTGCGTTGGCCAGCGATCTCCAGATCACCAAACCTGAAAGTGTAGGTATGTCTTCTGAACGACTTGAACGGATCACACAGCACCTCCAAACCCAGGTGAATGAGGGACAAATGGCGGGTGCAGTCGCGATGGTGGCGAGGCAGGGCAAGGTTGTTTTTGTGACAACCGTTGGCAAGCAGAATCTCGAGACGGGCGTCCCGATGGCACGGGATACTTTGTTTCGAATCTACTCAATGACCAAACCCATAACAGCCGTTGCTGCGATGATCCTGTACGAGGAAGGGTCTTTCAAACTGAGTGATCCCTTGTCGAAACATATTCCTGAGTTTGCTGACCTAAAGGTTCTTGTGGATGGCGTTACAAGGGAGCCTTTGAGGCCACCCACAATTCAGGACCTGATGCGGCACAGCGCGGGTTTCACTTACGGTTTTTTTGGAAATGAGATGTATCGCAACGCTGACCTGGACAGCAGCGAAGACCTCAAGGAATTCGCCAGCAGGCTAAGTGAGATACCACTTGTCTATGAACCGGGTTCCAGGTGGATGTACAGTGTCTCTTCCGATGTCCTGGGGTACCTGGTGGAAAGAGTTTCCGATATGCCATTCAACAAATTTCTCCAGTCCAGATTGTTCGATCCCCTAGGCATGGAGGATACCTTCTTTGAGGTGCCAGCAGAAAAGCTGCATCGTTTTGGAACCAACCACCGATGGAGTGATGCTTTGCAACGTTTGGAGGTGATTGATCGTCCGCAAGATAGTGTCTATACACGAAAGGTAACCTTATTCATGGGGGGGCAGGGTCTGGTCTCGACCCTTGATGACTATATGCGTTTTTCCCTGATGCTCCTGAATCGTGGACATCTCGACGGAGCGCGCATCCTATCGCCAAAAACGATCGAGCTGATGTCGATGGACCACCTCGACTTCGATGCGGGTGAAGCGATCGGTCAGATCGCTTTTGGCGAAGGCGGGGGTTATGGCTTCGGACTGGGGTTCGGCGTTGTCAATGATGTTGCGGCGGGTGGCATGCTGCGCTCGCACGGTGAATATTTTTGGGCCGGTGCGGCAGGGACTACGTTCTGGATTGATCCGGTGGAGGAAATTGCTGGCATCGCTTTAATTCAACTCATGGGTGATAAACGGCTACCACTGCGTACCGACATGCGCGTGCTGACGAATCAGGCGTTGATAGAATAGTCTGGAGAGGCGGTTCGCTCATTACTTGCATCATCATTGAAATCCCCTTCCCTGTTGTTCCAAAGTAGTATGATTTAAAATGCGGCAACATCCCCAGTAGTATGATTTTTAGTGAGTCAATGCGCCGATATTTTCGCCCATGGCGAAAAATCGTTGGTGGAGCTACGCGGGATCGAACCGCGGACCTCTTGCATGCCATGCAAGCGCTCTCCCAGCTGAGCTATAGCCCCAATTCAGAGGAAGGGCAGGGATTCTAAGGATCGAGCTTTAAGCTGTCAAGGCTGAGGCTTTGACAGCCCCCGGTATTCTTTCTCCAGGCGCTTGTTTTCCTTCCTGGATATTCCGCCCAAGACATTGATCGCATGGCGTAATCGCGCTCTGCTCAAGTCCGGTCCCAGGACCTCCATGGAATCAAATAAGGGCAGCGACACTGATTTGCCGGATATGGCTATGAAGAGTGGTAACAAAAACTCGGACAGTTTCATATCGAGCGAGTCGGCGATACCGGCCAGCAGATCGTTGATATGATCTCTCTCCCACTGTTGCAGGGCTTCAAGATCCCAGAGTGCAAATTGAAGAATCTTTTTGATTTGTGATTGATCCAGCTTCTTAAGGTTGAAAGCATCTGCAGAAAGATCGAGCATACCTGCCAGCAGGAAACTGGTCATGGGTACCACTTCGCTGAAAGTATCCACTCGCTCTTTAATCAGCGGAATGAATTGCATCAGGTGGTCTCTGTTTAGCGCCCATTCCGACAGTCGATCGGCAAAGGCCTCATCGTCCAGGTCTTCCCGGATCCAACGACCGTTCAACCAGGCCAGTTTTTGGACATCGAATACCGGGGCACCGAGAGAGATTCGCTGAATATCAAAATGCTCGATCATCTCGGCAAGAGAAAATTTCTCGCGTTCATCGGGCATACTCCAACCTAATAGGCCAAGGTAATTTATGATGGCTTCCGGTAGAAAGCCCATCTTTTTATAGTAGCCGATGCTGGTTGGATTCTTCCGCTTGCTGAGTTTGCTTTTGTCGGGATTTCTGAGCAGATTCATGTGGATCAGTACCGGCATCTGCCAGCCAAAATACTCATAAAGTAATATGTGTTTGGGCGCAGAGTTGATCCATTCTTCGCCGCGGATAATGTGGGTGATCTCCATCAGATGATCGTCCACAACAACGGCGAGGTGGTAGGTGGGGTTGCCATCGGCTTTTTGCAGGATCTGCATGTCCACATGAGACCAGTCGATCTCGATTTCACCCCGCAGCAGATCGTGCACCGTGCAAACACCTGCCTCGGGCACTTGCATGCGCACCACATGGGATTCTCCGGCAGTCACACGGGTGTTGGCTTCATCCCTGGAAAGTTTCGCGCACAGGCCATCATATCTGGCGGTTTTTCCGGTGGCCATCTGTTGCTGGCGCATTGCGTTCAATCGTTCACTGCTGCAGAAACAGTGAAATGCGTGGTTTTTGTCTAGCAGTTCCTGGACGTGTTGTTGATAGATAGCTAATCGTTCACTTGACCGGTAAGGTGCATGGGGACCTCCCACGTCGGGTCCCTCGTCCCAGTTCAACCCCAGCCATTTAAGTGAATCCAGGATGTTTTGCTCTGATTCCGGGGTACTCCTGGCAGCATCTGTGTCTTCAATTCGCAAGATGAATTCACCGCCATGCTGGTGAGCGAAACACATGCTGAATAATGCCATATAAGCGGTGCCCACATGCGGATCGCCGGTGGGTGAGGGGGCTACTCGGGTTCGTACTTTCATAGTGTCGGATCGCGTATCGGGTTGCTGGCATAGGGACGCCGCGAATTATACCTTGTTCCGGGATATTGTTCTTTATTTGGTAGATCTGTTGGGTTACTGCAGAGACTGTTGGGTTACGGCAAAGACTGTTGGGTTACGCCTTTGGCTAACCCAACCTACAAGGTTGCGAGGTTGCGAGGTTGCGAGGTTACAAGACTGTTCGAATGATAACGGTGTTATTAAGGGGGCGAGCGGAGGAGTGATAGATCCGGATCGCCATCGGGCGATCCGGAGTCAGGGTGTCAGGGGGGAACCTAGAAGTTCGCCGTCAGCATTACCCAGAGTTTGTTGGTATCAACAGAAAAGTCATCTGCGTCATAAGCTGCGTATTTCAATAGCACACTGAAGTTATTGTTGATCTTCTTTGCAACAGAAATATCCAGCTCGCTGCCGTAGTTACCGCTACCACTCTCGGCATCGAACTGATGGTAGATCAGATTTACTTTAGTTCCCCAGGGGGCGAATGAAACACCGAAATAGGTATCTTCTATTCCTGCGGCTGGTGTATTCAGGAATTTGTCTGCCCAGCCCTGGTGCGCATGGAGGGTTGCCAGCGGAGTAGTAAACGCTTTACCCGCGGCGTTGTTATCTCCTGTCAATGTCTCAACAGTTGCCTTAACGGTAAATTTAGGAAACGCGAGACCAAATTGTAACAAATAGTAGTGGGCAGAGTAACTTGTAGGATTATCACCATAATCGTCCTGATCGGCGTACTCCAGAGTGTAGAGGAACTTGTTATTCCCAAACGCCCGATTTCCTGAGAGTCTCACCCCAACGGTGCTGTTGGAAGCTGCTGGAGCATCTTCCATGTCCAGGAAGTATCCGTAACCGACAAGCTTGCCCAGGTCGCCCAGCTTGTAGCTGACATTGACGATCAAATTGTCGGCTTCCAGTTTTTTTGCGGGCGCACCATTGTCCGGGCCAAAGATTCTAAGCACCTTGTCCATGTACCCAACCGTGATGATGGTATTTTCGATAGATTTGTTCTGCAGATATAAGGCGTCGTAGGTCTGTTCATTCTGTCTCCAGCCGACGCCCCCGACGAATCTTTGATTATCCAGGTTGATCCGCTGGCGACCGAATTTGAGATCGTTAGCCGTATTTTTAAATCCGAGGTAGAACTGATTGATATCGGTGCCATTGGGATCTGCGACAACCGGATAGTTAGTCCTGCCATTTCTGAGATTGTTAAACGTATCCTGGCCGATATATGAAACATCATCTATTTCCAGCTCCGAATACCAACCGCGCCAGGTAGCAGTCTTGTAACTAAGCATGGTCTTCAGGGTCGATGCATCGGCATCTCTCCTGAACCCGTCCTGATCGACATTTTCGTATCGATACCTGAAACTCAGTTTACCTTTGCCGTTGCCGATAGCCTCAGAAATAGAAGCGGCCTGTTCCGCAAATGCCACACTCATTGCAAAAATCGCAATCAGAGCAACAAGAATTCGATGACACTGTGGTTTGAACATCTCGATCCCTCCCAAAGGAACACACTAGAGTGTGCGCAGTTTAGATCCGTGTAGGAATGATGAGGTTGATCCTGATCAATGTTACCCGGTGATAGCCAATATTCGCAGGTTTCATGACTATCAGGCGGCGAGCGGATTGATTTACCTATCGATCAGAGCTCGATACCGAGTCTTATCCTGACACTTCTTCCCGCTGCCAGTAAATTCTCGGTTGCAGTGCTGAATTTTTTGTCCGTCAGATTGATCAGATTCATGGTAACACTGTAGTGCTTGCCAAAGTTATAACCCACGTTGGCATTCAGACTTCCCCAGCCTGAATTTTCTTCACGCACAATGACGGACGAACCCGGCTCTTCCAATTCAGAACTTGACTCGAATCGCACATGCATGTCAGTCCAGATCTCATTGGCTGCAAATCCCCGCTGCCACCTGAAACCAACCCGGCCCTGAATATCGGGAATACCGCTGGCTGACGTACGAAAAGCTGCAAAATGGTTACTCCGTTGGTACCAGCCGATATATGCGTATGGCGTCAGGTTTGAATCCATGGACTGGTATTGCAGGTCCAGTTCAAAGCCATAGGACTCCGCTTCGCTGATATTTTTGTATTTCTTGTCTCTGCGGCCGAGGCACTGATCTGCTGCGGTACAGAACAGATGATCAATATAGTTTTCTGCTTGCGTATAAAAGGCAGTGGCTTCAATGGTCCATTGACTGCCCTGATGTCTGATGCCCAATTCGAAAGTATCCGAGGTCTCCGGATTTAGCTCAAGATTTGGATTGACATAACGTGAACCGGCATAAGCACCCATGGCCAGCTGCAATAATGAGGGATACAAGTAACCCTGGGAGAAGGTGGCGCGCAGGCTGGTGCTGTCAAATCCTGAATAAAGCAGAGCCACACTGCCGATGATATGATCATCGTCGAGATCTCCGGTGGCTAAATCTGACCTTGTCGTGGCATCCAGACTGGCATCGACAAAGTAGCCGCGCACACCTGCCGTCAGGTGCCAATTCTCTGCTAGCTGCCACTCATCCTGCAAGAAAACCGCCCAGGTAGTCATGGATGAGCGGTCATCAATGTCTTCAATGGTGGGAACCCCAAGATTAATCCGAACTTCCCGATGACGGGATTGCTCGACTCGATCGCGATTGTACTGAATCCCAGTGATCAGGTGGTGATCCATACCCAAACGCCAGTCCAATTGCGCAACTCCGCCATCCGAAGTGAGTTCCGAAGTCGTAAAAATTGCCGAGTCCTGTTGAAAGCCGAAGAACAGAGAGGGGAAAGTATTGAACTGCCGATCGCTCACCTGCCTGAAAACATTAATCTTACCCTCGATCAGGTAATCATTGCCCGGCTCGAATTGATAGAAAACCCCGAGCTTCTCCCTGTCGCGTTGTGGCGCATCGATTGCAAAATCCAGAAATGGCGGAGTAAATCGTACCTCAGGCTCTACAAACACTTCTGCGTTGGACTCAAAGTTCTCATAAACCAATTCAATGGACTGGTCACCTAAAAATCCGGAAGCTATTCCGGAAGTGACGAAAGATCTACCCAGATTGAAAGCCATGCTGTTGCTGTCGTAGGAGGTGTTCTCGATCTCACCTTCGGGTGATTCCCGATCATGTTGACGGTTAGTGGTCACTGAAATTCGATAATAGAAGTCGCTAACATCGCCATAGAGCGAAGCCAGATTGTGGAAGCCATCGGTAGAGGTATCGAAGCTGGTAGAGAGGTTGGCCTGAAGCGGCTGAGACCCCCCGCGTTTGGTAATGATATTTACCACACCGCCAAGTGCCTTGGCGCCATAAAGAACGGATGCCGGACCTCGCACCACTTCGATGCGTTCAATCATGCCGGGGTCAATCAGCATGGGAACGCCCACTTCACGATGATCGGTAAACTCCTGGCCATCGATAAGGAGCGCCATACGTCTGGCTTCTTCGCCACGAATTCGAATGCGCTTCAGTCCTGCCTGACCCGAATCACTGATAGATATCCCGGGTAGATACCGCAGTAGATCCGCCACATTGTCAGCATTGATGCGATCAATCTGTGCACTTGTGAGCAGGCTAAGAGATACGGGGCTATGCATGATGCTCTTTCGGGTCCGCGTGCCTGTGACTACAATCTCTTCGAGTAATCCTGCTGCACAGGATTCATCTGATGGGCAATCGGCAGGCTCTGCAGCGAGATGAGGTGCAAGGATAAAAAGAAGCAAAAAGATTTTGAATCTCAGGGTGATGTTCTGCATTGCAATATCCTTCTATCCAGGTAGATTCAGGATTGAGTCGCCAGAATAACGCGTCATGAGCCGATACGGCTTGATTTCAGGCAAGAAATCGTGGAAAACATCGTTAGTCCTTAATAAACACGAATACTGAGTGATTATTTGCAATATTATCAATATTGATCTTAATCAAGTCTTCTTGCTTAAACGCAAGTATAGTGTCAATGGATAAGTCTATTTAACAGAGGAACCAGTCATGTCTGAACAAGATGAAGATCAAATACCAATGATGCAAAAATTACTGGACAATCCATTTATTTTGTTGTTTCTCGGTGTCGCCACTCCTTCTCTGCTTTATCTGATCTGGGGCATAATGGAGATAGTGAGCATCCCGTTGGCTAAATAAGAAGAATTGGTCCAATCGTCAAAATAGTTTAAAGACACATAATTTCATTAGGGGGCCTCCTTATGACAAGCTTATCGCCACCGGCAAACAAATTGTGGTGGAATGAACCGATAGAAAAAACAGAACTTCTCTGGATCTCGCTGGTTTTCGTGTGGGGTCTTGTGATGACTTTCATGATGCCATTCTGGCACATTACGGGCGATCAGAATTTATCCACGGAAACTTATCGAACTACTCCGGAAGCCTTTCTTGCAAAGGCTCAAAAAATGGTCGACAAGTACACAGTCAGAAAAGATGGCCCGAGACAAACACCGGTAGTTAAACCACCGGCAGGTAGTGACGTCTATCTGGTCGCTCGACTGTGGGACTGGTGGCCGAGTTTAGAATTGCAGAAAGGACAATCTTACAGATTCCACCTCTCCTCCATGGACTGGCAACACGGCTTTTCCCTGCAACCGGCTAACATCAATATCCAGGTCCTTCCTGACTATGAGCATGTGGTGCAATTCACGCCGAATAAAACAGGTGAATACAGCGTGATCTGTAATGAGTATTGCGGCATCGGGCACCATCTGATGATTGGCAAAATTTACGTAGTCGACTAGGAGGAATCATGGATAATCAACAGTTTCGTGTTTGTCCGGATACCGGACTAAAATTTTTCCGATCAGCGGAAGCACTGATGAAAGCCAATGCTGTCGCGGCAGTGGTGTTTCTATTGGTGGGTGGCATATATGGTTTGGGCGTGGGTTTAACCCGCTGGCCTGCAGTCCATCTGCTTCAGGCCGATCAGTTTTATCTGGCGCTTACAGCGCACGGTATCAACGTGCTGCTATTCTGGTGTATTTTCTTCGAGATAGCCGTACTTTATTTTTGTTCGTCAGTACTGCTGGGTTGCCGACTGGCCGCCCCGAAAGTTGCCTGGGCAGGTTTTGCGCTGATGTTGATCGGTGCATTGATGAATAACTATGTTGTTCTGCAGGGCAACGCCAGTGTCATGTTCACGTCTTACGCACCTATGGAAGCCCCGCCATTGTTCTATCTCAGCCTGATCCTGTTTGCCGTGGGCGCGTTGTTCGGTTGCTTCGTATTTTTTGGCACTCTGGTCATCGCCAAGAATGAGAAGACTTATGAGGGTTCTGTGCCGTTGGTTACCTTTGGTGCGATTACGGCAGCAATCATTGCCGTATTTACAATCGTCTCAGGTGCAATCATTCTTATACCGACTCTGGCCTGGAGCGTTGGGCTAATATCCCATATCGATTCACTCATGTATCGATTGGTCTGGTGGGCATTTGGGCACTCATCCCAGCAGATCAATATAGCTGCTCAAATTGCCGTCTGGTACGCCATTGCCTCAATTGTGTTCGGCGCCAAGCCAATGTCAGAAAAAGTGAGCCGCATGGCGTTCCTCCTTTATATCCTGTTTTTGCAGCTTGCCAGCGCGCACCACCTGTTGGTAGATCCAGGCGTCAGTTCAGAATTCAAGATGTTCAACACCAGTTACGCCATGTATCTGGCGGTTATGGCGAGTATGATCCATGGTCTGACCGTGCCGGGTTCAATTGAAGCGGCACAAAGAGCGCACGGTTTTAATTCAGGATTCTTTGAGTGGTTACGCAAGGCTCCCTGGGGTAATCCGACATTCTCTGGCATGTTTATTTCTCTGATTGGCTTCGGATTCCTGGGTGGGATTACAGGTGTTGTGATGGGAGCCGAACAAATAAATATTATTGTCCACAATACCTTGTATGTTCCCGGTCACTTCCATGCCACTGTTGTATTGGGGACAACTCTCGCCTTTATGGCATTCACTTACTGGTTGGTGCCAATTCTGTTCAGAAGAGAATTGATAATGAAAGGTCTTGCCAGCTGGCAGCCATATCTGTTTGGCCTTGGAATGTCAGGGGTTGCTCTGTTTATGATGGGAGCGGGTACCCTGGGTGTCCCACGGCGACACTATGATATCAGTTTCTCTGGCACCGGTGGCATCGTGCATGAATTTCCGGCTGCGGCGAACACCCTGATGGCGCTGAATGGATTATCAGTCCTGCTGGCCGTTATAGGCGGCGCCTCATTCTGTATTATTATTGTGGGATCGCTGCTGTTCGGCAAGAAGCTGGGCGAAAACGAGAAGTGTTCCGTTTCAATGATCACCGCACCCCCTGCTGAAGAAGCCTACGAAGGTATCGGCAAAGGCCCCATAACCGTACCGGGTACCCTGGTGCTTGCCATGATATTCTTCGTATCCTTCGCGGTGTATTATTTTATTAACTGGAAGTATCTCGCTGAAACCTGGGGTATCGGGTAACCAGGGGATTATATTAACCAGAGACAGGTGTTTGCGCTATGGCGGAAAAGACGCAAAGCGCAAATGCCTCAGAGACAGTCACGGTACGAGTCAATGAGAATTATAAAGGTTTTGATTGGTACAGTGTGTGTGTTGTTTTCAGCTTTGACTATCAGTCAGCAGAACGGCTATGACGAGAAGGCTGC
>JASJXV010000101.1 GCA_030123805.1 Gammaproteobacteria bacterium
CAAAGTAGAAGACCCGGTAGCTCAATTTATAGGTCGCATTAAACACCCTTGCAGCTTCCTCAACAGTGACAATATCGGGTAGTCGCGTTGCTCGAGGAGGCTTGATCAGATCAACGTACTTCCAGGGTCTGTTGAGAACATGCTGGTAGCAGAGCCCGTACAGATCCAACTTCACGGCACTCCAGGAATGTGTGCTGAGCAGATCGGTGAAAAAATCGGTCAGCTGCTGCACAGCGAGATCATTGATCTGACTGTCAAAGTACTTTTAGATGCGACGCATGGCTCGCGAGTAGGCTTCTATGGTCTTGGGCTGCAGACCCTTGAGCTTCAGGTGCTGCAGATGCTTTTTGTAATCCTGCTTGAATGTTGCCTCTGATGATGGTGTCATGCTACTGGGACCTCATTTTCGTGCGTGAATATTCCCTCTGTGTGAGGGGGTGAGGTTCCATTTTAGATGGATCGGTGGGCGGCGTCTTTTCTCCACGATAGCGGCTTTGTCCAACAATATAACTCCACAATCGACTGCATTTGATGTGAGTCAAAGTTTTGGCAAAAAAGGTTTGATAGCATTTCCCGCCATTGTGTCCGCAAATTGGAATGATATGACCATTCAGTATGAGTTAGAGACAGAAAAGAATGTTCTGAGAATAAATGTAACTGGGTTTGTTGCGACCAAAGATGTTATCGAGCATTTGAAGAACGTGCTCAATGACAACCTGGTTTCTCCAGGCCAAGTGGCCATTGTGGATGTTGACTCTGTTGAAGTCTTCGTTAACAGCCAATCGGATCTTGCTGAGATAGAGAATCTTGTTTCACAGTTATTCGCCAGAGGACGAGTGCACAATTTATTCATAGCATCGGATTCGAAAAGCAGAAGAATAATTGAATCATTGGAGGGTTCTTTTCGGCGAGGCGGTACAGCAATGACGATCTGTTACTCAAAACAACATGCCGAAGAGATGTTGAATACGATCAAGAAAAGCCAGCAAGAAATCGCAAATAAAGATGAATAGTACTCGTGTAATCCAAAACGCACACAAACAAGCACTACTCGTTATCTGCTTCGCCATATCTTTCTCGCCATCGCCAAATAGTTTCTTTTAGATAAAAAATGCGAATGCAGGATTGTCTCGGATTTCCAAATTTACTTTTTAAGTCAACGACTTACGTAATATATGTGAAAGTTAGATTAACAATAAATGTGCACATCAGGGTGCCCTTTTTAACAGAGTAGTCTTACGTACGAAGCATGGTGTAAGAATGAAACAGCAAGCCTTGTGCACGCGATAGGCACCCTATCGATAATCTACCGAACATCAGCTCTCAACAATTTCCTGTCGTCGGTCTTAATCGCAACTTTCAATTTTCCCGAACTGCAGCTCACATGTATGTTGTTCACCCAATGATCCGCTGCGGTTAAGTCCGGTAGGCATTAGTGAATTGAGACAGTATACTAGCGGTGCGAAAACTCAGGTGTTGGTAGTATCGTTATTGCCTAACGCCACCAGTGAAATACCGGATTAACAAAATCAGAATAACAAAAGGGTGAATGTATGGATTGTCCAAAGTGCCATGCCAGTATGGAAGAAGTAACCTACGGTAGGGATTTGACTATCGATCGCTGTACCAATTGCAAAGGCATCTGGTTCGATACCGGTGAGGTGGAAAAGCTGAAAGGCAAATGGATGTCGGAATTCGTCGATACCGGCAATCCGGAGGTGGGCAAAGAACACGACAAGATCGAAGAAGTTGATTGCCCCAGGTGCGGCAAGAGAATGGAGGCAGTCTCCGACGACAAGCAAAAACACATATGGTATGAGTCTTGCGCGGAGCACGGTATCTATTTCGATGCCGGTGAATTCACCGACTTTAAATATGAAACCTTTATGGACAAGATCAGGACCCTGATAAAAGGCAAGCGTCCGTAAACTGCGTTTCAGAACCCGGGGAGGCACCCTCCCCTGGCCTTCTTCGTGTCGATAACCTATTGAATCAAAGGATATTTCGCATACAAATCTTTTACCACCGCTATTTCTCTATGCGCGGAGCATGTGCCCGGGATAATTTGCTAGCTGAGAACAACAATGAAAATCGTTTCATTTAACGTCAATAGTGTCAGAGCACGGCTGCATCAAGTACAAGCAGTTATCGACACCCATAATCCTGACATCATTGGACTGCAGGAGACCAAGGTCATAGATGCTGACTTTCCATCAGACGCGATAAATGAAATGGGTTATCAGGTTGTTTTCCATGGTCAGAAATCTCATCACGGTGTTGCCTTGATGTCAAAGAATGCGGCAAAAAATGTGCAGAAAGGTTTTGCTGACGATGACGATACGAGTCAAAAACGATTTATCTGCGGTACCTTCGAGATGCAGAACGGTGAAGAATTAACAGTCATCAATGGCTATTTTCCTCAGGGAGAAAACAGAGCTCATGCAGAAAAATTTCCTGCCAAGCGGAAGTTTTATGCGGATCTCGGAAAGCTTCTGCACGAGCATTTCGATCCGGACCAGCCGCTGGTTATCATGGGTGACATTAACATTGCACCAGGTGATAACGATATTGGCATAGGTGAGGATAACCGCAAGCGCTGGCTGAGGGAGGGAAAGTGTTGTTTCCTGCCGGAGGAGAGAGAATGGTTTGAGGCGTTGAGCCAATGGGGATTGGCGGACACTTTCCGATTGATTAATCCTGAGGAAGATGCCAGATTCAGCTGGTTTGATTACCGCAGCAAGGGCTTTGAGAAGCAACCCAGGAGAGGACTCAGAATTGATCTCATCATGACCACGACACCACTGGCTAAAGTCTGCGCCTCCGCAGATATTGATTATGCTATCCGCGCCATGTCAAAACCTTCTGATCACTGTCCAATATGGGCCGCGTTCGATTGTGAACTCGTCTAGCCTAAACGATATTACTCGGCGGCTGGAGTTTCTCGAAATACCAGCCTGAAGCTGACTTCAACTGATGGCGTGATAATGCTCAGATTAGCCAGCTGCCTCAGTTTTTCGATACCTGCACTCATTCCAAAGTCAGCTGCATCAATGGATACAGAGTTGCTGTTGACGACTCTAAACGAATTTCCTGAGGTGCGGGTGACGGAGACGTGAGTATCCACAGCTCTGCTGAAGCCATGCAATGACAGCAAACCGCTTAATTCGGATTCTAGAGTTTCACCCTGTTGCAAAGCAGTGATAGCATTCAGGTTCAAATCAGCGGTGAATGTCGCTGTCGCAAATTCCCCAATGTCAAAAAGGTGGATTCCCATACGCTCGTCTCTGACCGGGTTTTTTGTGTCCACAGACGCCAGATTAATCTTGAGTTCTGCGTGGCCAGCAGAAGTTACCCTGCCACTCAACTCTCTGAATTGATTAACCTCAGAGATTGTGTCTTTCTTGATAGTGACAAATTCAAGCGAGGAAGCGTGAGGATCTAATAGCCAGTCGGCGTACGCCACGGGCACGCAGATTAGCAACGTTAATAACAGAAGCAATTTGTGCATGAGTGATTCTCTTGTCAGGGGTTTGAGAAACAGTTCTTATTCATGGGAGCCCGTGCAACCGATTTCGCAGACGACTACATATCTTTTTAGCTAACGATACAGGTTGATTTGATCACGTGTTTCCAGTGCGACCTTCCTGGCTCCCTCAGCAAAGTTGTCGCTGACATCAGCATATAGAATTGCCCTGGATGAATTAACAATCAGCTGCCCGCCTCTGGCATTCTCCATCATGGACTTGATATCACCACCCTGGGCTCCGATACCGGGCAGGAGGAAGGGCATATCGCCGGTCAATTCACGAATTCGCTTGAGTTCCTGCGGCCGAGTTGCTCCCACCACCAGTAGTACGTTGCCATTGGTATTCCATACCTCTTTAGCCTTAATAGCAACGTGTTCGTATAAATACAGGCCATTTTCTATTTTAAGATTCTGCAAATCTGAACCGCCCGGGTTCGAAGTACGGCACAATATGAAGATGCCCTTGTCCTCGTAAAAAAGAAATGGCTCCATGGAGTCCAGCCCCAGGTAAGGATTCACTGTGACTGCATCGGCCTTGTAGCGTTCGAATGCCTCGCGCGCATACATTTCTGCGGTGCTGCCAATATCGCCCCGTTTCGCGTCCAGAATGACCGGAATTTGATACTTGTCCTGAATGTAGCGAATGCTCTGACGCAACTCAGTTTCAGCACCATAGGCTGCATAGTGTGCTATCTGGGGTTTATATGCGCAGACCAGATCAGCCGTCGCATCAATGATAGCCTTGTTGAAATCAAATATTGGTGTATCCGACTGGTTGATTGTTGCAGTGAATTTGGCAATGTCAGGGTCCAGACCGACACATAACAGGGAATTGTGACGATCGCATGTCTGTTTCAGGTGCTCGATAAACTTCAACTGATTACCACTGATCTTATGCTGGACGATTTAGTGTGGCACATATTAAACCATTTTCTAGCGAACCGCTAAGGTGGCACACACATGTCATATAGTGTCGTACCAATTCACTCCTGGTCACATTCTGTAAATTAAATGTAATCCTGGAGGTAACCCTTGTATCTAAACATCCCTTTAACTGTTTGATAACTAATACCTATTTCTGATTTCTCCAATGCTGGCACGGTTTTAGCAAGTATATTGCCTGGAAAAGCAAGAAAATCAGTGAGGATGTGGGATGAGCACTTCGTCATTAGTATCGAAAATTATCAACTTCAACGATGCCAAAAAGAAAAAAGTGTCCAAGCGGAATAACGCCGACGGCGAAGAGAAACGGCGCCATAAGCGGGCGCGTAGCAATGACAGGTTATTTGCTCAAATCGTTGCCTGTGCAGACCGGCCGAATCTGGTGGGTTCAACCATTTCCTGTAGTACGGTGGATGTCTCTGCTGGCGGCATGAGAATCAGATCTTATGAATACATCCCGAAAGGAAGCCAATTGGATTTGTGGGTTGATATCAACTCACGCCCTGGCAAATTTTTCCTGAGCAGCGATGTGCAATGGATAGCAGCGAGCAATGACTCCCATTACTCTTATCAAATGGGTGTGAAATTGCGCGAGGGACCCGCGACAGACATTGAGGAGTGGCGACACATACATCAATAGGGTGAGTTGATTGTTACTGGCTGCTTCAGGGCTTCGGTGTCAATCTTGATCCCTTCGCTGTATCTTCCACCGCATAACCGGCAGCTGAAATCTGATCTCTGATTAAATCAGCTTCGGCCCAATTTTTTGCCTCCCTTGCACTTTCTCTCGCTGCTGCAAGCGCTTTGATTGCATCAGGTATGGCTTCGATTACGGGTTCCCAGTGAGCAAAATCAAGACCCAGGACTTTGTCGAACTGCAGCAACGTCGCCTTCTTCACCGCGTTCGGCAAGTCAGAACGTATCAGATCCCGAATCAAAGCGGTCGCCCTGGGCATATTTAGATCGTTGTATATGAAACTCTCATACTTACTCAGGAAGGATGCATCAGCCTCTCCGGCTTCACCCCATTCGTGACAGGTTCGGTACAGCCGGTTAAGGGCTACGCGACTTGCTTCCATGGACTCCCAACTAAACGAGAGTTGGGTACGATAGTGAGCAGTCAGGCAAAAATAGCGATACACCAGAGGATCGATGTTCTGCTCCTGCAGAGTCTCAAGACGAATAAATGCACCGGCAGATTTCGCCATCTTGGCATTTCCCATTTGCAGGAAGTAACCATGCATCCAGAAATTGGCCAGGGTCGTTCCCCTGCAAGCCTGGTTCTGGGCAATCTCATTGGTATGGTGTACAGGAATATGATCTTCACCGCCGCAATGAATGTCAAAAAAGTCACCCAGGTATTTAGCAGACATTGCTGAGCATTCAATATGCCAGCCGGGAAAGCCTCTGCCCCATGGGCTGTCCCATTCCATTTGCCTTGTCTCGTGCTGCGGTGAAAACTTCCATAACGCAAAATCTGTAATGGCTTTTTTCTCACCCTGCTCTACTCGGGCTCCCGCTTGTAAACCATCGATATTCAATCTGGCCAAATGGCCATAGTCATTGAGTTTTTGTGACAGGAAATAGATACCGTCCGATGTTTTGTAGACAAATCCATGCTTCTCGATCTCTTCAATAAATGCGATTTGTTCTTGAATATGATCCGTGGCTTTGCACCAGATGTGCGGTTCGAGTATGTTTAAGGCAGTGAGATTGTTCCTGAACGCCTCGGTATAGAAGTCCGCCAGTTCCCAGGCAGTCATACCCGTACGTTTGGATCCTTGCTCCATTTTATCTTCGCCGGTATCGGCATCGGAAGTCAGGTGCCCGACATCGGTGATATTCATGACGTGTTTGACCTTATAACCGGCATATTCAAGAGTGCGCCGCAGGATATCCTGGAACAGGTAGGTGCGCAGGTTACCAATATGTGCATAGTCATACACAGTCGGACCACAGGCATAGATGCCAACCTCTTCCGGGTTTAGTGGTTCAAATTTCCTGACTTGTCGTGTGTAGGTATCAAACAGCTGCAATGACATATAGGCACATCTTGTGGAAGGTCAATAAGCGCGCAATCATAAGGATATTTGCGACGATCTCAACTATTTACGGTGAAGTCTTGTCGATTGCATCGGCAGTCAGAATATCAGCCACAATTCCTTCCTTCACTAAATTCGTAATAGTGTCTACGATGACCCGGGTTTGATGATCAATTTCGACATTCACCTTGTCACCTTTCTGCAACAAGCTGAAATTTGTTCTCTTGAGTGTTTCCGGTATCAGATTCACCGAAAATCGGTTTGACTCCCTATCGATACTGGCGACGGTCAGACTGGCGCCGTTCAAGGCCAGAAATCCCTTGTTGAAGACATACTTCATCCATTCAGGCTTGCCCTGGAATGTGATGCGTTTGTTGTTGGTGCTGTCTTCAACTGCAGCAACCAGTGCGACATCAACTACATGCCCTGAAAGGATGTGGCCGCCAACTTCCACACCTGCCCTGGCAGATCTTTCAATATTCACTTGCGTACCAGGGGCAAGCTCAGCAATGTTAGTGATATTCAGCGTTTCCTGCATGGCATCGAAGCTCACCAGGTTGCCATCTATCTCTGTTGCAGTAAAGCAGACACCATTCACCGCCACACTGGCGCCGGTTTCCAGATCTGCTCCGAGATCTCCGGAAAGTTCAACACGAAATGACAGCAAGCCGGGTTTTCGATCGACTGATGCAATGGGTAACATGGCCTGTACGATGCCTGTATACACTTGTATCTCCCTGGTTTATCACCTTATCTGCAAAGCCTTATCGGCAAAACAATGCCAGCTCACCGACTCCCGCAATTTCCGCCTGGATATGCTCGCCCGGATTCACTGGCCCCACACCGGCTGGAGTGCCGGTAAAAATCAGATCTCCTGGTCGCAGCGTGAACAATGCAGATAGTTTGGCAATTATTTGAGGAACCTTCCAGATCATATGATCAAGATCCGATTCCTGCCTGATCTCAGCATCGATTTTGAGCTGGATTCTGCCGTTGTTGGGATGACCCATTGCCGAGGCTGGTTTGATTGCAGAACAAGGCGCAGAAAAATCAAATGCCTTGCCTGAATCCCAGGGTCTTCCCAGTTTTTTCGCTTCGTTTTGCAGATCCCTGCGGGTCATATCGATACCCACTGCGTAGCCATAGATGTGTTCCAATGCGGATGCTTCGGGAATATCACCACCACCTCTCGCCAGGGCCACTACCAGTTCCACCTCATGATGCACATCTCTGGATAGACCGGGATAAGGGAAATCCTCATTGGGACCTACCAGCACATCAGCGGGCTTGAGAAAAAAGAAGGGTGGTTCCTGATCAGGATTGTGACCCATCTCCCGTGCATGATCTGCATAGTTTCTACCCACACAGTAAATCCTGTGAACTGGAAACATCTGATCTGACGAAGTCACCGGCAAAGATGGCTGCTCCGGAGCAGGAATGACATAGGACATATTGTGGCTCTTATCGCGTCGATCAGATTGTCTACTGGCAACTACAGCTCATTATACACCTGCTCACGAGTCTCAATCAGTCGCTGATACTTCAATGTCAGAGACTCTGTATCAGAATTATTGGGGAGTTTCAGAGCCTTCAGTTGGCGTTTTAGCTGTAAAATTTCTGCCAGGAGCGCTTTTTTCCAGATGGTATTAGTGTGACTACCGGCATCCCTGTCGCTACTGTGTGTTTCAGATTCACTACTCACTCGGTTACTACTTGACCTCTCGATGTTAGAATTGACTTTAACTTCAGTTTTATCGTTATATTTCAAATAGATAGAATCCTGTTTACATGTAATATATAACCATGATTGGGAAACCGTCCCTATCTGCCTGAGCAAAGTTTTTGGAGCGCTTAGTATAGTTGACTCGCACTTGTTATTGGCAACATTTTTGTAAGAAACCGTGAGAACTGTGGTTTCACGTAAAGATCTGTGAGCCGGAGGATACGAACAGTTTCACTCCGGCAAACCAGGCGTAATAAAACCAGGCCTAATCATATATCATGTGCATTTTAAATTTTTATGCTGCAACAAAGAGGACTGGAGATTGATTGATCTGAGGAGTGATACGGTTACTCGGCCAACAGCGGGCATGCGCGAGGTTATGTACAGCGCGGAAGTCGGTGATGACGTGTATGGAGAGGATCCCACCATAAACCGGTTGCAAAGCCTCGTCAGCGAGATGATCGGTATGCAGGCAGCTCTCTTTGTATCCAGCGGCACACAGAGCAACTTGCTGGCGTTACTGGGTCATTGTGAGCGTGGCGATGAGTATATTGCCGGTCAGGATGCGCATACCTATCGCTATGAAGGGGGTGGCGCTGCAATACTGGGCAGTATTCAGCCACAGCCCATGGAGTTCAACAGCAACGGGGAGCTGGATCTGGAACGCGTCAGCCAACTGATCAAGCCTTTGGATAATCACTTCGCACGAACGCGACTTCTATGCCTTGAAAATACCCAGGGTGGCAAGGTGCTGGCATTGAATTATCTTCAGCAAGCAAGCGACCTGGCTACTCAGAAAGGCTTGAAACTGCACCTTGATGGCGCCAGGGTTTTCAACGCAGCGGTCAGTCAGAACGTCGATGTCGCAGAGATTACTCAATATGTCGACTCGGTCTCTATCTGTTTATCCAAAGGTCTGGGAGCCCCAGTGGGATCGGTCTTGTGTGGTGATAAAGAGTTAATTGACACAGCCAGAAGGTGGCGAAAAGTTCTGGGTGGCGGCATGAGGCAGGCCGGAATTCTGGCAGCGGCCGGTATATATGCGCTGCAGCACAATGTTTCCAGACTTGAGAGTGATCACCACAATGCCTCGATACTGGGTGCTGCTCTGGGCAAAATCAAAGCACTGACAGTTCACTCAGTCGATACCAATATGGTGATGTTCGCACCGGAATCAGGTGACTTCACATCGTTGGGAAACTATTTGCGGACCAAAGATATTCTAATATCAGGCGGGCGGTTGGTTACTCATCTGGATATCAGTGAAGAGCAAATCCAGCAGGTCGCCGCCGCTTTTGCTGCGTTCTATAAGAAGAGGTAGAGAGGCCGGATCGGCAAAACTGTACCTTTCGGACAAGAACTAGCTAAACAAGTATGCCGACCAGGGCGCCGGTCATACAGGTCGCCAGGGTTCCCGAAATCAAGGCTTTGGGGGCCAGTTCTACAATCTCGGGCTTTCTGTCCGGGCACATGGCGCCAATGCCGCCGATCATGATTCCCAGACTACCAAAGTTGGCGAATCCACAGATCGCATACGTCATAATCAATTCACTTCTCTCGCTCAGGGTACCCGGCGCAAGATCCGCTAATTGAAGATAGGCAATGAGTTCGTTCAGCACTGTTTTTGTTCCCATTAGCGCACCCGCAATGGTCGCTTCATGCCAGGGTATGCCCATCAACCAGACGATTGGTGCAAAAACATATCCGAATAACCTCTGCAGGGTGATCTTGTCACCAAAGAAATCGGGTAGCAGTGACAGGAAGGCGTTGAACAGGGCAACCAATGCCACCAGAACTATCAACATTGCGCCGACATTCACCATGAGTCGAATTCCATCTTGAGTACCGCGCGTAATGGCGTCCATGATACCCAGATATTGGATGGGTTCGACCGTATCCTGCCCTTCTGTTTTGGTGTCATCGGGGATCATCAATCTGGCGATCATTATTGCTGCCGGTGCACTGATCATCGAGGCCGTGAGAATGTGACCCATCGCATTGGGAATAATCCCCGCCAGTATGACCGAATACAAAATCATCACAGATCCCGCTACGGTTGCCATGCCGCAGGTCATGACAACGAACAACTCACTGCGGGACAATCTGGTTAAGTAGGGACGGATGAGAATAGGTGCTTCCACCATCCCCAGAAAAATATTGGCAGCGGTGCTCACTCCGACTGCGCCCCCTACCCCTAGAGTTTTTTTCAGCACAAATGAAAACCCGCGTATAAGATAGGGCAGAATTCTCAAATACCACAACAAAGCCGACAGTACTGTAAAGAACAGAATCAGGGGCAGCACCCTGAATGCGATGATAAAAGTACTGCCAATATTGGATATTTTAAATGGATACGGATTACTGACAGGATCAGGTTGTGCACCCAGGTAACCAAACACGAATTGGGTACCCGCTTCTGTTGCCAGCGCGATGGCAGATACACCCGCGTTTAACAGCTTAAGGGCATCCTGCACCAGCGGCACCCAAAGCATGAGCGATGCGACAGCAACCTGGAGCCCCAGTCCTGCTGTTATCACCTTCCAATCCGGCAGACTTCTTTTTTCACTCAGAACCCAAGCCAGCCCAATGAAGACTACTAAACCGAATAATGCCTGCAGCAAGCTCTCTGCCCTCAATGTTGATATAAAGATATAATGCGCTTCGGTGATAACCGCTGGAGCGGAAGTATTTCCTGAAACCATGGATAATAGCAAGGTTATGAGCTGATATCATGTTGATCCCGCGCAGAAAAATTGTTAATGCGACCGACATAAATCCGGACTGAGGACAGCAGCAGTGGCAGAGATTCTGGTATGTGGCAGTGTGGCTATAGATGTTATCGGAAAGTACAGTGGCAGATTCGGTGACTATGAAAAGCGTTATGGATTGACCAACTTGAATGTTTCGCTGCAATTGGCATCCCTGGATTTTAGCTTCGGCGGCTGTGGACTGAACATCACCTGGGGACTCAACCAATTAGGTGTGAGTGTGTTACCGGTATCTGTAGCAGGTACCAATTTTGCAGATTCATACCGAAGCCATTTACAGGAGAGTGGCATAGACACACGTTATATTGCAGTGGATGAGAACTATGATCATTGTGCGCTGGCAGTAATCCTGACGGACAACGAAGGCAACCAACTAACCGCCTTTCATTCAGGTGCATCAGTTTCTCCGATCAGAGTACTGCCGCGCAACATTGAAGCCATCGAGAAGGTCAAACTGGCTCTGCTGGCGCCCGAAGATGCGCCTATCATGTTAAGACAGGCACGCGACCTGGCCGATCTGTCTATCCCCTTTATGTTTGATCCCGGCCAGGGGTTGGCAGAATTTTCCTCCGCGGAAGTAAATGAACTGATTGATCTGGCCAGTTATATTGTTGTGAATGCGCATGAATGGGAAATCTTGTTGCAGCTGTCTGGTCAGGATGAGAAGCAACTATTGTCGCGAGTTGAATTCATCATAGTGACTCGCGGACGAAATGGCTCCAGTATCTATTCAGGCACGCAAGAGCAAATTCAGGTGCCTGTGGTTGAGACGGATAGTCCATTGGATCCCACAGGTTGCGGCGACGCATACCGTGCGGGATATCTTGCGGGACTATTGCGAAATAAGGATATTGCGACCTGTGGGCGGATCGGATCACTGACTGCAACCTGCAATCTGGAATGCGCTCAAACACAGCAGTATCAATTCACACTGGATGAATTTTACGCCCGCTACGAAATGGCATTTGGCGACCAACTGACATTATCCGTGCAATAGTCGTCAATCATTTACACCGGGTATCAGCAGGGATCGTAACCAGTCGGATAGTCGATTATTCTTGAGTTGTGTCTCGAAATATTTTGCTTGAAATTGATCGTAGTCCACCGGACCATTAAACAGGTGTTCTCTGGTGGTAAGATGACTTGCATCCAGTTCCCGGATCACTCGGGCTGGATTTCCGGCCACAATACTGTTGGCAGGGACATCTTTGCTTACTACAGAATAGGCACCGACAACACTAT
>JASJXV010000022.1 GCA_030123805.1 Gammaproteobacteria bacterium
GATCAGAATACCCGCTGCCACTGCTGACCCAATGACACCTGCAACGTTTGGACCCATGGCGTGCATTAAAAGATAGTTATGCTGATTCGCCTCCAGACCCACTTTGTTGGCTACCCTGGCGGCCATGGGTACTGCTGAAACTCCGGACGCTCCAATCAACGGGTTGATTTTGGTGCGAAGGAAGAGATTCATAAATTTAGCCATCAGAACCCCGGCGGCAGTTCCCAAACAAAACGCCACCACGCCCAGCATCAATATACCCAGGGTCTTGGTGTCAAGAAATTGATCAGCGCTGAGTTTTGAACCCACTGCGAGACCTAACAAGATAGTAACGATATTAATCAATGCATTCTGGGTAGTCTCGGCGAGTCGATTGACTACACCGCACTCACGCATTAAATTTCCAAAGCAAAACATACCCAGTAAAGGTGCAGCACTGGGTACAGTAAGTGCGACCAAAAGCAGCAATACCAGAGGGAAAAATATTTTTTCTCTTGTCGCAACAGGCCGCAACTGGGTCATCTCAATCTCGCGCTCTTTCTGTGTCGTTAGCAAACGCATGATTGGCGGTTGAATCAATGGCACCAGAGCCATATAGGAATAGGCCGCAACCGCGATGGCACCCAGCAAATCAGGTGCCAGAATCCCGGCGACATAGATAGCGGTTGGTCCATCGGCACCACCGATGATTCCGATTGCCGCGGCCTCCCGTAGCGTAAAATCAAGTATGCCCAGGTCTGTCAGCCACAAGGCCCCCAATAAAGTGGTGAAGATACCAAATTGTGCCGCGGCACCAAGAAAAAGTGTTTTCGGATTGGCCAGCAGTGGACCAAAATCCGTTAATGCTCCCACGCCCATAAAAATGAGCAATGGAAACACGCCAGTCTCGATACCCATCAAGTAGAATTGATGCAGGATGCCCTGCCCAACGGCGATATCTACACCTGGAATATTACTCAGGATGCCACCAAATCCGATGGGTATCAGCAGCAGTGGTTCAAATCCCCGGGCGATAGCCAGATAGAGCAGCGCCAACCCCACGAATATCATCATCAATTGCCCCATCTGCAACTGATAAATGCCCGTGGTCTGCCACAGTTGAATTAACTGATCCATAAGGTGATTCCAAATTCCTTTTTATCTGAGAGCGCTTTAAACAAGAGTAAGCAGTGTGTCACCAGCAGCTACCGCATCACCTGTCTGCACCAGTATGTTGTCGACCGTTCCAGAGTTGGACGCTCTGATTTCAGTCTCCATTTTCATGGTTTCTAATACCAATACCACTTCACCGCTTTCTACCCGATCACCAACGGCAACAATCACTTTAAACACATCGCCCCCCAAAGGTGCGGTGATACTGACAGCACTGGCTACCGGCACCTGAGGCGCAACAGCAATTACAGGTACAGTCGTCTGCTGATCAATGCTTGCAACTTCACCACCCGCAGTGACTTTAACTACATAGCTTTGCCCGTCTACTTCCACAGTATAGACGCCAGTGTCCGAACTTGATTTTGGTGCCGGTGGTGGCTCAACTTCTATCTCTTGTCGGACTTCGGGTTTGGGTTCAAATGCATCAGGATTATCTCTATTGGCCAGAAACTTTAAGGCCACCTGCGGGAATAGCGCATAGGTTAATACATCTTCTTCTACGTGCTCAGCCAGTTTTATTCCCTCTTTTTCAGCCAGTTCCACCAGTTCGGCAGTGAGTGAATCGAACTCCGGTTCCAACAAATCAGCCGGACGACAGGTGATGGGCTCTTCCCCATTCAGGACACTCGCCTGAAGTTCAGCATTAACAGGGGCAGCAGTTGCACCATATTCGCCTTTTAACACGCCTTCTGTTTCTTTGGTAATATTCTTGTATCGTTCACCGGTTAGAACATTCAGCACAGCTTGTGTGCCCACTATCTGGGAAGTGGGAGTAACCAGGGGAATAAATCCCAGATCCTTGCGTACTTTCGGAATCTCAAGCAACACCGCATCCAGTTTGTCCGTGGCATTTTGTTGTCGCAACTGGCTTTCAAGATTAGTCAGCATGCCACCCGGGACCTGGGCAATCAGGATTCTGGAATCAATACCTTTTAAGGCACCTTCAAACTCACCATATTTCTTACGGACTTCTCTGAAGTAGGCGGCGATTTCTTCCAGTGGCTCAATATCAAGACCCGTAGATCTGGGATGTTCAGCCATAATCGCGACCAGTGATTCGGTGGCAGAATGGCCATAGGTCATACTCATGGATGAAATTGAGGTGTCCACATTGTCAATACCTGCTTCCATCGCCTTAACACAAGTGGCGGTCGATAAACCGGTCGTTGCATGGCAATGCAGGTGGACAGGAATAGCGACTGTTTGCTTGAGTCTGGTCACCAGCTCGAACGCGGTATAGGGTTTCAGCAGACCCGCCATATCCTTAACACAGAGCGAATCTGCACCCGCTGATTCAATATTCTTCGCCAGTTCCAGCCAGCTTTCCAGCGTATGTACGGGACTGACCGTGTATGACATAGCGCCTTGCGCATGCTTGCCGATCTTATTCACCGCACGAATCGCAGTTTCCAGATTACGCGGATCGTTCATGGCATCAAAGATGCGGAACACGTCAATACCATTGACAGCAGCACGTTCAACAAACTTCTCAACCAGGTCATCAGCATAGTGTCGATAGCCGAGGATATTTTGACCCCGGAACAGCATCTGCTGCGGGGTCTTTGGCATGACCTGTTTCAGTTTTCGGATACGTTCCCAGGGATCTTCACCCAGGAATCGAATGCAGGCATCAAATGTAGCACCGCCCCAGCTTTCAATGGACCAGTAACCTATCTGATCCAGTTTTTCAGCGATCGGTAACATGTCATCCAGACGAAGACGAGTAGCGAATAGCGACTGATGGCCATCACGGAGTACAACCTCTGTGATACCCAGTGGTTTTTGTTCACTCATGGACATAAGGCCTTTGGGTTCCGGGGCAAGCATCTTTGACATCTAATACCCCATTTAAACACGGTAAATCTGTTAGCCAAACCTTACCAGCGTGCGGCCTACTTGCGGGAGGTGTCTAATTATAGCCAATCCGTCACATTATCCAATATCAGACAGCGCCTATCAGGAGTGTTCGTGGTCTGATCGGAATTGCTTAACGGTGGCAGTTATTACGGCAATCAATCGAGGTTCGGTTAGCTGACCAGTGATCTTTGGTCCCCGCTGCGGTACTTCTTCAGGTTCGAATGCCAATATCAAGCGCGACATCAGCGATGTTGCCATCACCAGCACAGTCAAAAACAGAAATACTGAACCCATGCCGTAAATGGCCAGTTCCATACCCTTGACAAGCATGCTTTCCATACTGATCCGAACAGTTGCGATTCATTGAAAACTGAGAGTGTAATTATACAAGATCGGCCTGGTGAAGCCTAATCCAATCTGTCAGGTAGTGAGGAAGTCCCTGAATCAGACATGGCAATACCCTCTAATTCTTCATCCAGTTTGAAGTAAAACATAAGCCGCATACCAGGAACCTGAAAGGATACACCATCAAGACGGGGGGCACGAAAGTGGAAGCCCTGAATCGCTTTTAACACAGCCTTGTCGAAAAGCTTTTCCGGAGCAGATGATACTACCCGGGGATTTAAGACGCTGCCATTTGGGGCAACCGTAAACTCGACCAGCACTTCTCCTTCAATCTCCCGTATGAGTGCCTTGAATGGGTAGATCGGATGGACAATCCGAATGGGCACAAGATCGGATATGGGTGATGTAAATTTGAAACTTGTGAGTTCCTGATCGATAATCCGGGCAAGTGACGCTCGAATTCTCAGATTACCGGTAATGGAACTGATCATCCGGATTGGGATTTCCCCCCTATCTTGCATTGCCCTGGGAGGTTCACTGGGCATCATGCGCTCAACCTTTCTCCGCATTTCCCTGGGCTTTTCTGTCCTGTCAAAGGATACGATATTCGCTGACAAATGGATTGTATCTGTATCCAGAGGCTCAGGCACTTTGGATATCAGCAGTTGCATGATGAAAAAAAGCATACAAGTTACTATGACCGAAAGAAATATCGGCAACAGAAACCGCTCGAATACAAGCCGTGCGGGATGGATATCCCTGGGTGCGATCAACATATGTCTATTATCCACAAAATTGGTCTTTGTGCCTGAAATTTCTGACCAGATTAGACTATCTGATGATAATCAGTCTGGCTTAGCTTTTTCGTTCTGCACGGGTATTTGAGAGAAATCCCCGGTGATTACGCCAATCGATTCGGCACTGCAAATATACGGATGCTGTCTGATACAACCCTGAAGATGCCTTGAGACTATTAGCGGACTGAGTTCAAGCGGCAGGCTCTACCCAGGACAATCTACACTGTCGATCCGTTTGGTTGTATGCGAGCATGTTTTGCTGGAAACCAAATGCAATAGCTTGCCGCAATTTGTCTGGTGAATAACGGATGTGTTGAGCCGCTGTGTTCACTAGCTGATCTACTACATTTTGCTGCAATTGAAGCCGGGTTAAATTTTTCTCATCACCTGCTTCATGCGCTGCTGTTTTTAATTCCGCTCCTGACATGGTCGAGTCCGATATCAAACCCAACATCATCATCTGGTAAAAGATATCCATGCGCTCCAGCTTGGCCAGATTATGTTTCTCCTCCTCGGTGGCTGCTCCCGATTTCAAACGTTCCTGAATATCGGCAACTTGCTGCACGGCAATCTCTTCTAATTCTCTCGGTCCAGACTCCAGTTCCGCGGCTGTTACGTGGGGTGTTTCCACTATGGCAGTGTTGGCAGTGTATTGAGACCAGTCGTCGGTCAATATTTTCAGGCCATACCGTTCCGCCTGGTCCCTTACCAAAGTGCCGGGAAAAGGCGCCAGTAGATGAATTCCATAGGTGGTACCCAGGGCATTAATCTTCTCGCCAAATGCAACGGTTTCCCGAATGGTTTCCGGTGTCTCCCCGGGAAGACCATAAATGAAGGACGCTTGAGCTGGCATGCCCTCGGCTCTGCACATTTCCGCTGCATTTAACATCTGTTCCCGGTTGATACGTTTTTGCACGGTTTTGAGTATCTCCTCATTGGCTGATTCAAATCCAAAACTGAGCTGAATACAACCAGCCTGCTTTAGCTTCGCGAGAAGCGGCCGGTTGATTGTGTTTGCTCTGGAAAAAGCCGTCCACTTTACATGCAGATTCCTGGCGATAATCTCTTCACACACTGCAAAACAGTGGGATTTCTTCGCCGTAAACAGATCGTCAGCAATATTGATCTGATAAAACCCCAGTGCATGGAGATACGCCATCTCGTCCACTACTGAAACCGGATCGCGATACCGCACTTTGGCGCCAGACATTTTTCTACCAACACAGAAAATACATTGAAATGGGCAACCTCTGCTGGTGATCATAGAGATAGCCAATCCCAGAGCCCTGTATCTACCAAGGGGTAACAGGTGCCGCGCGGGAAGAGGCAATTTTTTTACATCAAAATTCGGTGGTCTGGTGTCAGTAGTAATGATCTCTCCATGGTTACGAAAAGCCATTCCTGGAACCAGGCTCAGGTCACCACCTGATTTAAGCTGGCTAACCATTTCAGCAACCGTGGCTTCACCTTCTCCCAATACACAGATATCCAACTCGGGATTCTGCGATAGCGTTTCGCGGGCATAAAATGACACATGCGGACCACCCATCATGGTAGTGATAGCCGGTGCCAACTCTTTTACATCTCTCAAAACCGACATGGCGGCATCAAATGTCATGGTCACGGAGGTAGCGCCCACCATATCGGGTTGAAAGGCTGTTAACAGATCCTGCAAACTTTCCTTACTGTAGGGCTCTACAACCAGATCAAGAATCCTTACACTGGCGCCTGCCTGTTCAAAGGCTGATGCCACATAAGCAAGTCCCAGAGGCGGCGACGGCATTTCCGTTAATGGATAGAACGGATTGATCAGTAATACACGCATGCAATTACCTCATCTGTAACCACAGGATATTGCTCTCGCATTAGTTAGTTCCCGGCACTTTTTTTTGGCCTGGCGGACTCAGGCATCGGTCTGTTTTATCCGCTCCTCTCTTGCCATCACCCGGAAGGGCGCAGGGCAGTTTGCAACAACTCAACCGGACTGGCACTTTAGTGTATCAGGCTTCAGTCAGTAAGGCAGATCTCTCCGTTAACCGACGTAATCTCTCCGGTTCTCGGGCTAAAGTTGCTCTGGATACAAATAGTTTATATAGTCGATGACAGTCTATTTTAGATGATCTTATGGAGGTGAATAATGGATCTATCTTACGGAAGTGAATACGAGACTTTCCGCACCGAGGTTCAAACTTTTTTAGAGAAGCACAAGGACACACCGACTCAAGGTGCATTGCGTTCCGAGAATGTGCTGAACTGGCAACGGACACTGATCGAAAACGGTTATGCCGCGCGCACGATTCCTAAAGAATATGGCGGCTACGGAGCTGAACCCAATATACTCGAATCACGTATTATCGCGGAAGAATTCGCTAACGCCCAGATGAGTCAAGGCCAGGGGGGGCAGGGAATTTCGATGCTGGTACCTACCCTGCTGGAGATGGGAACCGAGGAACAGAAGAAGCAGTTTATCGGACCTACTATTCGTGGCGAGATGATCTGGTGCCAGGGTTATTCTGAACCGAGCGCCGGTAGCGATCTGGCCAGCCTGAGAACCAGCGCGGTACTCGACGGCGATGAATGGGTCATTAACGGTCAGAAGATCTGGACCAGCACAGCACATATGGCAGACTGGATTTTCTGCCTGGTTCGAACCGAACCCGAGGCTCCCAAACATCAGGGGATCTCGTTTCTATTGTTCAGGATGGATAGCCCCGGGATTGATGTCCGACCTCTCGTCGATATGACCCTTAATGCCAATTTCAATGAGGTGTTTTTCACCGATGTACGTGTACCCAAGGACCAGATAGTAGGTCAGCGGGGTCAAGGCTGGTTGGTTGCCAATTCAATTCTGGGATTTGAGCGAGGATCGCTAGCTAGCCCTGATGCAATGCTGATGCGGCTAAATGCGCTCATTGATCTTATGCAGAAAGAGACGATCAACGGGCAATCCCTGATGACTTACCCAAGCTACCGTGATCGACTCATGCAGATCCAGGCTCGGGTGATGGCTATGCAGTTTAACGACATGCGCATCTTGTCCAGCCGAATAAACAAGAATCAGGACACCAAATTAGCCAGCATGATCGTAAAACTGCAGGGTACGGAACTCCGACATGAATTGGAGGCTCTGGCTTTAGATGTGATGGGGGAATTGGGCATGGCCATTGGAGATAACCCTTATCTTCGTGATAAAGGCTTGTGGCAGTATCACTATATGTATTTCCTCGGTTTGATTATCGGTGGCGGTACCAATCAGATTCAGAAAAACATCATTGGTGAACGGGGACTGGGTCTCCCCCGTGAACCAAAAGTCGAGATTAATAAGTAGGAATTAGTTATGGAATTTGGATTATCAGAGGAGCAAATACTGCTTCAGGACAGTGTCAATCGTTTCCTGAGTGATCAGGTACCTTTGGACAGAGTACGGAAATTTGCTGAAGAAAAGGATGCTGGGGACGATATCTGGCAGGGTCTGGTAGAACTGGGAATTCCCGGTCTTATTATTCCCGAAGCATCAGGCGGTGTCGGCCTCGGTAAACTGGATGCGGCCGTTGTTTCTGAGTGTTTAGGCTATCACGTCACGCCTGCACCTTTTATCGGTACAGTCATTATGGCACCGGTTGCCTTGATTGAGAGCGGTAAGCGTGAAGATCTACTGAGAGCAATTGCCGCCGGTGAGAGCAAAGTTGGCGTCGCATTTGGCGAGTCTATTGGTGCCAGAGCGGATGCCGGGATTGAGTTTGACGGGTCGAAACTGACGGGTAAAGCACTTTTTGTGCTTGATTATCTGGCTGACTTTGTTCTGGTCGCTACCAATGACAAAAAACTGCTACTGGTTAGTTCTGATGCAGATGGCCTCGATAAAAGGGAACTTACCACAGTTGAAAGAACTCGCCGCACCGGAGAACTTGTCTTTAACAACACACCTGCAGAATTGATCAGCGAAGATCTCGAAGTCTATCTAAAGGTGCTGGATGCGGGTAGAGTCATGTTGGCGGCGGACACGCTGGGTGCTGCACAGAACATGATCGATCAATCTGTCGCGTATGCCAAAGTTCGCGAACAGTTCAATCGTCCCATTGGTTCATTCCAGGCTGTGAAACATATGTGCGCTGAAATGGTTGCCAACCTTGAACCCTGTCGTGCCCTGGTCTGGTATGCGGGTTACGCTTTGGATGAAGTGCCTGAAGAGGCAAGACTGACAGCCTGTCATACCAAGGCGCATCTCTCTGAAGTGGGTAAGGCGGTAAGTAAGACAGCCACTGAAGTTCATGGCGGCATGGGTTTCACGGATCTTCTGGGCTTGCATTACTGGTTCAAGCGAATTGGATTTAATCGTCAAATCCTCGGTGCGCCGGAACTGATTCGAGAGGAAGCCGCTCGGGTACAGAATCTGGTGACCTAACGCGGTGGCCAGTCCGGGAAATCGAAACATGGCCAATAGTGTCGAAGAAAAAACTGTGGGAATTATGGGTGGACTCGGTCCACTCGCAACTCTGGATTTCTTCAGCAAACTGTTATCAGCCACCAGAGCCAATACCGAACAGGACCATCTGCACATCATCATAGAAAACAATCCAAAGGTTCCCGATCGACATGCTGCTATTAGTGGCACAGGTCCGGATGCAGCACCCCATCTGGTTCAGATGGCATCCAATCTCGAACAAGCCGGAGCAGATTTTGTGGTAATGGCCTGCAATACGGCGCATGCATTTCAGCAGGATATCGAAAACACCCTGACCGTGCCTTTTGTGAGTATGATTGATGAAGTGGTAACGGAACTCAGGGAACACTATAGCGATTTATCCAGCATCGGTTTAATGGCAGCTGAGGGTTGCCTGGCAGCGCAACTCTACCAGCGAGTTCTAAAGAAACATGGATTGAAACCTGTTATCTGGACAGATAGTGAGATATCAAGGTTCATGTCCATTGTTTATCGGATCAAAGCCGATGCACGAACACCGGATATTCGTGCCGCCCTGATTGAGCTGGCGAACTCACTGACCGCACGGGGAGCGGAGGTCATAGTGGCGGGATGTACGGAGGTTCCGCTGATGTTATCTCCTGTTGATCTTGACGTGCCATTGATTTCATCAACTGATCTATTGGTCAAGCGCACCGTCGCTTACGCAAAGGGTGAGATTGCTCTTCCCGGAATCTGATTGCAAAGCAAGTTGCGAGAACCCGGTTCTTGTCCCGGCCCACTGGATTCCAGAGCCGCAGGGGTTGGTTCCATCACCAGTGCTTGATTTATACGCCTGCTGGCTTCAAGCTCTGGTGAATATTAGCCAATATCGATAGTTTCCGGTGGGTCGCATTCGGCCAGGAACCAACTACAGGACTACAACATGCTACTCAGCCGATTCCCACGCACAACCCTGGCTCATCTGCCAACCCCCATTGAGCCCCTGCCACGTCTGACGGAATTATTGGGCGGGCCGAAACTCTGGGTAAAGAGAGATGACTGCACAGGTCTTGCCACTGGGGGTAATAAAACCCGCAAACTGGAATTTCTCATGGGGGATGCCCTTACCCTCGGTGCCGATACTATTTTGACTCAGGGTGCTGTGCAGTCAAATCACTGTCGTCAAACTGCAGCCGCAGCGACGAAGCTCGATATGAAATGTGAGCTGTTATTTGAAAACCGAATTGCAGAACCTGGTGATACCTATCGAAATTCCGGGAATGTTTTCCTGGATAAATTATTTGGCGCCGGAATCCATGATTATCCTGAAGGGACAGATATGGATCTGGCCATGGAAGAGATGGCGGCAGATATCAGTGCCAAAGGCAGAAAACCCTACATAATCCCCGGTGGTGGATCGAATCCCGTGGGCGCACTCGGCTACGTCAACTGTGCACTGGAGATCATCAATCAGGCAAACGAGATGGGTCTGAGGATTGACCGCATCATCCACGCGACCGGTAGTGCCGGTACCCAGGCTGGGCTGGTCACGGGCATTCAGGCGATGCACGCTCGCATCCCGGTACTGGGTATCGGTGTCAACGCACCAAAAGACATTCAGGAAGAACGTGTATTTTATCTGGCCGAGAGCACAGCCGACTATATCGGGGCTCCCGGAGTAGTGAAACGCCACGACGTGGTTGCGAATTGTAATTATATCGGAGAAGGTTACGGCATACCCACCGAAGGCATGAGAGAAGCACTTGATCTACTGGCACGATTAGAGGGTATCCTGTTCGATCCCGTATATACCGGTAAAGCACTGGCGGGTATGATCGACCTCATCCGAAAGGGCGAGTTATCTTCCGACGAGACCATCGTCTTCATACACACCGGAGGATCTGCCGGTTTGTTTGGGTATCTGGATCAACTTTAGTTATCAGGAAACTGCTCACCCACCTGATCCGGCTCAATAAACGGGCGCTTGAGTAATTTGTCCAGAGGTACACCACTCTTGAACTTGCGCACAAATTCCTGCGGGTCAAATTTCACACCAATGGGATTAAGATCAAAATCACTCTTCAGGAACCACGCGTTCACACTATCGATGTCAGCAAAAATATCGATCTGTAACTCCACCTGATTCCTATCAGGGTCACGGTAGTAAAAAGAAAGTGTGGGTCCGTGGTTGATACACCAGTAGGGCTCTATTCCCTCGAATCTCAAACGCTCGTATGTCGATACCAGATCATCGAGATTCGCATAGGTAAAGGCACAATGCTCCACGCCGACGCTGCGTGGATTGCGTTCGATAAGTCCTGCGATATTCGCGATTCCGATACGGTGGTGTTCATCATCGTAGGTGAGAAAGGACAAAAAGTCCGCCTCGATAACAACTTCAGCCTCCAGTACAGTCTTGTACCAATCCAGCATCTCTGCATACTGAGAGGTACGAAAAACAATATGCGCAAATTTTATGGGGGCCACACGACCTCGATCCTTTGCGGTTGCCGGTACTGCAACTTTAAGAACCATTCATCCTCCATCGGTCCTCCGACCGTTCTTTTGAAATTAATCCCGGGACAAGAAGCAGATTACATACTTTTGATTAAATCATACCGTGCGCATCTGTTTCACAAATTCATTTTCGTACGCGCGTCCGGCATAGTCAGACAGCAGATTTCGATCAGCATCGGTAAACGCCAGATCCGACCTCATGATGCCAATATTGATGTCTATGTCACTCGGATAGGAGATGCCTATAATCATCATGGAAACACGATGGTCTTGAGAAACCCAACGTATAGCAGCCCCCGGCAACCTGTTTCTGGCATCCTCATCAAATTCAGGAACCAGATTCTTTGCATTGTGCCCCATCACGAATTGACCCATAACTTTCATCGCTACAATGGCCATACCCAATTCATGAGCCTTTGCCAGACACTGCCCCCGGTGCTCAATATTGCTGTTAGACAACAGAGTATCCATACCTTTTCTGAAGTAGCCATACGCCAGTAAAACCTGATCAAATCCGCCCGTCGAAATCATCTCATGAACCCTTTCAAAGACAACATGAGTGGTTAGACCTATGTACCGAATCATTTTTTCATCTCGCAGTTTAAGCAGTTCCGCATGAACCTGCATAGCGCCCTGAACACCGACGGCTTCAATAGTGGGGCTATGAATCTGCATAAGATCAATATGATCCGTATCGAGCTCCTCGAGGGACGTCTCAACACTGGGACGAACCTGTTCGGGTTTGTTGACCGCAACCTTCGATGCAATAAACGCCTGGTCCCGTACACCCTGCAGCCCTTGGCCGAAAATCGATTCACTTTCGCTGTAAACGCGAGCGGTATCGAAATAGCGAATGCCGCGATCAAACGCATGACGGACCATTTCAGCACGCTTTTCGACCGAATCCAGTTTTACACCATAGCCCGGAGCCCACGCTTCCACCAGGGCTGATCCACCCATGCCAAGCATAGGTAATGTGACACCCGTATTTCCAAATTGCCTGATCGGGATCTCCCCGGTCAGCTCTGTGGATTCGTCTGATTTTGCTTTTGCCATCGCCTGTTCTGTCGCCAATGCACCCAAGGTTGCAGTGCCTGCAGCGGCCACCAATCCGGTTTTCAGAATTGTACGCCGCTTTATGCTCTTGTCTTCTCTCATGTTGATATATCCTTATTCCGGTTCAGTTGCCACAACCCCTCGGCTACCCGGTCAGGGCTGACTTCCACGGATTCAGAAATAAAGCCGCAATACCGTTTCGGCGACACAGGCAGGGCGCCGGCTCTTTTCAACTTCGATGCTGACTTCGTTGACTACTTCAATACTCCGTTTCATCGGCACCACGCTAACCAGACGAGTGCGCGCTCTAACCCTTGAACCCGATTTAACCGGAAAGGGGAATCTAACCTGATTCAGGCCATAGTTCACGACAATCCGTGCTTCCGGATAGGGACTGTTATCAGGATTATCCGTTTCTGTGAGGGTCGGTATGAGTGCCAATGTCAGAAAGCCATGCGCAATAGTCGATTTAAACGGCGATTCTTTCCTGGCACGGTCAGGATCTGTGTGAATCCATTGATGGTCGCCTGTAACGTCCGCGAACTGATTAATGCAATCTTGATCGACGGTATACCATTGCCCCAAAAAAGTCTCTTTCCCCAATTGCTTTTTGAGACTCTTATACACCTTCTCGGCCTCAAGGCCTTGTAGCACTGTTTCCTCTGCCGTCCAATTATCGTCGTCAAAAGGGTTGAAGCGGGAAATCCAGGGATTATTCAGAGTATTATCTATTTTATCGTTGAGGATATCTGACCAATTGCGAAACCTGGGTTCCAGTTTGGCTATAAATTCCGCATTGTTCTGTTGAATGTTTTCAGTTGTCTCTCTGATAAATTCGATGACATTCATAAACAGCTCCAATCAATTTCATTTCGCGGACAGAACATATTGTCTCAGCATAAATACCATCACTTCCTGCGCGTTGAGTGCCAAATGATAACAGCTGTACTGTATATCCCATAGCGTTCAAAATGATCGCACAATCAAATTTCGCCAGCGGAGCAAACAGGACCATGACCGAACCGATGAACGAACTCGCTTTTTATACCCTTGCCGGGGCGCCTGAGTCGCCACGTGACCTGATCGAAGAGGTCCAGATGGCCGAGGAAATGGGTATCGGGGCCTGCTTTATCTCAGAACGCTTTAATATCAAAGAGGCAGCGACACTTTCCGGTGCCGTGGGTGCAGTATCGAACCGGATCGGTATTGCCACAGCGGCGACTAATCAAAATACCAGACATCCTCTGGTGACTGCCGCGTATGCGACAACCATGCACTTTCTCACCGGCGGTCGATTCTCACTGGGTCTGGGACGTGGCATTGCACTCATGTTTGACGCCTTCGGTCTACCCCGGATCAAGACGGCACAAATGGAAGATTTTGCCAACCTGATGCGGCGCTTGTGGAAAGGCGAGACTATCATTGGTCATGACGGTCCTGCAGGTAGCTGGCCGTTACTCAGACTGGATCCTGCTTTCGATGCACACATTCCTCTCACCATGACGGCATTTGGTCCAAACTCCCTGGCTCTGGGAGGACGCACCTATGACAGTGTTGTTCTGCATACGTTTTTTACTGATGAGACTATGGATCGTTGTTGCCGCACCGTTAAAGCTGCCGCAGAACAGGCAGGCAGAGATCCCGCTTCTGTGCGCGTATGGTCTTGCTTTGCGACCATCGGCGATCACCTGCCTTATCCTGTGCGACTCAAAAAAACAGTTGGGCGTATGGCTACCTATCTGCAGGCTTACGGTGACCTGATGGTAAAAACAAATAATTGGAACCCGGAGGTATTACAACGATTTCGCGAGGATGAATTTGTCGCCAATTTCCAGGGTGCAATCGATCAAGTGGCGACGACAGAAGAACTGGAGCGAGTGGCAGAATTGATCCCTGAAGAGTGGTTGTCGGCCGCGGCAACAGGTTCACCGGATCAGTGTGTAGACAAAATACAGGGACAGTTCGATCTGGGAGCCGATGGCGTCATTTTGCATGGCGCATCACCGAGTGACCTGGCCCCTATAGTCGCAGCTTACAGGAGCAGACGTCCTGAAGGACGCTTCGATCATCTGCCTGCGAATCCCGGCTTGAGTCCGGGGAATCTTTGATTAATTGAGTCGATAGTTTATAACGCGCATCTGCATCGGATTTGATTGATTCAGGTCAACCCGATCATACTTTTTCATCTTTATGATCGATCCAATGCAGCGATGACAAGTGAGGTGAATGCCGTGACGAATGAAATTTTCAACGAGGTACTCTCGGAAACAGAACAAGCAGTAAGAGATACACTGCGTCGATTTGCCCTTGACGTGATGCGCCCCATCGGCAAGGAACTGGATAATTTGACTCCGGACGAGGCAATCGCAAAAGATTCCATTTACTGGGAGGCACATAAAAAATACGCTGAATTGGGCATGGATCAATTCACCGCGGACGATTCTCTGACCCCGGTTGAATTGGCAAGGATAAATGCGCTCTCTTCCGAGATGATGGGTTGGGGTGATGCGGGTTTGGCAATTAGCCTCGGACTGGGCGCCATGCCGCAAAATTTTGCTCAATTAACGGGCAATGCAGATCTGATCGCGAGGTGCACCCCTGACCGCATCGGCTGCTGGGCAGTCACAGAACCGGGTCATGGGAGTGATATTGTCGATATGTATGGTGATGAGAGAGCGGAGAGAAAATTCCGGGGGGACTGTGTTGCCAGAAAAGACGGTGATAATTTCGTTATTAGCGGTCAAAAATCATCCTGGGTATCCAACGGATCCTTTGCCGAGAACGCGGGTCTGTTCTGCACATATGAGGATGACAAAGGTGTTCAGGGAGGGGGTGCATTTGTGGTCCCACTTGACCTGCCGGGTGTTTCCCGGGGCAAACCCACCGACAAGATAGGTCAACGCCCGTTAAATCAGGGTGAGATTTTCTTCGACAACGTCGTTATTCCCGCTGACTATATGATTGCTGGCCCCGATCAGTATGATGATTTTCTCCACATGGTACTGACAGGCGCTAACGCAGGCATGGGTTCCCTGTTCGCCGGACTGGCCAGAGCGGCCCTGGAACACGCCGTAGATTATGCCAGGGAGAGGGTCCAGGGCGGTAAACCAATTATCGAACATCAGGCGGTAAAAACCCGCTTATTTGAGATGTTCCGAAAAGTCGAGGCTGCCAGAGCATTGAATTTGCATGCGGTTACTCACAATGCCGTCAATCCAATATTTGAACTGGCTGTAGCCAGCAAGGTGACCTCTACCCGCACAGCTCTGGAAGTGGCGACCGAGGCTATGAGTATCTACGGTGGTGCGGGTATGACAAAAGAGCATCCGATCGAAAAACTGATGCGGGACGCCAGCGTTTCAGTTATCGAAGATGGCGAAAATACCCTTCTGGGTATTCTCGCAGCAGCTCGACTGTAATGATTTATCCCGCTGAGATTCCTTAAGGAACATCCGATTAATCTATGCCGCCATCTATCCGCCGCCGAGAGGTAATCTGGGGACTATTGGGCCTACTCGGCTGGTCGGGTCGGCTCGCGCCTGGTGCCTTGGCTAGCGGCGACACCGAGTATCTTGATTTAAAGCAGCGCATCAGTTTCTCCCTGTCCACCCTCACAGAAATTTGGGAAAATCGGGTTTTCGAAGCATGGGTGGCAGCGCGTGGCGGTAGTGATAAATTGCTCAAAGGTCTGTTGCTGCGGGTCGCTGAACCAACACAAGACGATACAGGTCTGCGCGCGTTTTGTGTGTACTGTCCGCACGAAGTCTGTGAAGTGGGCCTGGTGATAGACAGTAAAACGATTCGACTGGATTCAGGCGTCGTGCCGGAACACCCGTTGATTGTCTGTCCCTGTCATTTTTCAGCTTTCAACCCGCTGGATGACGGCGTCAATATCAGTGGACCGGCTTTTCGCGGTCTGTTTCGGTTTAGGGTAATTACCCGGGGTGATAGGATTCATATCACCCAGGTAGAAAAAAGTGCTTTGACACTATTCAATTGATCAGAATTCAGTTCATTCGGATTCTTAAGGAGCTATTATGAAAGCATGTTCTCTGCTCGCTATCCTCTTCAGCTTGTTACTTCCCGGGGTGATTTCTGCGGCCGACGTGCAGCAGAAACTCTATGTTTTAAGTAGTGCCGGAGATGATGTGACCGTCATTGATGTGGCGACTAACACAATTATCGGATCCATAGAAGTAGGTGACCGTCCACATGGTATAGCTGCACCCCGGGCGCATGACGTCCTGTATGTTGCTACTGAATTCGACAATGGCCTGACACTAATCGATCCGGCCAAAGATATCGTTGTCAAGAAGTACAACATCTTTGGTCAAAGACCCAATGAGATAGCTGTGACCTCAGATGGACGCTTTGTCTATATGCCCATTCTGGGCCATGGCGTATACGAGGTCTTTGATACGGTTGAAGAGAAAATCGTGGCTCGTCTGGCCACCAACGGACTTCCCCACAATGTGGTTATCTCGCCAGACGACAAATTTGCTTACCTGTCCCCAATGGATGGCGGGCATACTCCTGCCGACGTATTGTCCAAAGCCGGATATCCAACCACCACGAACGAAAAAATATATGTTGTCGACGTAAGCAACCACCAAATCGTAGGCACCATTGCGACGGCGGATGCACCACGCCCGATTGCCATTAGCCCGGATGGCAAACGCCTGTATGTCAATACCGATGGCTTACAAGGGTTTCTTGTTCTCGATCTTAACAAGCGTGAACAGATTGCGCGTGTTGAGTATGAGCTCACAGCAAAGGAACAAGCATCCCCCAGCCGATCACACGGCATCATCGCCACCCTGGATGGCAAAGAGCTCTGGACATCGGATGTCAATCATGGGCTGGTATTCGTATTTGATGTCACTCAGAATCCACCCATACAGTTGGCGCGACTGGACAATGGTGCAGCCGTCTACTGGATGACAATTACTCCGGACGGCAAAACAATTTACGTTTCCAGCGCTGAAGCCGATGTTGTAACAGCCTATGATGTAAAATCCAGGACCAAAAAAGCAACTATACAGTTACCTGAAGGGAACAGCCCGAAGCGCATGCTGGTATTGAATGTGCCAAGGCAGTGAGAGTGCAACTGGGACAGGCCACGAGTTTCGGGATAGGATCGAAAATGGAAACACAGGACAGACTAATCTGGCGTGACGGTAACTTTATCCAATGGGGTGACGCCACAGTCCATATTCTCTCACAGAGCCTGCAACGCGGTACCCTGGCATTCGACTATATCAGCGTCCACGAAACCCGGCAGGGACCCGCTATATTTAAGCTACGAGAACATATGGAGAGGCTGGTTGCGACCTGTCATTTAGGCAGTTTACCTCTGAGTTACAGCGCTTCTGAAATGTGCGATGCGGCAGTAGCAACTGTGCGCAGGAATCCCGATGCCAAATCAATCAAGATCAGCGCACTCATTCCCTCTCTGGAAGTGGACGTGATTCCTCAGGATGCAACGGTATCTGTACTCATTGCAGCCTACGACGGTGAGGTGGATATTATTGCTAAGAACAAAGGTGAATATCACCGTGCACCGAATCTGAAATTATTTATAGAAAAAGAGAAACGCAATCGCCGTAAGGACATCATGCCAGCGCAAGCAAAGATTGCCGCTAATTATGCGTCCCCTATGACGGCAAAATGGAAAGCCCGTAGAGCTGGCTACGATGAAATTGTGTTGCTCGATGAAGATGGATTCGTGGCCGAAGCTCCGACATCAAATATATTCATTGTAACTCCCGACGGCACCCTTAAGACACCGCCTGAGCACAAGATCCTGCATGGGATTACGCGGGCGTCAATTCTGGAACTCGCAGCAGCCAGAGGTATTGACGTTATGACCGAAGATCTCTTGCCAACTGATCTTTTAAGTGCTGCTGAAGTCTTCCTGACGGCGACTTCCGCAGGCGTCTGGCCCGTCGAATCAATCAACAATCAAGCCATTGGTAAAGGTGTTGCCGGCGAGATCACCCTGGCCCTGAAATCCCACCTCAATCGCATTACGCAGGGTTTGGATAAGAAGTTCAATCACTGGCTCACCTATGTAATAAAATCAGCGTCATAAGATCAAATTCTAATACCCAGCCCAGCTGCTATACTGATTTTCAGATAGATGCACTAAGATTACCGTACCAACCAAGCACTTGAACGTGATGATTCCGATCAGATTGGCAACCACCAAAGACGCAGCTGAAATTGCGACTATGTCCAGAGACTTTATCGAGTCAGGGCTTGGTTGGTCCTGGAACACACTCAGAGTCGTTAGAGCAGTATGGGATCCGGATACCGTGGTCGCTGTATCCACTTGTAAAAAAACTATATCCGGTTTTGCCATCATGATATTTCGGGAACACACAGCTCATCTGAATCTGCTGGCAGTAAAACCGAAGCATCGCAGGCAAGGCATTGGCAAATATCTGGTTAAGTGGCTGGAAGAGTCGGCAAAAACTGCCGGAACCTTTCAACTGTCATTGGAGGTAAGAGAAAGTAATATTGCGGCACAAGCATTTTACGAAAGTCTTGGCTATAAACAAACAAGAAAAATCAGCGGTTACTACCAACAAACCGAGTCAGCCGTAAGAATGACCAGGAATATCAGTGTGCTTAAGAACTCAACACCTGGTTAGTGAAGGACCACCATAGCCAGGTTATGCGCGCGAGCGTTCAACCCTGAAAGAGGAGCAATAACGATGACAAACCCTGACCCACGTCCCCCGGTATGGGTAGGACACATAGTCATGCAGACAAATCAACTGGATGCATCCGAAGATTTCATGATCAAGATTGGCATGCGTCCCATTTTTAAGGGAGACGATGTGGCAATACTGGAACTCCGGGGAGGAACACATATCGTCCTCGCCAGGAATAATGATTTTGACCCCGGCGAAGTGGACTTCGACCTGATGGTTGAAGATATCACCAGCACCCATGCAGAATTTACAAGGATCGGACTGCATCCTACTCCTGTCGAAGCGGGAACAATTCACCAGTCATTCAGGGTAACAGAACCTGCCGGTAATAGGATCCGGTTCAATTCGACCCACGTATCGGATGAGCCGGTCTGACGGACATAAGAGGCAGCAGTCGTAATTGGTTACCGCGGATTACCTTTCCAATCAGACAGGGCCGCTCGATGTGCTGGTGATCAACGCATCCACAGCGCAGGCGCCATCCGGAAACAGCAGCAGCGGATTAATATCCAGCTCTGCAATGTCATCTTTGTATGCGCTGACCAATTCAGACACTTTCAGTATCACATCGATAAGCGCTTCCCGACTCACGGGGGGTTGACCCCTGACTCCTTGCAGAATCCGATGCCCGCGAATTTCCTCAATCATCTCTTCCGCATCACGTCTCAACAGAGGAGCCACCCTGAAGGAAACATCTTTCAGCACCTCCACAAAAATACCGCCAAGTCCGAACATAATCACAGGACCGAAGACAGGATCTCTGGTTACTCCCACAATCACTTCAACGCCGCCCTGGAGCATTTCCTGAACCAATAGGCCCTGTATTTCAGCATCAGGCGCATATTTTTTTGCATTTTCCAGTATCTCTTCATACGCCTCGCGCACTTCCGCTGCGGAGCCAAGATTCAATCGAATAGCATCCGCTTCGGTCTTATGCAGGATCTGACCTGATTGCACCTTAAGGACTACCGGGAAACCAAGATCGGCTGCAAGCTCAACGGCCTCGTCAGCAGAAGTTGCCAATTTCTCACGGGTCACTGGAATACCGTAGGCCTGCAGAATCTGCTTGCAATCAAATTCGGTGAGCTGCTTGCCGGATTGCAACAGTTTATCGGCAACCGGATTAGTTCGAGGTTGTGCCGGAGTTGTTTTTGCCGCATCTTCACGAGCCCGACGTACCTTGCGCTGATACCAGGACAGATCCGCAACGGCTTTTGCTCCCTGGAGACCATCGAACAAAACGGGAATACGTGCTTCCTTGAGCATCTCAAATCCGACATCTTCTGATTCTGAACCACCATTTCGTCGCGCCGTAACGACAATCGGTTTATCCGTAGAATTCTGAATTTCTATGATCTTTTTGGCTACCCTCTCGTCACTGTAGAACATCTGCATAAAAATAATATCTATGCCCTCGGCAATGGACAATACTTCAAGACACTTAAACGGCATACGCGGATCGCGCCCTGCTTGAGCTGTGAGATCAATCGGGTTCCTGGCAGAACCGAAAGCAGGCAGTATTTCCTCCAGTCGCTGCTTCGTTGTTCCGGTTATCTCCGGAACACTCAAGCCCAGACTTTCACATCGATCTGACAACATCACGCCATGTCCACCAGAACCACCGAGAATGGCAATATTGGTATGCTCGAAATTGCGGCCACTTCGATGCAACAACACAAATGCAGTCAGCTCGCTCAGATCATTGATTCGGATAATTCCCATTTGACGGAAAAAGGCGTCGTATACTTCATCGTCCCCCGCAAGAGAGCCTGTATGTGAATTGGCTGCTCTGGCTCCGGCACCGGTTCTGCCAACCTTGAGGATTAAAATAGGTTTGCCGATCTGCAGTGCCCTCTCAGCAACTTGACGCAATTTCGCACCATCTCTGGCTCCTTCCAGATAGCCACCGATCACTTCGGCATGCGGATCGTCCAACAGGTATTCCATACAGTCTGCAAACCCGGCATCAGCCTCGTTGCCAACGCTGGCGAAAGAGCTGAATCCGACTCCGGCCGCCGTGGCTTCCGCGTAAATCATCGCACCAAATGCACCGCTCTGGGTAACAAAAGCCAGTGTCTGTGGCGTGATAGGTTCCAGGTCCATGATATGTGCAAAGGAGGCCATAACGGAGTTGGTAAGATTCATTAGACCAAGGCAGTTTGGTCCTAACAAACGAATACCATGTTTTTGTGCCAACTCGGTTATTTCACCTTGTAATGCTGCTCCCTCCGCATCAACCTCTGAGAATCCGGCGGTAAAGATAACAGCAGCTTTTATGCCTTTGACGACACCATCCTGAAGCACTTTCAGCACCTGTGCGGCTGGCACGCTCAGCACGGCCAATTCAATGTCTTCGGGTACTTCCAGTAAGGATGGATAGCAGGGGATGCCATCGATTTCGTCATACCGCGGATTTACGGCCACAAAGGTACCTTTGTAACCACGAGCTTTGAGGGCGACCAGCGGTCTCCCACCAGGTTTGCGCTGGTGCGGAGAAGCCCCAACGATAGCGATTGATCGAGGATTATACAGATATTCAATACCCGAGGTTTCCGTACTCGGTTTGCTACTATTCATCCAACTCAACTCCATGCATACATAAAATAGGCTGTGCAGTGATCTCATATGCAAGGAACGATCGCACCATCGCCTTATCCGCAATGAGACCCAGCAGTGTTTTAATAAATTGATATCAGGGGTGGGAACAACTTCCGAACCAAGAGACGCTATTATGCCAGTATTAATGTATCGATGCATTGACCTCATGACGTGACGACTGAATTCAGATCACAGCCGGACCACAGGATCAATACTGATGCGTTTTTATATCCATAAGTGTCCTTCATTTCCAGAGAAGCGTCGATGTGCTGATTGACTAACCCGTCCGGAATGCATATAGCGTACGACCTTTAGCACATAGCCGATCTTCATCATCGATAATACTGACTTCAATCATTGCCAGTTGCCTGCCGCGCTTTACCACGGTGGCATCTGCATAAATGTGGTCGCCATGTGCCTGACGTAAATAACTGATATTGAGATCTGCGGTTCCGGCAGGTTGTGCCCCTTCCCGCATGTCCGAGAATACGGCAACCAGCATTGCTATATCCACCATCGCTGCCAGTATTCCACCATGAACACCACCGCCAATTCCCTGTGGTGTTCCCGGGTTTTTGGTAAGACAGATTCTGCCAAATCCGGGACGCCTTGCAACGAGATTTATACCTAACATCTTGTGCAAGGCATGGTCATCAAACTCTCTTCGATATTCCTCGAAGTCATTCATACAGTGGTCCTTTATAGTTTGTTCCTGTGCGTAAAGTGCTATATTTAACCAGTATTCACCAAACATTCAAATTGTCAGAGTTACGAATCAAGCACTCGGAACTAACTCTAGGGGCAAAACAATAATGGCCAGGTGGAATCTTCTTTTAGTCCGTGCCATCCCGACACTCATTGTTGCGTTTTCTCTTGTATCTCAGGCATACGCGCAGGATCCAAAAACGCTGCAGATAGGTATTACCCAGTATCCTGCCAATTTGCATCCCAATATCGAATCCATGGTGGCGAAATCTTACACCCTTGGTTTCGTTCAAAGGCCGATCACTGCATTCGATGCCGCATGGAAGCTGGTATGCCTTGAATGCGAAACATTACCCACTATTGAAAATGGCATGGCCATCCTGGAAAAGACTCCGGAAGGGGCGGATGGCATCGCCGTAACCTTTTCGATACCAAAAGATGCGTTCTGGGGAGATGGTACACCTATTACAACAAGCGATGTTGAATTCACTTTCGAAGTGGGCAAACACCCACTATCCGGGACTACAGCTATTGAAACCTATCGGCGGATTTACAGGATTGATGTGCACGATGACAAGCGTTTTACCCTGCACCAGGATCGCAGGACATTTAACTACAACCAATTTAACGCCGTCACAATATTGCCGGATCATCTGGAAAGGCCAATATTTGAAAAACAACCTGCGGAATATAAGAACCGCACCCTTTATGACTCCGATTCCACTAATCCCGGACTCTATTCTGGTCCCTACAGAATTGTTGAAGCAGTCAGAGGATCTTTTATCCTATTGGAACGAAATGTGTACTGGCGTGGCAAGAAGCCTTACTTCGACAAAATAATCATCCGCTCAATTGAAAATACTTCCGCAATGGAAGCCAATTTATTATCCGGGAATATTGACATGATAGCGGGTGAATTGGGTCTGCAGCTGGATCAGGGGATCGCTTTTGAAAAGAGACACGGTGACAGATTCAATGTTATCTACAAGTCGGGTTTGCATTACGAACACATCGATCTCAATTTGCAGAATCCCATACTCGCCGATCTTCGTGTCAGGCAAGCCTTACTCTACGGAATTGATAGGGCGACCATCAGTGACCAATTATTTCACGGGCGACAACCCGTAGCCAATTCGATGATCAGCCCCCATGACAGAACTTATACAAAGCAACCAATAATCTATGCATATAATCCCGAGAAGGCTGCTTCCCTGCTAGACGAGGCCGGTTGGTCTATCCTCAGAAAAGGTATCAGGCACAATGACCAGGGGCAGTCACTGCGACTGGAACTTATGTCAACGGCAGGTGATAAGACCAGGGAATTGGTACAGCAGGTACTGCAAAGTCAATTACGCCAGATAGGTGTCGATATCCGTATCAAGAATGAGGCACCCAGAGTGTTCTTCGGACAAACCACCCGGGAACGAAAGTTTACGGCTATGGCCATGTACGCATGGGTCAGCTCTCCTGAACTCGTACCCCGGACCACGCTGCATTCTACCCAGATCCCGGTTCCTGAAAATAATTTTTCGGGTCAAAACTATTCCACCATTTCAATTCCCGAACTGGATAATCTGATCGATCAGGTTGAGTCGGAACTGGATCCCGACAAGAGATTACCGTTGTGGGAGAAAATCCAGCAAATATACACTAGAGAAATACCCGTGATCCCACTCTTTTTTCGAGCAAATACCTATATATTGCCCAAATGGTTACATGGTTTGGAGCCTACCGGTCACCTGGACCCAAGTACATTGTGGGTAGAGAACTGGAGCAGAGTTCAATGAGTTCAGTCGACGAGACCATTCTCAGCGTCAGTAATCTGAGTATTGGTTTCGAAACTGACGAGGGGTTAATACCAGTCATTGAAGAGGTCTCTTTTGATCTACATACGGGTCGCACTCTGGCGCTGGTGGGAGAAAGCGGCTGCGGTAAATCCGTTACTGCCTTTGCACTGTTGAAACTGCTACCACCTTTTGGTCGAATCATATCAGGTTCCATTAAATTCAGGGGACAAGAGCTGGTTGATTCAACCGAGTCGGAAATTCAGGCGATTCGCGGTGATCGTATCTCCATGATATTTCAGGAACCCATGAGTGCGTTGAATCCTGTCTTTACCATTGGCTCTCAGGTCGCTGAATCCTTGCTACTCCATCGTCACCTGGATAAAAAGATGGCATGGCAACAGGCTGTTGAAATGCTTGTCGCTGTCGGCATTCCAGATGCGGCTCAGAGAGCAAAAAATTATCCCCATCAACTCTCCGGTGGAATGCGACAAAGGGTTATGATAGCAATGGCGCTGTCATGTGAACCTGACATACTAATTGCTGACGAGCCTACTACAGCATTGGATGTAACCATTCAGGCGCAGATTCTGGACCTGATGCATGATCTGCAAGAACGCTTTGGTACTGCAATTTTGTTCATAAGTCATGATTTCGGTGTTGTATCCAGGATGGCCGACTATATCGCCGTAATGTATGCAGGAAAAATTATCGAACGAGGCGATGCAGGAGAAATACTGACCGGTGCCCGGCACCCATACACGTGTGCACTGTTGGCAACGACACCAAGAATTGATGCAAGTGTTACCCGTCTGCCCGCAATAAGTGGTCGAGTACCCGCACCTGGTCAGCGCCCGGCAGGTTGTTATTTCCAGCCTCGCTGCCCGAACGCATCAGATCATTGTGGTGAGCAGAGACCACCCCCTGTTGATCTGTCAGTCACGCATCAGCTGATCTGTCATGAGGTGGTGAGTGAATAACGTTACCATTGTTGACATGCAGCACCTCTGCAAGACGTTCAAGCTAAAAGTCGCAGGCTCGTCCGGACTGGAAAACAGAGAACTACAGGCCGTGTCTGACGTAACACTGAAGATCAGCAAAGGAGAAATCCTGGCACTGGTCGGCGAGAGCGGATGTGGCAAAACGACTCTTGGTCGGATGCTGGCTTTGTTCTATCAACCCACCTCAGGCACTTTATGCATAGATGGCCAGGATGTTATTGGTCTGAAGCGTAAACAATTAAAGCCCATACGGCGACAGGTACAGATGATATTTCAGGATCCTGTAGCGTCTCTCAATCCGAGGCACACGGTTGAAGCGATCCTGACTGAACCCATGAAAATATTCTCATTGTACGATTCCAGGCAAAGGGCAGGCAAGGCTGCCGATCTTTTGGCAGCGGTGGGACTGCCACCATCGGATCTGAAAAAATATCCCCACGAATTTTCAGGCGGCCAGCGACAACGAATTTCAATTGCCAGAGCGCTGGTTTTAAACCCTGCATTTATTGTTGCGGATGAGCCGGTTTCTGCTCTTGATGTTTCAGTTCAGAGTCAGATTCTGAATCTAATGATGGACTTGCGGGAAGAGTTTCAGCTCACATACTTGTTTATTAGTCATGATCTTGCCGTGGTGCATCATCTGGCAGATCGCATTGCAGTTATGTACCTTGGCAGAATAATTGAAGTAGCGTCAAAGCATGACCTTTTCAACAATCCTGTGCATCCTTACACGAAGGCTTTGTTGCGTTCAGTACCTTCCATTACACCAAATAAACAACGCATCGGACGAATACTGCAGGGAGATCCGCCAAGCCCCTTGTACCCGCCAGGGGGTTGCGCCTTTAACCCACGCTGCCCGCATGCTTCTGAAATTTGTCGTGGTTCACTGCCCGCGCTGGAACCGACTGCAACCGACCCCTTGCACCTGGTTTCCTGCCACGCCAAGGAACAGCTGGTATGAAGGGCTTTCTATTAACCAGAGGTGCGCAAGCCCTGCTGGTGATATTAATAATGTCATTTGTCATTTACAGTTTGATCGGCCTGATGCCTGGTGATCCAATTGATCAGATGATAAGCGCTGATCCGAATATGACATCCGCAGATGCCACTCGCTTACGTGCTCTCTACGGTCTGGACCTTCCCATACATCAACGCTACTGGAACTGGTTAAGCGCTGCACTTTCCGGCGATTTGGGATATTCGAGGTTATTTGCAAAACCGGTTCTGGAGGTTCTGCTCCCGGCACTAAAGAACTCAGTCATGTTGTTGGGGTTGGCGCTATTTATGTCCATTTGCATCGCAATACCAATCGGTACACTGGCAGCATCAAAACCCAGATCGGTGTTCGACTACGGCGTTAACCTGTTTGCCTTTGCGGGCATCTCCATACCTTCTTTCTGGTTAGCTCTTATGCTTATCATTCTATTCTCGGTAATTCTGGGCGTGTTACCTGCTGGTGGTATTGCACAGAGTGATGCGGGATTTTGGGAGAGCATGAAGTATCTCATATTGCCCGCAGCCACCTTAACCATAGCCAGTGTCGGTGGTCATGCACGCTATGTGCGTGCTGCCATGCTGGAGGTGCTGCGCCAGGACTATATCAGAACAGCCAGAGCCAAAGGCGCCGGTGCCATGCGGGTTGTATGGCGTCATGCTCTTCGCAACGCCATGATTCCCGTGGTAACAATAATGGCACTGGACTTTGGTACACTTTTTTCGGGAGCACTGATAACAGAGACCATCTATTCCTGGCCAGGCATGGGTAAATTGATATTTGATTCTGTTATGGGAAATGATTGCAATCTGGCATTAATCGCACTACTGTTCGCAACCACACTGACTCTCGTGGGAAGTTTGCTGGCCGATATATGCTACGCCTGGCTGGACCCGAGAATTACTCTGGGAGTCAGCGAACAATGAACAGCAACTCTCCCATGTGGTTGGCGCTGAGAAGATTTCGCCGTCACAGACTGGCAATATTCAGTCTTCTCACGCTACTGTTCTAATCACAATGGTGATGCTGGCCCCTGCCATTGAGAAACTGTTAGGACTGAATGCCAACATGGTGGATCTATTCAACCGCATGCAACCGGCTTCTGACACACATGTATTCGGCACGGACGAATTAGGCCGTGACGTCTTGCTGCGACTTCTCTATGGAGGGCAGGTCTCGCTATTCACCGGGCTGACCGCCGCATGTGTCGCCGCGACTATTGGCACGGTTATCGGACTTACTGCCGGGTACTTTGGCGGTCGATTGGATGCGATTCTGATGCGCATTACCGATGGCGTTATCTCGCTGCCACTTCTGCCCTTACTTATTGTGCTGGCAGCACTGGATCTGGAAAAAATTGGCCTTCCCGATGAGTTGGTCAACTCCGAGGAAGTGAGTTTTTATCGAATCGTGATCATCGTTGCACTGGTGGGCTGGACCACCGTCGCCCGACTGGTGCGAGGCGCAACTTTAAGTATCAAGGAGCGCGAGTTCATAATGGCGGCCGAAGGTGTGGGTGCCGGACACCTGCACATCATGTTCAATCACATTTTACCCAATCTGATTTCTACGATTATCGTTGCCGTTACGCTCTCTGTAGGCAATGTGATCCTGCTGGAATCAGTGCTGAGTTTTCTTGGCCTGGGCATACAGCCCCCCATGCCGAGCTGGGGAAATATGCTTACCAACGCCCAGGCGCTGATTTGGGAAGCGCCGCAACTGGCTTTCTATCCGGGCATGTTGATATTCATAACCGTTATCTGTTTCAATTTTCTTGGTGACGGACTCCAGGATGCTCTGGATCCCAGGGCGGAATATTGAGTTGCGAGCGACTAACTCATCGATCATTACAGGCATCTGAACACCGGAAGGCCACTTTTTTTCCTGAATGGCAATGGTTTAAGATGACATTGCGGTCCGGAAATTAACCTTGGAATGATCGAACAGAGGCTTAGCCACAAGCGCGATCTGTACCCTTTGTAATAACCAGATAGGAGTTTTAAACCATGAACAGACTGAAAGAGCGAGTTGCACTGGTGACCGGAGGAGGCCGAGGAATTGGCCGGGCTATTGCGCTGGCGTTCGCCCGGGAGGGGGCGAAGGTAGCCGTTAGTTCAAGAACTACAGAAGAACTTGAATCCGTCGTTGCAGAAATCACCGCGCTTGACGCCGAGGGGGTTGCGATCACAGCTGATGCCATGTCGCTTGAAGATACGCAGGAATGCATCCAAACAATCATACAACGTTGGGGCCGTATCGACATTCTGGTGAATAACGCCGGTGGCGTCATACCCGGGAATACGCCGCTGGGTCTCCTTTCCGCCACCCACGAGGATCAGGCATTCATCGACAACCTGTTCCTGAATCTTGTATCCGTACAACGGGCATCGAGGGAAGCCCTGCCCCACATGTTGGCTCAAAAGCACGGTCGAATCATCAATATCGGTTCCGGTTACGCGAAAACAGGTGGTGGACTTCCCGCATATACTGCGGCTAAACATGGCGTGATCGGTTTAACCAGAGCAATGGCGACCGAAGTCGCGACTCAGGGAGTCACCGTTAACTGCCTTTGTCCTGGATGGACCAATACAAAACTAGTGGACTGGGACGCACTCGGCATCGCCTGGGGAACCGATGCCGAAGGTGCGCAGGCTCGCGCTGCTGCCGAAACTATTCAGAATCGGGTCCTGGAACCGGAAGAACTGGCGCCCATGGCGGTATTGCTGGCGTCAGAAGAATGCGCAGGCATGACAGGTCAGGTGGTGAGCGTCGATGGTGGTTATAAGGTCTGATCAATCAGAATCACTTATTTTAATAGACTTTTAGCAAGAGACTATTAAGATAGCCGCTTTTTCAGGTGAGACCTGAATTATTGGGTATCTTTTGCAGGGGTACATCTAGTATGGACATCGGCGACATTCGCAAGGAATACGAGACATCAGGCGTGTCTCGGAATGAATTGCATGATGATCCGCATAAGCAATTCGAGCGCTGGTTCAATGATGCCGTTGCAGCAGAGCTGGAGTATCCCAATGGCATGTGCCTGGCAACAGTAGACAGTGACGGTGCACCCACCGTGCGTACCGTGCTGCTGAAAATGTATGATCATCGGGGATTTGTCTTCTTTACCAACTATGAAAGTAAAAAGGCAGTCCAGATAAAGGGGAATTCTCAGGTCGCACTGGTATTTCCCTGGCTGGAACTAAACCGGCAAGTAAAGATCACGGGACGTGCGGAAAAAATTTCCACAGCAGAATCATTAAAGTATTTTGCTTCAAGACCGAGAGGCAGCCAGCTTGGCGCCTGGTGTTCACCCCAGAGTCAGACCATTGACTCACGTGCCATGTTGGAAAATGCTCTGGCCCGGATGACAGAGAAATTTGCTAAAGGCAAGATTCCACTGCCTGATTTCTGGGGTGGTTACCGCGTGGTGCCGAATAGCATTGAATTCTGGCAGGGCCGGGAAAACAGACTCCATGACCGGTTCATGTACACGCTTGTCGATGACGACCGTTGGGAAATTCAGAGGTTGGCGCCTTAGATTTGTATAGGCGGTGGTGGCAGTCATGGGCTAATCAGTCTCTGATTTCCCCGTTAATACGGGATATTACCTGCATTGGTCAGACGACGGTGGAGTACTTCTGTCCGATGATGATTGCGGCTGCTACTTGTTATTGTCACGCCCCAGCAACTCATAGATCTTAAGACTCGGCGGGATATCCTGCTCGAACCTCTTGTCTTTCAGGTCAATTTCGCGGAGTATCAGTTTTGAGCGTACTGCCTCGGTGGTACTTTCACTGATGACGATGCAACGGACTGAAGCAAATCCTGATCGTTATCAGTGATAATCCCCATCAATCTTATTCACCACTTCAATAACACCGATTACCTTGCCCTGTGAGATCATGGGTACGCACAGCGCCGATCTCGACTGAACGCCAGTGCGGGAGTCAATTTCCGGTTGAAAATGTGGTGAACTCTGCACGTTATTTTCGATGATAGTATTGTCACGTTAATGTAAATCTTGTCTTTTGGGAGGCGAAACGGGCCTAATCCACACTGCACAATCAATGACTTGGAACCACCCGCTGCTCCAATTAGGTCCTCAAATCAGTTAACGTGACAGTACCCCGGTCATTGATAATAACCACCAACAAGGACTTAACTGGTTGGCTTTTGGCTATGTCATCCAATATTGAATTTATTCCCAAACTAATTGAAGATATTTTCCATCGCTTTCCACGTGGGTGCCAAGCTTTTTGCCCTCGCGATTTAGAGTGTCCAGGATCCAGGAGACATCCTTTGGAGAGGGGGCGGTCAAACGAAAGTTCTTCATTTGAGAGGGGAGCATTCGCAATTGGGCCAGCATGCCCGTTGATGGATTAATGGCAGCAAAGTAGAGCAGACCCAAATCGCCCCGGTAAGATTCATGCCCGCCAATGCCCTCATAGTCGGTAATAAGGTCCCCACTTCCGTAGACAATGAGTTTCCCCTGGTAGATCTCAATAGCCTTGATGTGGTGAGATGAATGGCCATGGACTACATCCACAAAGGCTTCATCAACCAGTGCATGAGCAAACTCCTGGTGTTCTGATGGAATGGAAAAGCCCCAGTTTCCACCCCAGTGTAACGAGAGGATGACGATATCATTTGGGCGTTTGATGGCTTGAATTTGTGCTCTAATTCGTTGCACTGTCGCTCTTGAAAAATCCTCTATAAGATTGACGCCTGGTTCGCTCTCTGTGGCAGCCCAACGTAAGGGGACTCCGCTGTCTGTCGATCCTGACGCGAAGACCAACACTCTTCCCTTTCCCTGCATCTCAAAAATGGCAGGGGATTGGGCCTGTTCAAGATTGTCCCCGGCGCCTACTGTCGCTATTTCGTTTTCGTTCAGGCTTTTTATGGATTCCTCTAATCCTGCAAAACCCCAATCCAGCACGTGGTTGTTGGCCAGGGAAACCACGTCAATTTGCACCTCTTTTAATGCCGGAATATTTTTGGGGTGCATGCGATAGTTGATCCCCTTTCCTCGCCAGTAGTTGTCGCTGGTGGTGACACTGGTTTCAAGGTTGATAAGGCGAAGGTCAATGGTATCCGCGTTTAAAATGTCAAAGGCGTGCCCCCAAATGTAGTCGAGGGGAACAGGCCTTGAAATGGGGCCATTGGCATCTTCGGCGATTTGAACATATCGTCGGGCATCTTTAACGTAGGATTCGTAGATAATCGGATCGGAGGGGTGGGGCATCACTTGATCGATACCCCTCCCTAACATGACATCGCCACACATAAAAATGGTGATCAGGGTTTGTTGGAGGGGGGCAATGGGGGTCATCACTATTACTCCTCGTTCGGGGAGCTTTATATCGGAACCTTATTTACAGGTTAGACCGCTCCATTATTGGGATCAAGGGCGACCGGGAAAAGTTTTTTACCGGTCTTCCTGACGTATAAATCCGATTCAGAACCGGGATATTGCTTACATAAATATCAGCGACGCCCTACATCAACCTGAATCTGGGCCAGTAAGATAAGTCTTGCAACCTCAGGCTGTCTGGTAGACAGATATTGGAGTGACTGCCGTGAGAGAGCGGCTTCAACTCTGCATCAGGGCAGCGAATTGATAAGATTCACCACAGACACAGATATAGCAAGAGTTTTAAGAAAATCACATATTTTTGTAGCGTGGCTATAAATGGGGTTTTTTGACACTCTGATAAAAACGTGGTTTATTTAGAAAATCCTTAATGCGATCTTGACTGTCTTGAGGGCAGAGAATGCATAGACGCGCTCCCTTTTACGAATTTGGAAAATTCGCCTGGAATCTTCGCCGAGTTTCACGCGAGCTCGAAGGAGACCCACCCATCTCACCTCATCCATCATTGGGTGCGGCAATTTTCGTGGTCCACGGGATTGGCACACAACGTTGGACCGATACGGCGGCAGGTTTGCACTCTGGCTTCGACGATGCGCTCGAAGCTATCGCTACATGGCAGGAACAGCACGGACTGGTAACGAAGGCAGAGCGTTTGTCGAGTGGCCACCTGCCACCGCCCTTCATATTAGATGGATATTGGGGAGATTACGACGATCTGGAGGTGACTTTCCCCGATGACTGGGCGAGTTTCGAGGACCGCGAACGACAGTTCTTCTCTGGTGTATGGCAAAGGCGCGTTGTCTCTGCAAAGCGCACATACATCTGGTTCTTGCATCAACAGATCAGACTCCTGAGCCTGAGAACCTTGAGGAAAGTAGGCATCCTCACGTGGCTGTTCTACATCCCCCTTCAGGTGGTTGCGTTCACAGCCTTGACCCTGGCGTTGGTGCGCAAGCCGGTTCTTGTCACTCGTTTCCTCAACGACATTCGTCTCTATCTCGATCCCAAGGGTATAGTTGAGCGCGCAATTGTCCAGCGAATCGATCAGCGAGTCGGGGAAAAGTTCATGCAGTTGATCGGATTGCGATGGGATTTCCGACCCCTTTCGAGGGACTCGATGCTGAGCTCTAGTGGAAGCCCTATAAAGTTCGAACGAGTCGTGTGGGTATCTCATAGCCTGGGTACAGTCATCAGCTACAACGTGCTCTCTGATTTGCTCCATCTCGCCGATTTGTTCCAAGCAGGCGGAGACAACGAGCAGAAGGAAGGGGTTGCGCGTTTTAGAGCGGCACTCGCCCGATTCGTAACGCTGGGTAGCCCTCTCGACAAGGTTGCCTTCCTGTTCCCTGAGCGATTAACCCCGTGGCCTAGTGAGGGGCGTGCCAGGCTCCTGGACAGTGGCGACCATGTCGGGAAAGAAGGAGAGGAATCCCTTCGTGAGTGGTGGGTGAACTTCTACCACCGGCTGGATCCCATATCGGGCTCCTTGAAGAGCCCACTCATCACGCTAGGTCGTCCACCTGCCAATATTCACGGGAGAAAGCTGTTAAGCCTTCCCGGACTGGCGCATCTTTCGTACTGGACAGACCTCACGATCCTTCGCTTCATCCTCGGCCGAACTTATGGGAAGGAGCTGCTCGAAGACCGACTTCTGAAACCATGGCCATCGTGGCTACTGGGACTACTACAGCTGATCTCTTATGTCATCACCGCGGTCATCATCATTGGCACGGCGTGGGTGATCTTGAGATATGGCCCCGACCTGATTCGCTCTATCTTCTAAGATCGATCCTGAGCCCCAACCAGGTGTGCTTTTCTCGCGCCGGTGCCGGGTCTATACCATGTCCCTTCACCATGTTCTGGACCGTATTCGGTGCGATGACGTGACCGAGATTGGCGGGTGCGCCTTGTATTCGGTCGTGGCCCCAGAATATGTTCTCCCTCGCCATGAGCAATACCAAATCCGTGATCTCTTGCGTGACGCGGGGTCGTCCCGGATCCTTCCTGGCATGGGTCATGGTACCCGGAGATTATCCTCAATAATGTTTGATAACAACATCATACGGAGTGTTGGCGGAGAGGGAGGGATTATTCGCGACTGCGTCGCTCTCCCCTGCGGGGCCGTCGTCGCATAACGCCGACGTTCTCTCGCACTTCGTGCTCGAGTCGAACCACGAGGGGTCTCTTCCCGACCATCTACCAAACAGAAAAAGGAGCCACAAGGGCTCCGGTTTCTGTTTGGCGGAGAGGGAG
>JASJXV010000205.1 GCA_030123805.1 Gammaproteobacteria bacterium
AGGTTGGATTAGAGCGGCAGCTCGTAATCCAACAAACGATGTCGGATTACGCGCCAGGCGCTAATCCGACCTACAATCTCGTAATCCAACAAACTATTGGTAAAGCCACAAGTGGCCCCTGGTATGGGTCACCACTGAGAGGTAAAACACATGCCAGTCATTACTCTGCCCGATGGAAGTCAGCGACAATTCGACCATCCTGTTTCCATTTTCCAAATTGCAGAATCCATTGGTCCCGGTTTGGCCAAAGCAGCACTGGCCGGGAAAATCAATGGCGATCTGGTCGACACAACAACACTGGTTGAAACAGATGCCGATATCGCTATCGTCACAGCAAAGGACAGTGAAGGCCTTGAGGTGATTCGGCATTCCTGTGCCCACCTGATGGCAATGGCGGTGCAGGAACTGTTTCCCTCGGCACAGGTGACCATTGGTCCTGTGATTGAAAATGGTTTTTACTACGACTTTGCATTCGAGCGCTCCTTCACCCCCGATGACCTCGAGAAGATCGAAGCGCGTATGACGCAACTTTCCAGGCAGAATCTCGCTGTGAGCCGTTCCCTGATGTCGCGGGACGACGCGGTGGCGTTGTTCAAGCAGAAGGGTGAAGTCTACAAAGCAGAGATACTGGAAAGCATTCCGACCGAAGAAGATCTGTCGTTTTACAGCCAGGGTGATTTCATTGACCTGTGTCGCGGTCCGCACGTACCGGCCACGGGCAAGATTAAGGCGTTCAAATTGACCAGGGTAGCCGGTGCCTACTGGCGCGGTGACTCCAGAAACGAGATGCTGCAGCGAATCTATGGCACTGCCTGGGCGGACAAGAAAGCACTCAAGGAGTATTTATATCGACTCCAGGAAGCTGAAAAGAGAGACCATCGAAAATTGGGCAAGCGCCTGAACTTGTTTCATTTTCAGGAAGAAGCGCCCGGTATGGTGTTCTGGCACCCCAGGGGTTGGACTATCTATCAGCAGATCAAGCAATACATACGTAAAGTCCAACAGGAAAATGGCTATCTGGAGATCAGCACACCTCTATTGGTCGATATGTCGCTGTGGGAAAAGTCCGGGCATGCGGATAAATTCGGCGACGATATGTTCACCTCCAGTTCTGAAAATCGGCTGTATGCCATTAAACCGATGAACTGCCCGTGCCACATACAAGTCTTTAATCAGGGCCTAAGAAGCTACCGCGATCTGCCCATGCGCCTGGCTGAATTTGGCGCCTGTCACCGAAATGAGCCCTCTGGAACACTGCAGGGACTCATGCGGGTGCGTGGCTTCACCCAGGATGATGCCCACATATTCTGTACCGAAGCCGGCATTCAGGACGAGGTATCAACCTTTATTGATCTCCTGTTCGATGTCTACAGGGATTTGGGTTTTGACCAGGTCATATTGAAGCTATCCACACGTCCGGAACAACGTGTCGGATCCGAGGAAGAGTGGGACAAGGCAGAAGCCGCGCTGGAGCTGGCGCTAGACAACAAAAACCTGGATTGGGAGCTGTTACCCGGAGAGGGGGCATTTTATGGGCCGAAGATCGAATTTTCGCTGCAGGACTGCCTCGGCAGAGTCTGGCAGTGCGGCACCATACAGGTTGATTTTTCCATGCCGGGCCGTCTGGACGCGCAATATGTCGCTGAAGATGGCAGTCGGCAGGTGCCAGTCATGCTGCATCGAGCGATTCTCGGGTCTTTTGAGCGATTTATAGGCATTTTGATCGAAAATTACGCTGGCGCGATGCCTGCCTGGCTGGCGCCAGTGCAGGCAGAAGTCCTTACAATCACTGATGCCCAGGCTGAATATGCCCAATCCGTTGCTGAAACCCTGCAACAGAAAGGCTTCAGAGTGAATGCAGACTTGAGAAATGAGAAGATCGGCTTTAAAATTCGCGAACACACCATGCAGAAAGTGCCATACCTTCTGGTCGTGGGGGATAGAGAAGTTGCTGCCGGGCAAGTAGCAGTACGTGCACGTAATGGTGAAGATCTGGGTGCTATGTCACTCCCTGAATTCGAAGCACGACTCTCCGCTGAAATCGAGCGGAAGGGTCGGGTTGTCGACGCTACAGAGGATTAGGCGGCTGTTCTCGAACAACCTCCCGACAAGTTCCCGAACATTAACTAATGGAGAATTGCAATCAAGACAGAAAAAAGTAAACGGGCAAATATCAACGAACAGATTGAGGCGACAGAAATACGCTTGATCGGACCGGATGGTGAGCAGGTAGGCATCGTTTCGTTGGCAGAAGCCCTTGCAACTGCGCAGGAAGCCAGGCTGGATTTGGTGGAAATCGCAGGGAAAGCAGAACCCAGAGTGTGCAAGATCCTTGACTATGGCAAGCAGGTATTTGAAGCCAAAAAAGACAAGGCCGCGGCGAAGAAGAAGCAACGTCGCATGCACGTGAAAGAAATGAAGTTTCGCCCAGGGACGGAAGAAGGAGATTACCAGGTAAAACTACGCAACCTGACACGTTTCCTTACAGATGGAGATAAAGCCAAGGTCACTCTGAGATTCAGAGGAAGAGAGATGGCGCATCAGGAACTCGGCATGGACCTCTTGAAAAGAGTGGAGAGCGATCTCGCCGAAATCAGTACTGTTGAGTTCTTCCCGAGAATGGAAGGACGTCAGTTGATCATGGTATTAGCTCCAATCAGCAAAAAGAAGGGACAAGCGGCAGCCAAAGAGGCAACTGCAAAAATAACCGAGTGATCCCTTATTATTAAACCAGTAGCGAGACGGTGGGAACCGGACTCGCAACAATAGCGGAGTATTGAAAAATGCCGAAAATCAAGACCCATTCCGGTGCGGCGAAGCGCTTTAAGCGAACCGCAACCGGCTATAAACACAAACAAGCCTTCAAGAATCACATCCTTACGAAGAAGAGCACCAAGCGTAAACGCCACCTTCGCAACATGCAGGATGTCTCCCCGGCCGATGTTCCTTTAATCAAACGAATGCTGCATCAGTAAACGTTTAATTCACCATCAGATCCAGAGGAACAAGCAAATGCCTAGAGTAAAAAGGGGCGTTACATCCCACAATCGACACAAGAAAGTATTAAAGCAGGCCAGGGGCTATTACGGTGCACGCAGCCGGGTCTATCGTGTTGCCAAACAAGCCGTTACCAAAGCCGGCCAGTATGCCTATCGCGACAGAAAAGTGCGTAAACGAATGTTTCGCGGTTTGTGGATTCAGCGAATCAATGCAGCGGCGCGAGAGAATGGGATGTCCTATAGCCGAATGATCGATGGCTTAAAGAAAGCCAATGTCGAGATCGATCGGCGTGTCCTGGCAGACCTTGCCGTATACGAAAAAGCAGTGTTTACCGCACTGGCTGAAATGGCAAAAGCAGCACTAGACCAACCAGTGGCAGCTTGACAGTCGATTATTTCGCGCAGCGAAGAATCGACTGCGGCAGCGATTTGCGTGGGCAAATTGCGAGAGCGCGACTTATTTCGCGCAGCGAAGAATCGACCGCGGCAGCTGTTTGCAACGGTCCGTCGTCACGGGCAAATTGCGAGAGCGCGACCCATCCCGACCTGGTTTGTTGGATTACGAGCTTCGCTCTAATCCAACCTACAAGTCTTGACTGTCCATTATTTCGTGTGGCGAATAATTGACCGCGACAGACGTGTA
>JASJXV010000102.1 GCA_030123805.1 Gammaproteobacteria bacterium
CTGCCGCCGACTGTGTTTGGCTTCGCCAAGCCCCAGCTACTTGGCAAACAAAAACAATAGGGTTATAGTGTGCCGCTATCTAGCAATTTACTCTATTAGCAGCCTTTCCGGGTGTAAAGAAGGGTAAAAAAATAGCAGCCGGCAATGAAGAAATTAAACGCCAACAGCATCATTTTACCAGCAGGGATCTCCTCCTTGCCGCTGTTGGGTGCTGCTCTACTGCTAGGACTGCCGTTGTAGGCGGCCTGTCTAAGTTCCTGCATCGCTCCAGATTTACCTTTCGGAAATTCTGCACGCTGACTGTTGATCAGTGCGACGAGAGGATTTCCATCCGTTAAAATAGAATTGCATAGAAAGAGTAGAAAATGAGCTCACAAAACCCTTCTCAAGTAGAAAGTAATCGGGAATCTGCTGATACCCGAAAAATGCCGTTCCATAAATACAAGCCATTTGAGCCAATCAAACTGGTTGATCGCACCTGGCCGGATAGTGTCATCACAAAAGCACCTCAGTGGTGCAGTGTTGATCTCCGGGATGGCAATCAGGCGTTAATTGAACCCATGACACCCGCCGAAAAGTACAAAATGTACAACCTGCTCTTGGAGTTAGGCTTCAAGGAAATTGAAGTGGGATTTCCGGCAGCATCAAAAACAGATTACGATTTCGTACGGATGATCATTGAAGAGAATCTGATCCCGGAAGATGTAACGATCCAGGTGCTCTGTCAGGCCAGAGAAGAACTCATCAAGAGAACAGTCGAATCTCTGCAGGGAAGCCGCAGGGCAATCTTCCATCTGTACAATTCAACTTCAAAGTTACAGCGAAGGGTTGTCTTCAATATGGATCGATCGCAAGTGATCAAGATGGCCAGAGATGCGACCGAACTGGTGAAGAAATACACCGATGAACTGGCCGATACAGAGGTAATACTGGAATATTCTCCCGAAAGTTACACGGCTACCGAGATGGATTTCGCAGTAGAGATTTGTACAGCAGTCATGGATGTTTGGCAACCTGATGTTGAGAATAAAATGATCATTAATCTTCCATCCACTGTTGAGATGGCGACGCCCAATATTTATGCAGATCAACTGGAATGGTTTATGCGAGAACTGCCGAATCGCGAATCGGCAATTATAAGCCTGCATACCCACAATGACAGGGGAACGGGAGTTGCAGCTTCAGAATTAGGCATAATGGCCGGAGCGGATCGGATAGAAGGTACCTTGTTCGGTAACGGGGAACGAACCGGTAATGCAGATATCATCACCCTGGCCATGAATATATTCTCCCAGGGTATCGATCCCTGCCTGTACCTTTCAGATATGCCAAAGATAGTGGCGATCGCAGAAGAGTGCACCAAGATACCTATCCATGTTCGACAACCTTATGCTGGCGAACTGGTGTTTACAGCGTTCTCCGGTTCGCACCAGGATGCCATAAAGAAAGGCATGTCTCTGGTTGAAAAGTCCGGTGATCAACAATGGGAAGTACCTTACCTGCCCATTGATCCCACAGATGTCGGTGGTTCCTATCGTGAGACTGTGCGTGTAAACAGCCAATCAGGCAAAGGGGGTATCGCCTTTGTTCTGGAAGAGCATTATGGCGTTTCCCTTCCCCGACCGCTGCTACTGGAGTTCAGCCCCATAGTCCAGGCTCTTTCCGAAGCAGATGGCGGGGAGCTCAAGCCAGATGTTATCTGGGATGCGTTTGTTACGGGATATATTGAAGTTGAAGGCCCGTACCAGCTGGTTGACTATCAATTGCAGATGCAGCCGGGTGAACGAGAAGTTTGTGAAGCCCGTATCAAAGTGGCTGATAACAGCATTGATATTAAAGGGCAGGGCTCAGGCCCGATTGATGCCTTTGTCGATGGCCTGGTATTGGCTTTGAATGAGCCCCTTAATGTAGTTGATTATCAGGAATATGCATTGGGTGAAGGCAAAGACGCACAGGCCATTTGTATTCTGGCAATCACCGATGACAAGCATGCAGTGTTCTATGGTGTAGGTATCAGTCAGAACACTACAACCGCGGCCTTCAAAGCCATTATTGCCGCCATCAACAGAAAATGGAAATGAAGGGATGGACCTGAAGCAAGGTAATGCATTGAGCCCGGTTAAGTAAAACTACCTAATCGGGCTCGATTTCTTCAGCCTTGGATCTATCGGGAGCACGCGATACTTTGGCCGTGCGTACTACATTGTCCTTAATCTGAATGATCTCGATCCGATAGGCGTCAAGATACAGACAGACGTTTGACTCAGGTATCATTTCCAGCTGTTCTATAATCGCACCACTGAGAGTTTTAGGGCCATTAGCCGGGAGATCCCAATTCAGAGTGCGATTAATCTCCCTGATATGCGCGGTGCCATCAATCAGATATGAATCATCCTCCTGCGGGTGAATATCAATACTCGTGGTAGCAAGATCAGTAGTAAACTCCCCAACGATCTCTTCGAGGATATCTTCCAGGGTGACGATGCCCTGTATATCACCATATTCATCTACCACCAGCCCGATGCGCTGTTTTTCATTTTGAAAATTCAAGAGTTGTGTTTGCAGGGGTGTATTCTCGGGCACGAAGTAAGGTTCATTAGTCTCCTGAAGCAGCGCTGCTTTTGTTCTTTCTTCCTGGGTTAAGAAACGTGCCACATTGCGCATATGCAATACGCCAATACATTTATCGATATCACCTTTGTAGACGGGTATTCGAGTGTGTTGTCCTGATCGGAGCTGGTTGATAATGTCCGCCATATCATCTTCTACATCAATGCCAACAATTTCACTGCGGGGCACCATGATGTCGTTGACAGTTACATTCGCCAGATCCAGTATACCCAACAGCATACCCTGCGGACGTCCTTCAATTTTGGACCCTTCATGCACCACTGTTCTCAATTCATCTGTACTCAAATGATCTTGTGCACCTGTACTCACATCCATGCCCGCCAGTCTGAGTAAGCCATTGCTGACGAAGTTAACAAGCCATACCAGCGGATAGAATATCTTCAGGAGAATATCCAGTATATAGGCGGAAGGAAGTGCCACTCGCTCGGGATAAGCTGCAGCAATGGTTTTCGGAGTGACCTCGGCAAAAATCAGAAAAACAATGGTACAGGCAATGGGGGCTATTGCTACGCCGCTCTCACCGAAGAGCTTGAGAGCCAGCAGGGTAGCCAGGCTGGCCGCTGAAAAATTCACCAGGTTATTACCGATCAGAATAACGCCCAGCAGTCGATCAGGTCTTTGTAATAACTTGCTGGCACGCTTTGCACCGCCATGGTTCTTGTTTACCAGGTGCTTCAGTCGATATCGATTCAGAGACATCATGGCTGTTTCTGAACCGGAGAAATAAGCGGAAAGAATTATCAGGATAAGAATTGCACCGGATAGGGTGCCTAACGAAGTATCGTCCAAGTACGAATGGACCTCATATCATCTGTGGAAAGGCTTTTTTAAGCGGATTGAATTGAAGAGTCAAGTGCAATGCACAAAAAGCCTCGAAAATTGTTCCGGCAATTGAGCTGGATCAATGAGACTAAAGACGACGCAGAAATACTTCCAACACGAGTTTGGAACCGAAATATCCCAGCAGTAACAGCAGAAAACCGGCAAGTGTCCACTTGATTGCTGTTGCACCTCGCCAGCCGAGCATATGGCGACCCCAGAGCAGGACAATGAATACCACCCACGCTGCCAGTGTGATGATGGTATGGTGCACCAGATGCTGTGCAAACATATCTTCCATGAACATAAAACCACTGGCAATTGACAGTGTCAGGAATATCAATCCCAACCAGAGGAGTTCAAACAGCAATGCCTCCAGGGTTTGCAGCGGCGGCAGAGCTCTTAATATTGCTATGCTGCCCGGGTGTTTTAATTGATTGTTTGCGTATAGCAAAATCAATGCCTGAAAAGCAGCAATAGTCAGAAAGCTGTACGCCAGAATTGACAGCAGAATATGGCTGAAAATAAAACCGCCCAGATCATCCCTTAGCAGGTTAGCCTCGGGGTTCAGAAGGGAAAGACCAATACTGAGTGCTGCCAGGGGAAAGAGTACAATGAAGAGATTATCCAGCGGTTTTTTCAGGCTACTCATCAGGACCGATACCGCAACTGCCCAGGTAATCAGAGATGCCATGGCAAATATACTGATATTGGTGCCCAAGGGTCTGACGATGTCACTGTAAACGGCTAATCCATGCAGGACTATCGCCAGGACTCCGGTTCCCAGTACACAAGCACGAATAATGCTATCGGGTTTCTTGAGCGTCACTCCCTGTGCGACGGCAATGCCTATGTACAACAGGATGGAAATTACGCCTGGTATTAATACATTCATTCTTGGGAAACCTTATCAGACAGTGTCATTGTGACATAGTTGGGGTCCCAATCTAAAGAGGATTTGGCGTTTCAATCCGTAAAAAACGATTATTTCCATGCCGGCATACAGTGGTGTCACTTGGGGTATAATGCGCGGCTTGGTAAAAACTTGGCAGGAATCAGAATGTTCGAAGCATTAACCGAACGCCTCAGTAAATCCTTAAATAGCATCACGGGAAAGGCAAAACTGACGGATGAAAACATCCAGGGCACATTGCGAGAAGTGCGCATGGCGCTGCTTGAAGCAGATGTGGCACTAGCTGTAGTAAAGGACTTCATTGAGCAGATCCGAGTGCGTGCGTTAGGGCAACAGGTCACCAGGAGCATGAGCCCTGGCCAGGAATTTCTGAAAATAGTCAATGATCAACTCATTACTATCATGGGTGAGGAGTCGCATTCACTGAACCTGGCTGTACAACCGCCAGCAGTAATCCTCCTGGCGGGCTTGCAGGGAGCAGGTAAGACAACCTCTGTGGCGAAACTGGCGCTTTGGCTGCAGAACCGGGAAAAGAAATCCGTCATGGTGGTCAGCACAGATGTGTATCGCCCTGCCGCTATCCAGCAACTTGAGATGCTGTCAAAAGAAGTGGGCGCAACCTTTTTCCCAAGTACCCCGGATGACAAACCCCGTGACATTGCGACCAGCGCACTGGTCGCGGCAAAAAAACAGTTTGTTGACGTTCTTATCGTCGATACGGCCGGTCGCCTGCACATTGATGATGAGATGATGGCGGAGATCAAGGATCTTCATGATTGTCTCAACCCCATAGAAACACTGTTTATTGTCGACTCGATGACGGGGCAGGATGCCGCCGTTACGGCACAATCATTCAATCAGGTGTTACCACTTACCGGCGTGATTCTCACCAAGGCTGATGGTGATGCCCGGGGGGGGGCCGCACTTTCGGTAAGATCCATCACCGGAAAACCTATCAAATTCATGGCGGTGGGCGAAAAAGTTGACGCCCTGGAAGCTTTTCACCCGGATCGGGTGGCCTCACGAATACTGGGGATGGGTGACGTTCTATCGCTTATTGAAGAGGTGGAACAGAAGATAGACAAGGACAAGGCCAATAAACTGGCCAGAAAGCTGAAACGAGGTAAAAAGTTCGACCTTAGTGATTTCAGAGATCAGCTTCAGCAGATGAACAATCTCGGCGGCGTGGCCAATATGCTTGATAAGATGCCAGGCATGGGCAATCTTTCCCAGCTTGCCCAGGAAAAAGTTGCTGACGAGTCATTTATACAATTGGAAGCAATTATCAACTCCATGACGCCGGGAGAGCGGCGTTATCCGGACAGTATAAACGGCTCTCGCAAGCGCCGAATCGCCACGGGGTCCGGAACCCGGATACAGGATATCAATCGCCTTCTCAAGCAGCACAAACAGATGCAGAAGATGATGAAAAAGATGATGAAAAAGGGCGGTATCGCAAATTTGATGCGCGGACTGGGTGGTAGAATGCCCCCGGGAGGCATGCCCGGAATGTAGCTATGGCAGGCTGTCTATAAAGGGGTTTTATTATCCCGTGCATTGCCGTACAATACGTGCCCTTTCGGGTCTGTGGCCCATTTTCTTACACATTACAGGAACATTTATCAATGGTCACTATTCGATTAGCGCGAGCTGGTAGCAAGAAGAGACCTTTTTACCACCTTACCGTTGCGGAAAAGCGTGAAAAGCGAGATGGACGTTATATTGAACGGGTTGGTTTTTACAATCCATTGGCAAAAGCTGGTGAGGAAAAGCTGCGTCTTGACAGTGAAAGGATTGATTACTGGATAAGACAGGGTGCCCAGCCCTCTGATCGTGTTGCGGCTTTGATGAAGGAATGGGCCAAGACCACCGGTGAGTCAGAGTCCGTGGAAGCAGCATAGCAAGACCAGATAAGATGGCAGTGCAGGCTAAAGATTTGAGCACTTCCGACGAGATGATTTCCCTTGGACGCATATCTGCTGCTTATGGCATCAAGGGTTGGATCAAGGTTTATTCATTTACTGATCCAATAGACAACATTACTGCCTACCGTTCCTGGTTTCTGAAACGCAGAGAGGAGTGGGAAGAGATTGCAGTACGACAGAGTCGACAACAGGGGAAAGGCATCATCGCTCAACTGGCGAACTGCGAGACTCGCGACGATGTAGAAGGCTATTTAGGCGCCGAGATTGCAGTACCTGCATCCTCGCTCGCCAAACTGGATGATGGGGAATATTACTGGAATCAATTACAGGGCCTGGCCGTAATAAATACTGACAAGCAGAGATTGGGGGTGGTTCACAATCTTCTGGAAACGGGCGCCAATGATGTCATTGTGGTTCACGCTGATGATGCAAGCATCGATGCACAGGAACGACTGATACCCTATTTGGTGGACAAGGTAATCAAATCCATCAATCTGGAAACAGGTGAAATTATTATTGATTGGGACGCTAGCTGGTAAACAACATGTGGGTGGGAGTCGTAACGATTTTCCCGGAGATGTTTCAGGCAGTTTCTCAACACGGGATAACAAGAAGAGCGATTGAAGCGGGTCTGTTGACCCTTGATTGTTTCAATCCGAGAGATTTTGCAGCGGATCGACATCGCACGGTTGACGATCGCCCTTATGGTGGTGGACCGGGTATGTTGATGAAGGTCGAACCGCTAAGAGACGCCATCGCCAGCGCCAGAAGGCAAGCAGAAAGAGTCACTCAAGGTGCTGAAACTCGAGTGCTCTATCTGTCACCACAAGGTCAGAAGGTTGACCAGGCGACAATAGAAAAATTACAGGCACGTGACAGCATGATTCTGGTTGCCGGGCGCTACGAAGGTATCGATGAAAGAGTGATTGATAAGGAGATTGATGAGGAATACTCAATCGGCGACTATGTATTGAGTGGGGGTGAATTGCCCGCGATGGTGCTGATTGATGCCATGACCCGATTAATACCCGGAGCACTGGGTCATTCTGAATCAGCCGCATCGGACTCCTTTTCGCATGGATTGTTGGACTATCCGCAATATACAAGGCCCGAGGTGATTGAAGATCTACCGGTACCGGAGATATTGCTAAGCGGCAATCACGCGGCAATAGCCGAATGGAGATTGAAGCAGTCCCTGGGACGCACACAATTAAAGCGTCCGGACTTACTGGAACATATTGAGCTGAATGAGAATCAGCGTCGCCTGCTGGAAGAATACCTGCGAGAAATTCAGGAGATATCCGGAACGATTGAAGATGAGGGTTAAGAAGATGAGCAAGAACAAGTTTGTTAAGCAGGTAGAAACTGAGCAACTGAGGCAAGACATTCCTGAATTTTCACCGGGTGATACGGTTGTTGTTCGCGTGAGAGTTAGAGAAGGCGAGAGAGAAAGACTGCAGGCCTACGAAGGTGTTGTGATTGGCAAGCGTAATCGCGGCCTGAATTCCGCCTTCACGGTTAGAAAAATATCCCACGGCGTTGGCGTCGAGAGAACATTTCAAACCCACACCCCAATGATTGAGAGTATCACAGTCAAGCGACGCGGCGATGTCCGGCGGGCCAAATTGTATTATCTCCGGGAAAGAAGTGGTCGGTCAGCGCGAATCAAGGAAAAGCTGGGTTAAATCACTAACGCTTTTTGCGGAGCAAGTTAATACATGGTGTCTACATCAAGATGAGACGATAAATCGTGCGTCTAGTACTGAAGCCTTTTAGTTCTTCCGGGTCCGTGACCTCCACCGCTCTCGCTCTGTATATTTTGTCGCCCAGCTTAACCCTGACTTCGGGGTCTTGCTTGATGTAATCATGCCAGCGACGGTGCCTGGCCGCATCAAGGTAAAGATGGTTGTGTTTGAGAACCACCCGGTGCAATACTGTGTAGGGATTCAGCGGTCAGGTTTCCAATCGCATGATCTTGTATTCGGCGGCAAATTCCCAGGACTCTGCAACCGCCTCGGTGCCTTGCAGAGACTGTCCCGGTAGAGTCAAAAAAGGCGTGCTGCAACCGGTAATGAGAGTGCCACCGCCAATAATGAGCAAGCCACAGCCAATGAGTAGTCTTGTTGTCAGCAAATTTCTGTAAATCATGATCTGCTCGATTATTTTCGCGTTGAGAATCATCCGCCGTAAACCACACGTTCTGTGCGTAACAGTCGGGTAAGAAATACCACCGTGGCTAATGCCAATAGGCTGGTCATACCTGAAGCCAATAAATATTTTAGCGGTTCCAGCCCGTCGCCTCGCATCACGTCCGTTAACAGTTGCTGTTGACCCAGTACCGGGACGAGATACATCCATGTAGCGCTTTTCAGGGATAGTAACTGCATTGCCATGACCGGCAGCATGGGTATCATAATCATAATACTGAGATAACTTTGGGCCTCCTTGAACGACTTGGCATAAAGCGAGGTTAGCATTTGTACTGCTGCTGCGAACAAAGCCAGTGGTATAGCAAGAGCCACGATGCTGAGCTGCATGGAAAGCCCGAGATTCAAATCAACACCCAGGGATTTTAGTGGCACAAAGGGGAATACCGCTGTGGTGACCAGCATGGTCAACACCACAGCAAGCATGCCGTAGAGGGATGTGGTAAGCCATTTACCCGCAAGGATAGAGACTGACGACACCGGGTGTACCAGTAACGGCTCCAGAGAATGCCGTTCACGCTCTCCAGCGGTCGTATCTATCGCAACACCTGTGCTGCCTACAAATGCCGCCATCAAAATGAATATCTGCAAGCCGCCCAGTATCAGTGCAGATCGGCCCTGAGGAGTGGAGAAGTCATTTGACTCCAGTTTGACCGGTCTCGTGATCGCAGGATTGATCCCACGTACCATCAGGCGGAGTGAACCAATTTCCTCATTGTATCTGCTAATGACCGCCTTCACTCTGCGGGCAGCCCGGGCGGATTTCTCAATGGAGTAATCTGCTAACAGCTTGACTTGAGCCGGGACTGACTTGCTGAAGTCATCAAGAAAATCCGGTTCGATTTCAAGTACGACTTCTATTTTTCGCTGCTTGATTGCTGCTTTTGCATCTTCGTCAAACGCAAATGGCTCAATGCCGTGCCGCTCAATAAACTGTATCAGGTCAGGGGCATGCTCGATTCCGATAACCGCCAGTTTTAACTCTTCGGTTTCGGTTTGTTTCTGCGCTATGACGCCGAATGCGATGGCCATAAGAACAGGACCGAAGAAAGAAAATGCCAGCGACGCAAGAATTGATCTTCTGTCTCTGCTGCTATCCTTCAGTTCTTTCTTAAACACAGCCCAGAATCGATTCATAACGCAATTCCTTCATCCGTACCGATGAGTTTTACGAACGCATCTTCCAGATTTTCTTCGCCCGAGATCTCACATAGTCTGTCTCGCGATCCCTCTGCAACCATTTTGCCTTCCGCCATGATAAAGATGTGATCGCACAGGGCAGATACTTCCTGCATAACGTGGCTGGAGAATAATATGCAGACACCGTCATCTCTTAGGCTGAACAGTAATTTTCGCAGCGTGCGAATACTCATCACGTCCAGGCCATTGGTGGGCTCGTCGAGTATCAGATTCTGGGGGGAGTGGATGAGTGCGCGCGACAGGGCAACTTTCATTTGCTGACCGTGGGAAAACCCTTTGCAACGCCTGTCCAGTAATTCGTCCAATTGGAAATAGGATTGCGTCTTTTCAATCGCTGCATCGAGCTTTGCGCCTCGCAATCCATGCATCTCGCCGTAGAATTGCAGATGTTCCCTGGTTGTCAGTCGATCGTACAATCCTATGCTGTCCGGAAAGATTCCCATCTTCGCCACTGCCGGGATCAGGTTTTCGCTTACGTTGATATTATCGATCAGCACTTCACCCTGATCGGGTTGTTGCAATCCATAAATGGTTCGCAATATTGTGGTCTTACCGGCGCCATTCGGTCCCAGCAGTCCGGTTATCATACCGTCCATGGCTTTGAGTGAAACATTATCAACGGCAACAAGGTCCCCGAAAGACTTGCATAGATTCTTGACACTAATCATCTTTTTTGCTCCTGCCGGGTCCGCTGGGTGAGGTAAAGAATGACGGCCTTTTGATCTCCAACAGACAACTGCCGTCCAGATTTGCCACACTCGCCGCATTGACGAATTTTTCCATCAGCTCATCGGCGCACTCGACAGCAGCGACATTATGGCCGGTATTATTGGCGATAAGATGCAGGGAATCAGGATAGTTTTCTGCCATTTTTTCTCCCCATCGGGGTGGCGTTACCGGATCAAGTTGACCGGATAAAATCAGAACCGGTATATCAAGCTGTTTGAAGTCAGAGTAGATGGCCGGGATTTTGGCTTTAGGCCATACAGAGCAGGCATTCTTGTATACATCGATGAAGGCCGAACCAACGAATCCATTCTGGCTCATCTGCTCGATCTCTTGATCAGTTATCCTGCTGAGCTCCTCTGAACACAAAATAGAGAGGCTGGCGCCCAACGCCATGGTATCCTGCTGTTGGGTCGCGAAATAACTGGATACCCCGGATAGTGCTTTGTATTCACCTCTGGCAGCCTGTTCTATGATTATGGGTAGCAGACGTACAAATCCAGGGGCATATAGAATTGCCCTCAAACCATTGACGAAATGATCTCTGGTGAGAGTAAAGGTGACTGTCTCGGCCGTGGTGGCATCATCCATTGTGACCTGGATGCCCTTTTCACCCAGGCGCTCAAGTGCCGCCTGTAATTTCCCGGCAAGATCCGGAAATGCGGCATTGCAATCACGGTCATCGATACAATCCTGAAATGTCATTTGCAAGGCGCGTTCTGCATCGTCATTGGCAAACAGTGGTATCTTGTTCTCAAACGGGGCACTGCCATCCAGTATCATGCTGCGCACATGCTCCGGAAATTGTTGACTGTATATTTGGGCTGCTCTTGTTCCCCAGGAACCGCCGTAGATATTTATCCGTTGGTAACCGAGAGCGATCAGTATCTCATGTATGTCCTGGTTAGCCAGATCCTGTGTATACAAGGTAACGTCGGCATCGAGTGTTTCCAGGCATTCGATGAGATACGTGCGTACCTCTTCGTCCGAGAACTCGATTTGAATTCCTGCACCAACCGGATCCGGCACTTCACATTGCAGTGGGTGGGATGAACCCATGCCCCGCTGGTCTATCAAGACCACATCTCTGTTCTGATTAATCTCCCTGAAGGCCAGCTTGACCACTGGTCCCATATCTTTGGCTGCCTGCCCCGGGCCGCCCGGAAGAATTAATATTGGATCCGGTTCAGAGACTTCGCTGATGGCAGGGATGACTGCGAAGTTAATTTGGATCTTTCTACCCGTATTGCTAACACGATCTTCAAATACCGTGTGCGAACCGCATAATACCTCCTGACTGTAATTGGCTATATGGCAGGCTGCCAATGCGATTCCTGACTCCGGACGCGCAATTGCACCGGATGCCAGCAGGCACAGAGCGCCAAATCCAACCAGGTATTTCATTTGACACGATTCTCCATATTCGGGTTGTCCTGCTGCAATGCGGTAATGAGTGAATGCATACAAGTTCACTGTTTGACACAGTAACCATATCTACGGGAGATGCAAGATTTCGGAAGCACCCCGCATAACCAGACAACCCAATCTTTCTGTTTGATAATACATTTAGAGACATTACTTCTCTCACCATCGTGTCACCGGGGGAGCGAGGTATCTCCTTTCTGGACA
>JASJXV010000103.1 GCA_030123805.1 Gammaproteobacteria bacterium
AAGAAATAACCATAGACGCGGTATCCACGCCTCTACAAATTGCAGGACAAGCCTGCTAGGCGATCGCCCCGCTCGCGAAGGCATCAGCGATCTCTTCATCACTCATGCCGAGTAGTTCTTGCAATACCTGCACACTGTGTTCCCCCAGAATGGGCGCCGCAGAGCGCGCGCCACTCGGGTAACCCCGAATGCAGAACTGATGGCCAGCGTATGGGATGCGACCCATTTCAGCGTGATCGAGGTATCGGTAGAAATTGCGGTGCGCATATTGCGGATCACGCAACAGGTCACTGCTGCGTTGAACTTCACCGGCGGGCACGCCAGCGGTTCGTAGTTGCTCCGCTACGGTATGTTTGTCACGCGTGCGGGTCCACCTGGCAATCTCGTCGTCGATGCTATCCTGAAGCTTGAGCCGACCGGCGGTTGCGTCGAGGTCCGGATTTTGCGCCCATTCAGGATCGCCCAGGGCACGACGCAACGCCGACCAGTGCCCGTCATTCTCAACTGCAATGGCACACCAGTTGTCGTCACCGGCACATGGGTAGACGCCGTGCGGCGCCGCATAGCGATCCCGGTTTCCGACCCGGGTGATCATTTGACCACTGCTCTGGTAATCCAGGATCTCTGGCGCCAGAAAATGCAAACCCATCTCGAACTGCGCGGCATCGATGTATTGTCCTTCACCGGTGCGTCGCCGATGGTCCATCGCCGCCATGAGAGTGGCCAACAAAAACCGGGGAGCGATGGTGTCGGTATAGGCGACCCAGGGCCCATCCGGTGGCAGATCTGGCCAGCCGGTGATCTCGTAGAACCCGGCCATCGCACCGGTGTGATAACCAAAACCCGCAAGCGAGGCTGCCGGTCCGGTCTGACCCATCAGACAGGTGCTGACCATCACGATACCCGGGTTAAGTTCACGAATGGCATCATAACCAAGCCCGAGACTCGCGACCGTGCCCGGAGTAAAACTCTCAATATATACATCAGACCAGGCAATCAACTGTCGGGCGATTTCGATCGCTGCTGGCTCCTTCAGGTGTAGCAAGAGCCCCAGTTTGGATGCGTTGAAGTCACCGAAGAACTGTGAACGATTCCAGTCTGGTTCGCCATCCTTGAAAGGTAATCCCCCGCGCAGAATATCCGGCCGCAACTCTGACTCCACCCGAACCACCGTGGCCCCATGGTCAGCAAGACACCGGGCTGAAATTGGGCCGACGCCAATCCAGGAGAAATCAGCCACCTTGAGGCCCTTAAACGGCAGCTCATCGCCAGACGGTATCAGAGGCACTGTGTTCGCGTCTTTCAGCCATTCCTTGAGTTCGGCACGAATTTCCGCACCCTGTTGATCCAGTGACGGAGCAGGACGACGAACAGACAGAGGTGCAACCGAGGTCCGGGCAAAAATGCCAGGCGCGCGCACCTTACGTCCATCAGGAAGTGCCATATCAAGCCAATATTGGCGCTCATCCAGGTGACGAAATTCGAGTACATCTGCCACTGTATTGACCGGTGCAAAGGTCGCACCAAAGATCAGCCCGCGTTCCAACAGTTCTTTCCTGGTGTACTTTCGACACAGACCCGCGAATGCCTCCAGCTCATCGGCTATGTTCTCGCCTGTGAGCATGCGGGTCTCATAGTCGTCCCAGTCCCGGTCAGCCCAGGACGAATCGACCATACCTTCCTCAATCAGCCAGTTAGCGATATTGGACATCATCTTCTTTGAGGGTGGTGCAACGACATAACCGTCCGCGCACGCATACACTATCGGCAGGAGAATCTGTCCCGTCTGCCCCAGGGAGCCCTTACGCTGGAAATCGAATCCCTGGATTGCAGCGGCATCCATGGCATTGAGCATGGTCCAGGTCATGGCGCACTGGGCTGACACGTCAACAAACTGGGCCTCGCCCGTCTGGCGCATTCGCGCATGTCCGACCAGGGCGGCAACGGCTGCCTCCACACCGGCGTGGCGCCATACCTGGGGTACACTCACCCGCACCGGCGCACGGTCCGGGACTCCCTGCAGCGCCACAGGCCCACCCAGTGCCACGATAGTGAGATCGCTGGCGGGCCAATTCGCGGCAGGCCCGTCGCTACCAAAGGGGGAAATCTGCACATGCACCAGGCGCGGGTTGGCAGTGCGTAGCTGCTCGAAGCCGATGTTGTGCCGGGCCAGGTCCGAGCCAGGTGCGGATTCCAACAGGAAATCAGCAGTGGTGACCAACTGCAACAGCGTATCACGATCTGCGTGCTGCTCAAGGTCGAGCACAATCGATCGCTTGTTCCGGTTGTATGCCATAAACTGGAGGCTGCGCTCCGTCTCAACCCCGTCAGTGAGCAGCGGTCCACGCATTCGTGCCGACGATCCGCCCGGGGGTTCTATCTTGATCACATCGGCGCCAAGATCGCCAAGCACCATACCCGCGATCTCACCCCGCTCGTCGGTAAGATCCAGTACGCGATAGGGACTGAGCATCATGCATTCCTGGATTCTGAAAATTTGAGCCACTAAAACATGATTGCAGGAACATGGTCAACCGGTGCTCTCTGACCCGACTACTTCCTGGAAGCCATCTGCACCTAATATCTCCATGAAACGGATGGGGCATTTGAGTAGCTTTTAGAAACCTCCGCGCTTCCTAAAATATGCCTCCGTCCCCACTGCTGTCGAAACATGATTTCTCTCACCATCGTGTCACCGGCAGAAGCGAGGTATCTCCTTTCAGGACACACTGTAAACCATCCCCCTTGTTACCTGATTTCTTAATTACAAATACTGTGCAACAGACAGCATAAGTCCTTCGTTGGTGCCGTCTTCAATCATGGACGCCCGGGCATCTCGCAATATTTTTTCAATACAATACTCTTTCGTGAGTCCGTTGCCACCGTGCACCTGCAGCATTTCGCTGGCAACATTGAACGCGGTTTCGGTGGACAGTGCTTTAGCTGCAACAGCATGAGGAGACGATCCCGGTTGGACATTCGCATTGTACATGTAGTTTCGCCGTGCCAGTGAACGAGCGGCTTCAACCGCCTGAAAGCTGCGCATGAGTTTCAGCTTGATATTCTGGTGCTCTCTGATCGGCACGCCGCCCTGGATCCGTTCGCTGGCATATTTAATCCCTTCATCCAGAGCTGACCAGGCAACACCGGCGAAAGTCGTTGCCATGCCGGTGTTTGGACCGGCTATGGCGCCACTGTCAGCACCTGTGCTGACCGCCCTCATGGTATGCACCATTTCCAGGTTCATAATCATGTATTTTGCCGGAATAAACACATCTTCGAAGAATAACTCACCCTGGTTGAGTGCTCTTTGCCCGTGTTTATTCAGCGGTTTACCCTGGGAGATCCCAGGCAGATCCAGTGGCAGAATACAGATACCCGTTCCGTGCATACCCTGTTCCGGATCAAGGCTAAGATGCATAGCGGCATGAGTGGCAATCGTACCATTACTTACCCAGGCAGCCTTCTGGCCATTGATTATATAGCCATCACCATCTTTAACAGCCCTCATCTGGGGTGCAAATTTTTTGTCACCCATGTGTTCCTCAGCGCCCAGCACCCAATCAGTCCCGTGATCCGGCTCTATCACCGGCCAACAGCCGATGATCTCACCACTGGTATCGTTGATGTAGTCTTCCGCCCAACCTCTGATTTCAGGATCCTCTGAAAGCGCCGCATAACGAAAGGGGGCTCCCGCTACACTCAGGCTGATCGCCAGGCCTCCATCCCCATAGCCTAACTGTTCATTGATCAAATAGGAGGAAAGCGGATCTGTGGTATTACCAAGCCCACCCAGGTCTTCGGGCATGTCGCGTTTGTGCAGACCGAGTTCACGATAGGTTCGAATCACATCCCATAACTCAGATCCCTTATCCGCCACGTCAGCCGGATCTGCCAATTTATCAAGGGCAATCCCCTTGGGGCGGAGCTCTTCCATGGCAAACCTTCTGGCCATGTCTCTGGCAGCTTTTTGTGCATCGGTAAGATTGTAATCAAGATCTACGTAGGTCATCTAGTTGCTCCAAATGTAAAATTAATATTATCTCGCTATGGATCCGATACTGGTTAATGCGGGTACCCGGGTCGTTCCTGCTATCGGTTTGCTCGTCCTGTGGTGGCGACACAATCGAGGAAGTCCATCAACTCCCTGATAGTGCCCTCGCTGTCTTCTATGGCTGTCATATGACCGATGCCCGGCATCACCAGGTGCCGATTATCAGGTATCTCCTGGGCCATCAGATCGCTGGGTTTGATGAAGACGATGTCATGCTCGCCGATGAGAATCAGCGTCGGACATTGCACCTGTCTTAAACCCTCCACCATGGGGTCCGGGTCACTGTAGAAACTCGCCATGAATTCCTGCATTGCCGGGTTGCTGAGACGGCGCTGATAGAATCCATCCAGCACCTTGAACATCTCATCACTATCAGGATGTTGCTCCATCTTGAAGGTGAAGACGCCCGGATTAGCCCGCCAGGCCGCTTTTCTCTCATCAAAATCAGGTTCTCGCGGGGAAGTCTCCGGCATTGTCTTGCTGGCCTCTGCAGCCGCCTTTCGAGCCTGCGCCATATCCTCACTGGTGATTTCCCGACCATCCGGGTGATACATTGTTGGTAGTGTTTCAGAACCCGTATCGGTCAACATCAGGCTCAAAAGCCTTGCCGACTTCCGTATGCCATAGCGGACCGCATACATACCTCCGGTGGCGTGACTCAGGAGGTGAAACCGGTCGATACCCAGGTGCTCCGCCAGGGCATCTAAATCCGCGCCCATAGTCACCTCGTCATAGCCTTTTGCTTCACCCTCGACGATGGTTCGCCCATGACCGCGCATATCAATTGAGATGACCCGATACTTTTCAGCCAGTGCTGCAGTGACACCGGTTTCGCTCCAGTAACCGGTATCCTCTGAAAGGCCGTGGTTTACCAGGATTGGTTCTCCCTCGCCGATGTCTTCGTAGTAAATTCTGGCATTACCCTTCTTGAAATAAGCCATTTTATTGATCCTTTTACTTTTGAGTAACGTTACGTTGAAAATATACGATGATCCTGCTGCGTGAAAGGTACTGCATTGATAGCGGCCAGAAAGGATTGGCGCATGGTTCACTCCCCGTGTGTTGATACAAGTCGCGGGCAGGGCACCTCGAAGAATCTAATAGCTTGATTTTATTAGTATTGCGCCGGTAAGAGGCAGATCCGCACAGGCAGGATAACATTGCAGGCGTTAATTCCCTAGACCCAGTTCTACCGGAACAGTATCTGCAGGTGTTTGTTATTGAGAGCTATGCATATCGTAAATGACGATGAAAATCCCGGGATCAGATTTTATCGACCATGTGACAATGCCTGACAGGGATCAACGCATGGTCCGGAAAAGATGGCTAGCATCTTATCGACTCACTTAATAAACTGAGAGTCTGTCCGGCAGGACAGTTTTCACAATAACGGAGAGAACAATGGCTATTGATCCGAGATATTATATCATCGAGAAAGACGGTCCCGTGGTTATCTGGAAATTCAATAATCCACCGCAGAACCTGAGGAACCCGCAAACCGACGCGGAGCTAATAGAACTGGTGGAAGAGTTTGAAGCCGACCCCGACTTGCGAGTCGCTATCCTGACCAGTAATCTGCCAGATGTATTTATTCAACATTATGATGTTGCTGCAATCCTGTCATTCGCATCATCTATAACGCCTGAAGACGTGGCATCGAATCAGCAGCAACAGCAGGCGCAGGAAACCAGGCCCAGAGGCCTGGAAGGGCTGCGCAGAAAACCTGTCATTGCGGCTATCAGCGGGCAGACTGCCGGTGGCGGCTGTGAAACCGCCTTGATGTGCGAATTCCGTTTCATGTCCAGGAATGCCTCGTTAGGTTGCCCTGAGGTGAATGTCGGGATCTTGCCGGGCGGTGGTGGTACGCAACGCATGACACGTCTTCTGGGAATGAGCAAGGCGATGGAGATGCTGCTTCTTGGCCGGGTAGTGGATGCCGATGAAGCCGAGAGAATCGAACTGGTTCACAAGGCTTTTGACTACGAAGATCTGATGCCGGCAGCTATCGCTTTCGCCAAGGAACTTGCATCCAGACCACCCATGGCCATTGGCCATATTATGCAGTGTATCTATGCGGGCAGCCAGATGCCGCTCGCAGAAGGTCTGGCGCTTGAACGCAAACTCTTCCTTGAACTTGTCCAGAGTGAAGATGCCCGGAGAGCCATGTCCGCTTATGTTGAGGGCGGGCAGAAAGTAAATGCGGTCACGGAAACCGCTGTGAACGAGGGTGAAACTTGAGGTATTGCACCTATACTGCATTTTCAACTGCAACCTCTTCCAACGCCAGGTGAGCGATTACCATGCGAAATCTGATTGTCATTAGTTGCTACCTTTTCCTTCTGGGTTGTACCCATCAAACGCAAGAGAGAGAGCCGTATACACCAGCACCGGTGGTTGGCGAATCGAATCGCCTCAATGCCTGGCTGGATGAGCAATACGCCGAGGAACTCGACTCGGATCCAATGCAGAAAACGAGATTGGGCGAGAAGAGTGACTATGACTTGTTGAACGATTTCTCAGAGGCAGCATTGGAGCAGCAGTTGCGCTGGCGAATTGACAGCGTCGCAACAATGAAAGCAGTCTTTAACTATGAGGCGCTCTCCGAAGAGGCCAGGACCTCTTACGACATGTGGGTCTATTCCCTTGACCGGGCGCTGGACGCGAAACCATTCAGGCGTCACGCCTACATCTTTGGTCGTGGCGGTCCTCACGTGATGCTGCCTAATTTCATGATCAACTTTCACAAGGTTGACGACCCTTCAGACATGCATGCATATATCGCGCGGCTTGAAGCAATACAAGGGGCCATGCATCAATACCTCGCACGGGCAAAGTTATCAGTTGCCGATGGCATTCGTCAGCCACGTTTTGACTATGAGTTTGCAATCAACGAAATCGGCCGGGTGATGCGCGGCGAACCTTTTGGTGCAGAAAGTGATTCGCCATTATGGGCAGATATCAAGAGAAAAACAGCAAGTCTGCAAGCTACCGGCAAGGTGTCTGCTGAGGAAGTTCGCCAGTTGCGGGCGGCTGCCAGAGCCGCGCTGGTTGAGAAGGTAAAGCCTGCATACGATAAAGTCCTGGCCTGGTTGCAGAGTGATATCGACCAGGCGCCAAATCCGCCAGTTGGAGCCTGGGCGCTACCCAATGGCCTTGCCTACTATAAGCAGCGTCTGCGCCACAACACGACACTCGACCTGTCGGCCGAGGAGATACACCAGACAGGGCTTGAGGAAGTCGCCCGATTACGTGGCGAGATGGAAGCGCTCAAACAGCGAGTTGGATTTGCAGGAACCTTGCAGCAGTTCTTTGTGTTTATCCGCAAGGAGCCGAGATTCTATTTGCCCAATTCGGAAGAGGGTCGGAATACCTATCTGGATCTGGCGCGAGGTTACCTGAACGCCCTGGAGAAAAAACTTCCAGACTACTTTGGTATCCTGCCCAAAGCCGGGCTGGAGGTCCGGCGGGTCGAGGCATTTCGCGAACAGGATGGCGCCGCGCAACACTATCGAGCGGGGACGCCGGATGGATCGAGACCCGGGGTCTTTTATGCTCACCTGTCGGACATGAGAGCCATGCCGACCTACCAACTGGAAGATGTCGCCTACCACGAAGGCGTTCCCGGTCATCATATGCAGATTTCCATTCAGCAGGAGTTGACCGATGTGCCTCGTTTTCGTACCCAGTACCGGACAACAGCATTTACTGAGGGCTGGGCTTTGTACTCAGAATTGCTGGCCAGGGAAATGGGCGCTTTTGAAGATCCGTATTCGGATTTTGGCCGATTGGTAGGTGAAACCTGGCGCGCAATAAGGCTGGTGGTAGATACCGGGATCCACGCCAAGAAATGGTCGGAAGAGCAGGCGGTAAAATATTTCAGCGACAATTCTCCGCAGCCGGAGGCTACGATTCGATCAGAGATTATGCGCTACATCCACAATCCTGGTCAGGCGACAGCTTACAAGATGGGCATGTTGAAGATTCTGGAATTACGTACAGGTGCAAAAAAGGCGCTGGGAGACAAGTTCGATTTACGTCAATTCCATGACGTGGTGCTCAGCGGCGGTGCCTTGCCAATGCCAGTGCTGGAAAAACGAGTCATGCGCTGGGTGGAAGCCCAAAAGTCTGCTACCAGTAGGATCTACTAATGCCTTCCCTAACAAACCAACGCCGGTGGGATTTTTCTTGATGGCCATATCGTGAATGAGTTTGCTGCATGTCCTTTGCGTTAGCCCGTGCATAAGGTCTCCCAGCCGACAGCATCGCGTACGCCAGGCCGGTAGTGTATCCCCGTCAACTGCAGGTCCGTTGCCACTGGCGACCAGATCTTCAGCCACTATGTCTGCGCCAGCTACACCCAGGCTAACAGTTTTCGGAAAGGACACATAGTGATCTTAAGTGGTGTATTCCCAGAGATGTACTTCGAAGCCCACATCGTACGTATTGCCAGGCACCATCGCTATGTCATCGACCGCATTGCCGGTGTCAAGAAGTCGCTGCATCTGCACATTCCATACACCTAAACTGCCATCAGCAGATTGGGGTGTAAACGTTGTACCCAAAGCAGCGATATCAGCTCGACTACCTGCACCAGGACGCAGCACACGTCTGGGAACAGTCAAGTCGCATTTTGTGGGCTTATTTCAAGCAAAGACTTAATGCCAGATGATCTGGCAATGAAGGTATAGCATGTAGCAGCAAGAGAGTTTCACGCCATTATCCCATCTGCAATAACTCAACCCAATTGCCATCCGGGTCCTCTAGCATAGCAATGGATACACCCGGGCGAATCTCTGTAGGTGGTACCGGAATCTGGTAGCCTGCGTCCCGGCATGTGCTTACCATGTCCTCGAGATTACTGCAGCTAATGGTCCAATAACGATACCCCGTGCCTCCGGCAAGGCCGCCCGGTGCAGGCCTTCCCGCCGGTTCTTTGGCCATGACAACCAGCTTCACGATGCTAGTACCGCAGATCAGGCGGGTCATTTTCACGCCACCGGGTAACTCCAATTCTCCTTCCAGTTCAAATCCCAATGTATCGCGGTAGAATTTCAACATGGGTTCGACATCGGTGGTGACAAGGCCCAGATCGATGGAGTCCTTGGTAATTTCGAGTTTCATATTATTCTCCTGACGGCTCTGCATTGAATTTGAGCGTGAACTCTAACCCGAATAGCTTTCTGGCGAAACCAGGATTGTCGGGCGAGCCTAACGGCCATTGATTGCGGTGACTGAAAACTGCGGCAGAATAAACATATAGTCACCTTCCGAGACAGCCTGCTCCAGGTCTTCCCACATGGCTTTCAATTCAGCCGAATCCAGGGTACCAAAAGTGCGTATATAACCCGTCATATTGCTTAGCACTGCCATCCCCTCACCCTGTCTGTCGATGAAGGGTCTGATATCCACTTCGATATCCTGAAATCCGGCTCGCTTCAGGGCAGCGGGTAACTTGCGCCCAATATTTGGCTCTTTGAATGCGGCTGAGGCGGCATTAAAAAATCTTCTTACCCTATCTGCACCCCATGGCTCCACCACTACAAAGCCCCAGTCGCTGTCGATCGCCAGAATTTTCCCACCCTTTTTTAAAATGCGCTTCAGTTCACCCAGCGTGGTTTCAATATCAGGCACATACTCGAGCACATTCTTGCAGATCACCCTGTCGACGCTACCATCTTCCAATGGCAGTGTGTCCTGGGTAAGCTGCAGGAACGTCACCCTATCCTGCTTGTTACTCTCTTTCGCCCTCTGCGTTGAGCGGCGCACAAACTCTGAATTGATGTCCAGTCCATAGACATGCCCTGTATCTCCGACCCGATCTGACAGAGCCAGAGAGAGGAACCCGGGGCCACTGCCAAAATCAACCACCCGCTGCCCGGGTTGAAGATCGGCAGGATCGAGCATCGCTGTCTGCTCCGGACGCCATTCGAACATGCGTTCGTATCGCTCAAGGCGTTCCTCCTCTATCTCGAGCCAGTGATCCTGATAATAGCTGTCCTTGTTCACAGTCATTTGCAATGCACCTTTCAATATTCAAAAGTGAGGCTGTATGCTGCACCTGGTTGCCACCTCTGTATATCCCCTCATGAGATAGCCATTCCTGAGATTGTACCCGGAGCGACAGTGGATGTCTTCGACAGTCGCAAACAACCAAATAATCCATACCGGTATCAGCGTTTTTGCTATCATTCGCCTGACATTCAATAGCTGGAAATATCTATGTGCCTGGTTTCGATCGCATCCGCCCTGAAAGGCGATATCCCGGTGGGGAACACTGTCACCGTGCGTGGCTGGATTCGCAGTAAACGTGATTCCAAAGCAGGATTTTCATTTCTTGCCATTCACGACGGTAGCTGCTTCGATGCCATCCAGGCCGTTGCACCGAACGGGTTAAAAAACTACCAGGAGGAAGTACTGCACATTACCACGGGGTGTGCCGTCTCAGTGACGGGTGAACTGGTGAAATCCGAGGGTAAGGGGCAGTCATTGGAGATTCAGGCGCAGGCAGTCGAGGTGGTCGGTCGGGTGGAAGATCCTGAGACCTATCCCATTGCCAAGAAACGTCATACCTTTGAATACCTGCGTACCGTGGCTCACCTACGCCCCAGAACCAACACCTTCGGTGCCATAACCCGGGTGCGGACAACGCTTGCCAATGCGATACACAACTACTTCTACGCACGAGGATTCCACTGGATCAACACTCCCATCATCACCGCCAACGACTGCGAGGGCGCTGGCGAATTGTTTCGAGTGAGCACCCTGGATTTAGCAAATTTGCCACTGACTGAAGACGGCAAAGTGGACTATGACCAGGATTTCTTCAGCAGTGAGTCCTATCTGACCGTTTCAGGCCAACTAAATGTAGAGGCTTACTGTCTGGCCATGTCCAGGGTATACACGTTTGGACCCACTTTTAGAGCTGAAAACTCCAATACCAGTCGCCATCTGTCTGAGTTCTGGATGGTTGAACCGGAAATTGCATTTGCCGATCTGACTGATAACGCCGATCTTGCTGAGGACCTGCTAAAAAATGTCCTCAAGACCGTGCTTGATGAACGGGAAGACGATATGGCTTTTTTCCAGCAACGCATCAACAAGGGGGTGCTAGACAGAGTCCGGTCTGTAATCGATTCCCGCTTTGAACGCATGGAGTATTCCGAGGCCATCGACATACTTACAGATTGCGGTGAGAAGTTCGAATTCCCTGTTAAGTGGGGCCTGGACCTGCAATCGGAACACGAACGCTTTCTCACAGAAAAGCATGTCGGTCGACCTGTCATCGTGATGAACTACCCCCGGGAAATCAAGGCTTTCTACATGCGCCTGAATGACGACGACCGCACGGTCGCCGCCATGGATGTACTGGCTCCGGGTATCGGTGAAATCATCGGCGGTAGCCAGCGGGAGGAACGGTTGGATGTATTGGACTCTCGCATAGCCAATCAGGCGCTCAAGGATGAGTTGTGGTGGTACCGGGATCTGCGACGCTATGGCACAGTGCCCCACGCTGGTTTTGGTTTAGGATTTGAGAGACTACTGAACTATATCACGGGCATGGAAAACATCCGTGATGCCATTCCGTTTCCACGCGCACCGGGCAGTGCGCATTTTTAATTTTAGCCAGTGGCCATCCGTAATTGAAACCCAAGGTAGTTACTTCCGAGTGGTTTTTTATATGGCTAACAGTTATTCTATTCTGTGGATATTGGTTGAAAACATCTATTTCCGGTGGGTCGCATACGCACAGGAACTAACTGGCTCTCGTCCGGAAATGAAAATAGAGGGTGTTAGTTCCTTGGTAAGTGATTGTTTTATAAACATAACCGATTTGATGGATCGCGTTTTCTTGTCAGGATTGGCAGTTTCCGGACAGGAACTAACTAGCAGTGAGCGTCCGCGTCGCGAGGTCCACCTTGCGATAGAAGCAACT
>JASJXV010000104.1 GCA_030123805.1 Gammaproteobacteria bacterium
TTCAAGGACATCCTGTTGTTCCGGGACTCTTGTGTCTGCTGCTGATTCGCCGCCTTCTTCTTCCATGCCTTCGAAGACGAATTCTTCGGCATCGAGAATTTTGTCCAGATCCAGATCGGCTTGAGCAAGATCGTTAAATGACTCTTTCTGTATTTCCTGCAAGGTCTCCAGGGTAGAATCAATTGTCTCCTTGTCTACCGAAGCAATCCGTAAAGCTCTTTTGAGATTGTTGCATAAACGCGGATTAATTGTTTCCAGTCGCTGCCTGTCTTCTTGCTGTTCATGGGGCTGCACGCTCCACAACAAAACATCGATGGTGTTCATGGCCTGGGTCCAGGCTTTGCTGCCGGGACCTTCCTTGAGAACCAGTAACACTAGAAATTGATGGAAACTTCCGCTGAGCAGATCGTTCACAAAAGGGTCCAGTACACGACCCAGTATCCGTTCTTCCACGCGCTGGGTAACCAGTTTTCGTGCAAACTCTTCTCTAGTCTTGCCTTCCCGGGCATGTTTGATTCGTTGTTCCAGCCTCCTGCCTCGGGCAACCTCCTTTGCACGGTAAGTTTTGAACTCTGACAGAAGGTCTTCGAAGAAATGCTCAGCCCCATCATAATCACTCAATATCTTCTGCACCAGACTGGACATGGTTTTATAAAGACCGTCTTCCTTCAGGTTTTCCACTTCACTCCAGCCGATTCCGGCGGCTGCAAATTCATTCAGAAGAGCGCGTGCAGGATGATCCTCCTGGTTGAAGAAGTTGGTATCTGTCAGCGCGACCTGAATTATCGTTATCTGAGTGCGACCGATCAGTTCTTTGATTGGGATCGGCAAGGAATCATCATTCCAGATCGCTTCATAGAGCATCGTCACCAGATGAATAACATCATGGGATTGCCGGTCCACGGCATTGACTACACCTTCCTTCTCCTCTGCTTGCAACATCTCTGCCAGGGATTCCTTGATATTCGGACTCTCGTTAACTGCAGCACCTTCCTGGCTTGCGTCGGGTTGTATCCGGGGCAGATGTGCCAGTGTATTCTGGATATTGGATAACAAACTGATGAGTTGTTTCTGATCGACGACTTCGATGGCCTGATCGGGTGGAGGAGGTGCTGTAGCAGCAGCAGCCCGCAGCAATTCAGGAGAGAGCATTTCTGCCGGGATAACATAATTTCTTGGTCCAGCGCCATAAGCTGCGCCCGGGACAGCCCCGGGCGCGTATAAGGTTTGATCACCTGGTGCGGATCCTGAAGGTGCAGCCGGATATGAAGCTGCTGGGGAATGCATCAGGGTTTGCATCATGTTGAACAGCTCAGTATTTGCTACCTGCCTATCCTGATACGAAACACTCTCCGCTGTATCACCCGGAGTCATACCGAAATTACCTGTCGAATTCTGATCCGTGACGCTTCTGGGTATGGCCCGGCCAGTTGCTTTTACCGGGCTGAGTATCGGTTCGTCACCAAGATTGGGTAATATGTCGTGATCAATCAGAATCTGATTAGCGTCGGACAGTATGTTTTCTAATTCGTTAACAATATTTTTGTTGAACAATCTGAATACAGACAGGGATCGATTAGCATTCATATCCAGAGGAGCTACGGATGCTTTAAAAGCTTCAAAAATATTCCCTGGATCCAGTGGATTGTTTGACTCGTCGATCTGTTGATCTTCAAGCAGAGAGTTGAGACGGGTATTAAAATTAATGCAGGATCTCAGAAATATGTTTCTTGCTGCGGCTACCATTCCCTCAACGGCTACCAGAACATCGAGATCTTCCTCAAGGATGAGAGACAGATTGTCGAAGTCGATGGATTCTTCTGTCTGGTCATCGGCTACAGTCTCACCCTTCAATGGGTTAAACAGGAGTTTTATCTGTTCATCAAATCTGGAATTAACGTCCGCAAGATCACTGGGCTGAATAGCGAATACCTCTTTATCCGCGTCCATGAGCACTTTTTTCGCCAATTCGCTGAGTTGGCTTGCTGCCTTTGCTTGTATCTCAGTAATGATCTCTGACAATGGGGTGCCTGTAGTTACTGATTTTCCTAACATGGCAAGATACCGCAAAAGTCAAGGAAAGTACAGATTTCCAGTCCGTGTTCTGGCGGTCAAACTGTATATGTGGCAATCAGTTACAATCTCTTGCTAGACCACTTTATTAGCTACCGCATCGTTGTTTAGTGTATATAATAGCTATTCAGAGAGCGGAGCGTCTCCGATAACTGCCTACTGAGGTCTATAAGTCGATGCAGGACTGCAAGAATGTCATAACCGTACTAGGTGCAGGAATGTTTGGCACTGTTATTGCGAACATTCTCGCCGAAAATGGCCACGCCGTGTATCTCTGGACACGTGATCCGAAACAGGCAGATGCCATGCGAGCCAGCGGTGAAAATCAACGCTCCCTGCCAGGTTATCCTTTACATGAAGCTCTACAGACCACGAGCAATTTAGAGGATTGTGTACCTGCGAGTGATATGATTTTTGTGTCTGTACCCAGTACAGCGTTCAGGAACCTGATCAGGGATGTCAAGCCGCTATTCAGAACCGGCGTTTCTCTCATCAGTACCACAAAAGGTATTGAAGCCGACAGTTTCAAGTTGATGAGTCAGATTTTAAGGGAGGAGGTGCCAGGGGCAGGTGTGGGTGTATTGAGTGGACCCAATCTCGCAGAAGAAATAGCACAGCGGCAGCCGACCGCAACTGTGGTTGCCAGTGAGGATAGTGAATTAAATACTGAAGTCCAGCAGACACTCCATACGGAGTATTTTCGGGTCTACTCCAGTCATGATATATACGGTGTGGAACTTGCGGGTGCGCTCAAGAATATCTATGCGATAGCGGCGGGTCTGGCCGCTGCGTTGGGCGTTGGACAGAATACCCAGGGCATGCTGTTGACCAGGAGTCTGGCTGAAATGAGCCGATTCGCAAAGAATATGGGAGCCGATCCCTTGACCTTTTTAGGCCTGGCAGGTGTAGGCGACTTGATAGTGACCTGCAGTTCGCCGTTGAGCCGGAACTATCAAATCGGAATGTTGATTGGCGCTGGCAAGTCCCTTACTGATGCGGTGAAGACACTTGGCAGACTGGCAGAAGGAATTAACACTGTCAGGTTGGTAAAACACAAGGCGGATGAACTGGATATATACATGCCTCTTGTTGATGGGTTATATGAGATCCTATTCTCAAACAAGAGCGTGGCTGAGGTGGTCAAGGCACTTATGATGGGAGATCTGACCACAGATGTTGAGTTTGAAATGATTCGCCCGGGCAACCACCGGGAATGAACCTCTACATTCTACGGCATGGCCATGCAAGTGCTGACCACGGAAGTGATTTTCACCGGGAGCTGGATGTTCGAGGCAGGCAAGAAGTGGGTGTTACAGCCGCAAGACTACGCAGCGCAAATCTGCAAAAAATCGTTTCCAGCCCGTTGCTGAGGGCAAGGCAGACCGCTGAAATTGTGCGGCATGTGCTGGCGCTCGATATTGATATTGAAGAGTGGATTGAGATAATACCTGATGGCGATCCCGGATTGGTATTGAGTCGACTTGAGGAAATTCCGGTTTGCTCTGTGCTACTGGTGAGTCATCAACCTCTGGTCAGTAGTCTGGTAGAATTGGCATCGGATGAGCATATTTATCTGGGTACCGCAGCTGTAGTAGGAATTGAAATGGATATATCACAGGCCCGCTGTGGGCGTGTTATCTTACAAGAGACAGTACACTCGAGGCGGTAAAAAACAATGAAGTTCATCTGGGACACGAACGCAGTGGTACTGTTGCTGGTGGTATTGAGTGTAATGCTCTCGATATCGAGTACGGATTATCTATATGCCAGCGAAGCCAGTTCTGATATACCTGGTTCATCGGACTCGGTTTTACTGCAACGATTTCCTCGATCGCATATCATCGCCTTCGAAAAATCCTCTGAGAATGTGCCCTATACCCTAATTCTAGGTTCGTTAAAAAAAATTAAGAACCTTCTATCCCCCAAGAAATCCCGCAAGCTAAATGGCAGACTGACCCGGATTACCTATCGGATTCCCAATGGTATTCGGAGTAGAGAAGTGTTTGAACATTTCAAATCGCAGCTTAGTGACAGGGGAGAGATATTGTTTATCTGTCAAGAAAGAGAGTGTGGCAGCAGTAATTATTGGGCAAATACTGTATTCCATAAGGCTGAACTTTACGGCCCGGAAGAAGATCAGTATTTATTGGTCGCACAATTCATGGAAGACAAGCAGCAGTATCTGGCTACTATTTATACAATTGAGCGAGGCAATAGACGTGTGTACACCCATCTGGAGGTAATAGAAGCCGAATTGAGAGTCCGCATGGATCCGGCATCGATGCTCGGAATACTCCAATCGGATGGCATTGTGCATCTGGATAATGTTGAGTTTGATGCTGACAATCGGCTCGTAGATGATCCAAAAGCGATCGACAATCTGGTGAAGGTGTTGCGTATTGACTCAACCGTGAATGTTTATATTGTGGGGCATGTGGCGGAACAGACCAATCTGGATTCTGCGGTTTCAAAATCGAGACAAAGAGCCGAGCAATTAGTGGCAAGACTGGTGCAGAATGGTATTGCTGTCGATCGCCTGTCCGCACAAGGCGTGGGCTCACTGGCGCCAGCAAAAGGACAACCACGGGATAGGATTGATCTTGTTCTGAGGAGGTTCTGATTCAACTGTGTTTCAGCAGCTGCAAGAATTCCATTCTGGTACTGACATTATTGCGAAATGCACCCAGCATGACAGATGTTTTCATGATGGAGTTCTGCTTTTGAACACCTCTCATCATCATGCACATGTGTTGTGCTTCAATGATGACACCAACCCCGCTGGCGTCTGTTACGGATTGAATTGCATCTGCAATCTGCTTGCTTAGATTCTCCTGAATTTGCAAGCGCCGTGCATACATGTCCACCACGCGGGCCACCTTTGACAGACCGATAACACGCTTTGATGGAATATAGGCGACGTGACACTTGCCAATAAACGGCAGTAGATGATGTTCGCAGAGGGAAAATAGCTCAATGTCCTGGATGATTACCATCTCATTTGTATCAGACTCGAACAGGGCGCCGTTGACCACTTCTTCAAGGGTCTGTTTATAGCCTTGGGTGAGGAACTCCATAGCTTTAGCCGCACGCAGTGGCGTATCGGATAGACCATCTCTGCTCGGATCTTCGCCGATCAGCTCGATAATTTTTCGAAATGCATCTTTCATTGGTAACTTTCTTGTGGATCTGGACCAGGAAAGGGTACCCTAAGCCATTGCCTTGACCCGGTAAAGTTTTTTTTAACCACATGCCAGATCGATGCCTGATACAACTCAGTCGATTCAGAATGTAGAACAGCTCCTGCACTGGGGTGAACGGTATCTCCTGCAGGCAAATATTTATCTTGGCCATGGCACGGATAATGCGTGGGATGAGAGTGTCGCGTTAGTTTTGTATGGTATTGGAAGCAAAGACCACGGAAGTCAGGAACTGCTCCAAAAACATCTCGAAGATGGCACGATCAAAAAAATAATGGACTTGTTTTACACCAGAGTAAAAAAACGCATACCTGCACCCTACTTAACCGGCCAGGCGTGGTTCTGCGGAGAATCCTACTACGTGGATGAGCGTGTTATTATTCCAAGATCCCCCATTGCAGAACTGATCGAGACGGGATTCAGTCCCTGGCTGGATGGCATCCCTGTGTTGCGGATTCTGGATCTTTGCTGCGGTTCCGGATGTATCGGCTTAGCCAGTGCAAAGGCATTTCCCGAGGCCAGGGTGGATTTAGTAGACATCTGTGAAGATGCCCTGGATGTCGCCGCAATCAACATTAAAAGACATGGGTTGGGTGCACGCGTAACCTGCTTGCATTCCGATCTATTTGAGTCATTGGGCGATGCCTCCTATGATCTAATCGTTAGCAATCCTCCGTATGTCGATGCTGCGGATTTGGCAACAATGCCGCGAGAGTTTGAGCATGAACCGACTCTGGCCCTGACCGCCGGCACAGATGGCCTGGATCTGGTAACAAGAATTTTGTGCCGGGCAAAAGAGTATTTGAGTGCATCCGGCCTGTTAGTGGTTGAGGTAGGGAATTCAGAAGAGGCACTTATTCGAAGTTATCCCGATATGCCATTCACCTGGGCCGAATTTGATCGGGGAGGCCATGGTGTGTTTCTGCTTGAGGCTGAGCAGCTGGCATGAGTCATGTAAGCTGTTCAGGCGAAGCGTATTTGTGTACCCAATCCCGGTATAATGAGTCGCTTCGAGAACATTGAGGCGTTTGCGCTATGGCGGAAAAGACGCACAGCACAAATGCCTCACATGGGAGTTGAGAATGTCCGGCAATAGTATCGGCAAATTATTTACCGTGACCACGTTTGGCGAAAGTCATGGACCTGCGCTGGGTTGCGTAATTGATGGCTGCCCGCCCGGTATGGAACTGTCAGAAAAAGACATGCAGGCGGACCTCGATCGAAGAAAACCCGGAACCTCTAAATATACTACGCAACGGCGGGAAGATGATCAGGTGAGAATCCTCTCGGGTGTATTCGAGGGTAAAACCACAGGCACATCAATTGGCCTGGTAATCGAAAATACTGATCAGAGATCAAGGGATTACGACAAGATAAAGGATCAATTTCGACCTGGACATGCGGATTATACATACCAACAAAAATATGGTATCCGTGACTACCGCGGAGGAGGCAGGGCTTCGGCGAGAGAGACAGCCATGCGTGTGGCCGCGGGAGCCATAGCGAAGAAATATCTCAGGGAAGAAAGCGGAATTGAAGTCAGGGGATATCTGTCTCAAATGGGCGATATTGTGGTCGAATCGGTGGACTGGGATCTGGTCGAGTCCAACCCGTTTTTTTGTCCCGATCCGGACAAGGTGCCGGCCATGGAAGCCCTGATAGATGAGCTTCGCAAAGTGGGTGATTCGATAGGTGCAAAAGTGACTGTTGTTGCCACTGGCCTGATGCCTGGACTGGGAGAACCCGTGTTTGACAAGCTGGATGCCGAAATCGCTGCAGCGCTCATGGGAATCAATGCGGTTAAAGGTGTTGAAATAGGCGCTGGTTTCGAGTCAGTGCGGCAACGTGGTTCCGAGCATAGGGATCAGATAACACCTGATGGCTTTAAGTCTAATAATGCGGGTGGCGTACTGGGCGGAATCTCATCTGGACAGGATATCGTGGCAAGTCTGGCGCTTAAACCAACATCCAGTATCACACAACCAATCGATAGTCTGAATGTCAGGGGTGAGTCAGTTGAAGTAGTAACAACGGGGCGTCATGACCCCTGTGTAGGATTGAGAGCTGTACCAATTGCTGAAGCCATGCTTGCTATCGTATTGATGGACCATTTACTACGGAATCGGGCTCAGAATATGGATGTTGAATCAATCACACCTGTCGTTCCGGGCTCCGCATAGGCTAGTCCTGTCAGGTCAAATTAGCCTTGAATATCTATAAACCCGGAGAATCCTGATGAAGAATTATAGTGTTGCGGTAGTTGGTGCAACTGGTACCGTGGGTGAAACCATGCTGCAAATATTAGAAGAGCGCGATTTCCCCGTCGACAATCTCTATCCTCTCGCGAGTAGCCGGTCGGAAGGTAAAACCATCCAATTCAAGGGGAAAAATTACAAAATAGGGGATCTGGCGAAGTTTGATTTCGAAAAAGCCCAGATTGCTCTGTTTGCTGCTGGTGGCAGCGTTTCTGAAGTGTATGCACCCAAAGCCGCTCAGGCCAAGTGTGTTGTAATCGATAACACATCCTATTTCAGGCGTGACCCCGAGATCCCTCTGGTAGTGCCCGAAGTGAATCCGCACCGCATTTTGGACTATAAACCGGGATACATAATAGCAAACCCCAATTGCTCGACCATTCAGATGCTAGTAGCTTTAAAACCAATCTATGATGCCGTTGGTATTGCCAGGATAAATGTTGCAACTTATCAGGCTGTTTCAGGCACGGGAAAGAAGGCTATTAAGGAATTGGCCAGCCAAACCGCACAACTGCTGAATGCGCAACCTATTGAAATTGAAGTATATCCCAAGCAGATCGCATTCAACGTTTTACCGCAAATTGGTGATTTTGAAGACAATGGCTATACATTGGAAGAAATGAAAATGGTGTGGGAAACCAAGAAGATCTTTGAAGATGAAGATATTGCGATTAATCCTACCTGTGCAAGAACGCCCGTTTTCTATGGTCACTCGGAAGCGGTACACATTGAGACCAGGGAGAAAATCACCGCTGCACAGGCCAGGGAATTGCTTTCTCGCGCTCCCGGTGTTGAATTGATGGATGAACAGAAAGATGGAGGTTACCCCACAGCGGTTGAAGATTCCGCCGGAAAAGATCCAGTACTGGTTGGGAGAGTCAGAGAGGATATCTCGCATGCGTTAGGACTAAATCTCTGGATTGTGTCGGATAATGTACGAAAAGGGGCTGCCCTTAACAGTGTACAAATAGCTGAACTTTTGCTAAAACATCTGTAATAAGCGATACTTATGCCGATAATCAGAGATTGATTCTAGGTTATTGGTGCCGGTAGTGGAAGCCTGAAAAACCAGGGCAGGATCTTGATGGGTGCATTTTTATACGATCGATCCATCAATTTGTCTGCATATGCAGTGAAGAGGGGTTAAAAGAATGATTCGAAAGCTCGTGCTGTTAGCAGTACTCGTCGCTTTTATCACAGGGAGTGCATACGGAGTGGGATTGGGGGAACTGCAGCTCAATTCCTCCCTGAATCAGGCGTTCGATGCTGAAATAGAATTGACGAACGTCAATGCCCTGGAAATAGACGAGCTACTGCCGAGCCTGGCTTCCCAGAAGGACTTTGACAGAATTGGTGTAGAGCGTGCAGATATACTGCTAGACCTTCGTTTCAAACTTGTCCCAAGCCCTGATGGCGCGATGATCATCAAGATTTCATCCAACAGAGCCATAATAGAGCCCTATCTGAATTTCCTTGTAGAAGTGCTATGGCCAAGTGGCCGCTTGCTACGAGAATACACAGTTCTGCTGGATCCTCCCGTATTTGGTAAAGATGGTGTTCAACCGATTCAAGCAGCACAAACTGATATTGCCGTAGGTCCTGGAATGACTTCCACTCGCCAACGATCTGATGATGTGACCGCAGCAGGACGTACCGGGGCAAGGCCTGGAGTCGCCATTCCATCTCGACCAGCAGAATCCGTATCCGGGGCGACGGTGACGGACAGTGAATATGGCGTAACCGGGCCGGGTGACACGCTATGGGCTATCGCTGTCCGTGTTCGACCCGATTCGAGAGTTTCAGTGCAGCAAACCATGCTCGCATTGCAACGCGCAAATCCGGAAGCATTTATTCGGGATAATATTAATCTGCTGAAAGCCGGGTACGTACTCAGAATACCCGATAGAGAAGAAATCCGGGAAGAGACTATTGCATCTGCGATAGAGGAAGTTCAGATTCAGAATGATGCCTGGCAACTGTATAAGTTGGGTGACTCCGCGGTCGCTCAATTGGATGCTTCCAGTCGTCAACAGCAGACGGCCGCAGGTGAAACAGGGGACGAAGAGGGCGAGTTGAAGCTGCTCACTGCTGATTCACGGGAAGGGGTAAGAGCCGGTGCCGGGAGTGAAGATAGTGCCCGTGTAGCAGAATTGGATAGTCAACTGGCCGTTGCCCTGGAAGATTTGGATAGAACTCGGCGTGCCAACACGGATTTGAACGTGCGATTCGATGATTTGGCAGGTCAGATCGAAACCCTTACCCAGCTTGTGCAATTAAAAGATGACCAGTTAGCTGAATTACAAACTCAACTGAAACTGGTGCAAGCACTGGCCGCAAAGAGTGCTTTGACTGAACCTGAGGCGCCTGCACCACCAGCGACTTCCCTGATGTCAAATCCGCTTGTATTAGGTGGTCTTGGAGCCATGGTAATTCTTGGGATTGCCGGGGGGGTGATCATGCGTCGACGTAAGGCGACATCTGCCGGTGATATATTTGATGAAGATCTGGATCAACTTGAAGTGCCGGATGATGACATCCCCTCTGTTATGGTGGTAGAAGAATCGGACGACGTTGAAGAGCCTGATACGGAAAAAGATGATGCTGATGCTGAAGAGGAGGACATCTCACCTCAAACTTCGGATGTGATAGGTGAAGTAGATATCTACGTTGCTTACGGTCGATTCCCTCAGGCAGTAACCTTCCTGAAAAACGCCATCAATGCTGAACCGGAAAGAACAGATATTCAACTCAAGCTACTTGAAGTTTATGTACAGACTGAAGAAGCCACTGAATTCAATCTTTTGTATGCGAAGTTGAAGGAATTTGGTGATGAAGAAGCCGATGCTGCGGCCGCAGCCTTACAGGCAAAAATACCGGGTGCAGCGGAAGCAGCCGAAGCGGCACTGGGAGCGACAGTCGTTTCCACCGATCCAGTCGCGCCAATCGAAGAGCCTGCTGAGGATGACGATCTGAGTTTTGATCTGGATGATCTGGACAGTGAAACGGATGAAGATGAACTGAATCTGGACGATCTTGAACTGGATGATGACCTGGATTTGGATGTCGCTGAAGATGCGCCTGCTATTCCTGCTATTGAAGACAGTGACGCAGCAGATCTGGATCTCGGGGATCTTGATCTGGATGACGATCTGGATTTGGAAGTAGCTGAAAATGCGCCTGCTATTCCTGCTATTGAAGACAGTGACGCAGCAGATCTGGATCTCGGGGATCTTGATCTGGATGATGATCTGACTCTGGATGATTTGGATTTAGATGACGACGCAAGCACTTTGGAGGACACGACGGTCCCTGATGTGAGCGACGCTAGCAAACTTGATGAGACCATGAAACTGCGTGATGATGATCTGACTCTGGATGATTTGGATGACGACACAAGCACTTTGGAGGACACGACGGTCCCTGATGTGAGCGACGCTAGCAAACTTGATGAGACCATGAAACTGCGTGATGATGATCTGACTCTGGATGATTTGGATGACGACACAAGCACTTTGGAGGACACGACGGTCCCTGATGTGAGCGACGCTGGCGAACTGGATGATGATGACCTGGATCTCGGTGTGGATGACGCTACCGAAGCAGAAAAACCGTCAACAGGTGAGGATCTGGAATTGGACGATCTGAGTCTTGATCTGGATGAAGATGATACCAGTCTTGATTTGGATAGCGAGGATGCATCTGCTGCTGGAGACGAAACCGGATTAGATCTGGACGATTCAGACCTGGATTTGGATGATGATTTGGACCTGGATGATTCGTTAAAACTTGATCTCGACGACGATGGAGATCTTGAGGAAGAACCTGGCTCCAAGTTGGACCTCGCCAGGGCGTATATAGATATGGGTGATAAAGACGGCGCGCGCTCGATTCTCCAAGATGTGGTGAAATCAGGTTTGGAGGTTGAGCAACAGGAAGCAGAGGAATTACTCGACAAAATCAGTTGATTTTCGGGCTGATGGGCTGCATTGCATATTCCATCCGGAGACGCGAGTGCTCTGCATTGCGCTTATTCAGAATAGCCCGATGGTTTCGGGATCACTCTGTCAACCTAGTGCGACTATCGCTGATATTCCGTTGAAATATGCAAGCAACCTGTTCACGTAAAATTGCGTTAGGTATTGAATACTGTGGTAAGGATTACCATGGCTGGCAAAACCAGACGAACGAAATAGATACTATCCAGGCCAGGATTGAACATGCTCTTGGTCGCGTTGCTGATCACCAGGTATCGGTGATTTGTGCAGGACGAACCGATACCGGCGTACATGCTTCCGTTCAGGTAATTCACTTCGAATCTACCTCCAACCGCAAATCAAAAGCCTGGATATTTGGCACGAATGCCCATCTTCCGGAGGACATCAGCGTTCAATGGTCAAGATCGGTTGCTGCAGATTTTCA
>JASJXV010000206.1 GCA_030123805.1 Gammaproteobacteria bacterium
CCACCAGATTTTTGCGCAGCGATTTACCGAGAGACAGGATTTTTTGCCGCAGGTGAAAGATTCGGTTCTTTTGATCTTTATCGCTGGAAACCATCCCTGGTGCAATGACCGGCCTGGCCTTCCTTGACCATGCGTTCGAGGGACTGCGATATGCCACCGGTATATCGGTTCCCTCTCACCCCTCTCACTCAATAACATATCTTGCGTTACCTTCTACTGCTAGAATGCGCAGACGTTAAATTAGGCGGGATTCAACCTGTGTCGTTTGAAGAAGCTCTTAGGGTATTAGCTGATGGCAAGGAGACGTCTCTGCGAGAGCTTGGTATTGATAATGCAGAGCTGGATGAATTTACTGCCTGGCTGGATTCCCTTGACTTGCTGTTTGAAACAGATGGCGAGACTGTTGCAATTCCTGCAGGTATCGACTTACTAGACGGTCAAACTATTCAAAGCCTGATGTCGCCTGAGTGTAGTTCTCGCCTAAAAAACATCGAAGTATTCCTGGAAATCGATTCCACCAATTCATACCTGTATAAGAAATCACTGACGGGCGAATCCGGAATCCTTTGTCTTGCAGAAAGGCAAACTGCCGGGCGAGGTAGGCGTGGCCGTAATTGGGTGAGCCCATTTGGCGGCAATCTGTACATGTCAATACTCTGGAGAATGCCTTTGAGTGGAGCACCCATAGAGGGGCTGAGTCTTGCCATTGGCGTTGCTATTGTGCGGGCACTGCGGAGTGAAGGATTTTCTGGAATCAAGATGAAGTGGCCTAATGATCTGTTGCTTGATGGCGGTAAAATTGCAGGCATACTTATTGAGATGAAACCACCGACCAAGGATTTTGTGGATCTGGTTATTGGCGTCGGTATTAATCTGAGTATGCCAGTAAACAGTGCGAAAATGATTGATCAGCCCTGGCAAGATCTGTCGGATGGTATGAAATCAAAATCGAGAAATGGAATTGCCGCCACCCTTGTCACTTCTATTGTAGATGTTCTAACAGAATACCCTCAATTGGGATTTGTCGGATTTGAGAGCGAATGGCATGCTCTGGACGCATATCACAACAAATTGGTTGAGTTACATCTTGGGCATAAGATAGTGAAAGGCTATGCTCAGGGAGTTAATAGTGAAGGAGCCATCAAAATTTTGGTTGATGGCGAGTTGCATTGTTTCCATGGCGGAGAAATAAGCTTGAGATTAGCCGATGATTCTCGATCTTGATGTTGGAAATACCCGTGTTAAATGGCGGACAAGCCATGCAACAGGAGGGGTGATATCCCATGGTGCTTGTCTGCGGGACAACACGCATTGGATTGAACACTTGGCTCTTAAGGATATAGATCGTGTGAGAATTTCGAATGTGGCTGGACAAAAAATAAAACAGCAGTTACAGCGTTTCTATACAGAGCAAATTGCGATCACTCCGGAGTTCGCATCAAGTAGGTCCCAACTCATTGGAGTGCGAAACGGTTATGTCGAACCGGAACGATTGGGTGTCGATCGCTGGTTGGCTGTGCTGGCGGCATTTAACAGAAGTAATTCCAGCTGTTGCGTAGTCGATTGTGGCAGCGCTATTACCATTGATTATGTTTCTGCCAATGGCACTCATGAAGGTGGTGTGATTGCGCCCGGTATTGAGTTAATGAGAAGAGCCTTGTTGGCAGACACGCAGGAGATTGAGATTCGTTCAGAAGATGTGGATACTGATCATTCTATACCTGCAGCCCATACAACCGAAAAAGCAGTTGAATTAGGGCTCAAGTATATGGAAGCTGGATTGGTTGAGATTGCCTGCAACCGTTATGAGAAATTATTTAAAGAAGTGCCTGAGCTGTTTCTAACGGGAGGCGATGCACAAATTGTCAGTAACTTAATAAGCCAGGATCACGAAGTGATACCTCATTTAGTGCTGGATGGGCTTGCTTTGGCCCTTCCCTGAAGCAGCTCAACGTTAGATTAAACAGATCGTATAGTTAGTTCCTGTCCGGATGCGGCCCACCGGAAACTGCTATATTTGACCGGTATTCACAAGCCATCAAAATAGTTGAGCTTATAAAACAGCCAGGTGCGAAGGAAGTAACTCCTGCGAACCTGAAATACGGACAAGAACCAGTTAGGAATAGTCAGTGCGGTGGATTCTGATTACAGTAGTGATAGCAAACATTGGTTATTTTGCCTGGCAATTTGTTCCAGTCGATAGCACAGTAATAGTAGATTCCAGGCCGGTGAGAACGGATCACAGGGATGATATAACGCTTCTAAAAGAAAATGATCATTCAACATCAATTAAGTTACAGGAACTGGTGAACAGACCGATAGTCAACCCTAACGGCATGGCAGACAAAAACGGGTGTATCGCCATCGGACCTTTCATGAGTATCTACGAGAGTCAGAATGTTGTGAATCAGCTTGCTTCATTGGAGATCAATTTACAGGCGAGGGCCGTGGATCAGCCCACAGGGGAATATGATTATCGGCTTCTGGTTCCTCCTTTGAGTTCTCTTGAAGAAGCATTTCGGAAATTGCGGGAATTACAGGCCAGTCATATAGATAGTTATGTAATCACTGCAGGTGAAAATGCTCTGGGGATATCATTGGGTGTTTTCTCTACACGGCAGGGGGCTGCCCTCACCTTGGAAAGAATCAGAAGCCAGGGTTTTGATGGCGACATAGTGGAAATTTCGAGGTTGCATAGAACATATTGGTTGGTTGATGATCCAGGAACACGATTGGCTATGAATGAGACTGTTTGGCAGAATCTGAAAGCCAGTAATCGCAATATTCAAAAGAGAGAATTACCGTGTGAATGAATTGATCCAAAAGCTGACTTCGCATACAATGCCCGCCCTCAGTCGGAAAGGTGTTTTTCTATGCCGCTATAGCTCAGCTGGTAGAGCAACTGATTTGTAATCAGTAGGTCCCGAGTTCGACTCTTGGTGGCGGCACCATCGTTCTATGGCAAGCAATGATTAAGGTGCTCTCGTATAAATACTCACTTATCGCATGTAGGGTGGGATTGCTGCAAATATCAATTGACAATCGCAATCGGCGAAGGCAGAATTTAGCGCCTCTTTTTTGGGGAGGGGTTCCCGAGTGGCCAAAGGGATCAGACTGTAAATCTGACGCGTAAGCTTCGGTGGTTCGACTCCACCCCCCTCCACCACATTGAGGATGGGTGTTGGAGCAAGCGAATTCTTAGTAATGTGGCGAGAGTCCCTCGCGGGTATAGTTCAGTGGTAGAACCTCAGCCTTCCAAGCTGATGACGCGAGTTCGAGCCTCGCTACCCGCTCCAGTAATCAGATTGCCAGTGACAACCGGGATTATAAGAGGGCTAATTCCCGGATTATTGAACAGAGTTATACGTAGGACGTTATAGGAAAGCTCATATAGCTCAGTCGGTAGAGCGCGTCCTTGGTAAGGACGAGGTCACCGGTTCAATTCCGGTTATGAGCTCCAGTGCTTTACAAAACATTACCAACCACAGGTTACTAGAGAAGAGGTGCAAAGTGGCTAAAGAGAAATTTGAGCGGACGAAACCACATATA
>JASJXV010000207.1 GCA_030123805.1 Gammaproteobacteria bacterium
TGACGTCAGCGATTTTCAAGGACGAGTCAAGGTGGCACCCAACGTCAAACCGGGTCAGATCATCTCATACAATGGCTGGGAACCGCTGCAGTACAAAAACTGGAGTGGCGCCAATGAAATTGAACCCGGCATGGTGAAGTGGATCGGTTTCTCGGGTGGCTATGGGCACCTGAACTATTCACCCTTGGGCTGGCAGCCGGTACCCATTGATCGATGGGTGCGCTGTGATTTCGAATTGGCTGAGTAAATATGACGGCATTCAGTCTCGCAGCAAAATAATCACTGTACTGTGACACTTTTTGCCAGATACTGCAGCCAGCCACGTCGCGAGTTACCCGCCCAGATGCGCCATGACCTCACTAGGAAGAGAAGATTATCCTACTGCAGTTATTATCGAGTCTCCGGCTATTGCCCTGGTGCTTAAGATATCTTTCGATACACTCTGGAAGCACCGCTGAATTCATGCCCAGGCAATTCAGCATAAAAAAACGAACACCGGAATTCCGGTGTTCGTTATCTAATAAAAGATGGTATCCCTGGAGGTTATGCTCCAGGGATAGACATCAGCCTATTGCTCCAGGCTATAGCGAAATGCCAATTTGGCAATACGCCCTACCGGTGAATGCGTAAATGCATCATAAGCTGCCTCATGAGGTGACAAAGGCGGTGACTCATCTGTCAGGTTAACCAGAGACACTGCAATCTGCGCCCTCTCATTCTTGAGGAACGAGAAGGTATAGTGCAAGTCGAACGTTGTCCAACTGTCAACTTTTGGAACAATCGCGTACAAACTATCACTGAAGCCTAATGCCGGGTCCCCTTTATACGCCACATCGTAGCTGCCAATGTGACGCATATAGAGTCGTGCAGTATGTGCGCCGGAAGTGAATCCAAGCCATGCATTGACATGTAACTCTGGCATGGATCTTACATTCACTGGTGCTGCCAGGTAATTGTATTTGCCGAGAGCATCATAGGTGGTGCCGTCAAGATTATGCACATCATATTCCAGCGCATAAGTGCCGTTTCCGCCGACGTCAAAGGAACCAAAGGACGTATCCCAGGCGTAGTCAATCTTGAAATCCAGACCCGCAACATCAATACCGCCACCGTTAAACTCATCGGTGATAATCTTGATTAAAGCACCGTTAACATTAAGCACTTGCTCCCCTTCGCCAATCGACTCGGTGGAGAAAGCATCCACTAATTCCATCCGGTAGTAGTCAATCCCGATCCTTAATCCTTCGATCGGATTTATCATCACGCCGAAGTTGAAATTATCGGATTCTTCCGGTGAGAGGGAGTCGGGTATGGGTATTTCAATGGTGATATATTCGCCAGCTACCTTCTGCAGAGATTGCCCCGGTTGGGTACGAATAATTGGCACTATAAAGGTTTGCTCGAATGATGCACGTACCGTCAACCAGTCAGTGGCTTCCCAGCGGGCAGCGATCCTTGGTTTGGTCACTGAATCCTCTTCATAGTCCTCGTATCGAATACCCAGATCGATATCCATAGTTTCCATCACCGGCAGGCTGACTTCTCCGAACAGCGCCCATCGCTTGAATTCCGTTTGAGACGCCAACTGCGTGGTCAGGAAGTGGAACGGATTAGGATCCGTAGGTGTGGCCGCACGATTATCGCCGGTTGGGATAAAGTAGAGATTATGATACCGATACTGAGCGCCTGCCGCCCAGGCCACGTTGCCACCGGCCAGTTCCCACGGCGCTTCGCCGTTGAACACCGCATCTATTTGAGTCTGCCTTCTGTCCCATGAACTTGAGCTTTCACCGATCATGTACTGGCGAAGAAATTCGGGATTATCCAGTAAACTACCTTCTGCAGCACTGAGTGAACTGCCAAACGGATTCCACCAGTAACATCCAAGAGCCGTATCGCCACGCAAAGCATCGTTGGCTGCATCCATCGGATCATCCGCAGCGGTCACGCAATCCGGACCACCCAATCCCGCTTGACCCCGGGCAAAGTTTGCCGTCAGAATATCCTGACCACCCAGATCGCTATAGCTGGTCGCGTAGGTGCCGGAGATATCAAAACTGATAGAATCGGTCAGGTCACCACGGATACCCATCGTCGTGTGCCAGTTTTCATGGGTTCTCGGCATATATGCAACAGGGCCTTCGATCGCCCAGGCTCTGCTGACGCCGATCGCGCCATTGGCGTAGATAGCATCATATCCTTCACCCATATCCGCAATGAACTGTTGCAAGCCCGGATTGTCAGGGTGAATGATTGTCGGCGTGGGTCCCCAGGGATATGGGATTTCCATGGTCGGTGGATAAGTTGGCGATGCCATATATTTGGCTTCCATTCTTGCATACAGTACTTCGCCGTATGCCTCCACCTTGTCATTTATGGTCATTTTGAACTGATTATAAACTTTAAAACGTTGCTGTGGTTCAATTACACCCGTGAAATCAGAATAATAGAATCCGCAACGACCATCGCCAGCCACGGGGAAGGATCCAGCCTGGCCTACATTCATTCCACACGCTGGATCGGTATCATAAGTAATGGTTGGATAGTTACCATACGGTGTCCCATCTGCACCTCTAAACCAATATCCCCAATCTTGTCCACCCGCTGCAGTCGCAGGCCCGAAAGAACCCGGATTACCCATGGTAGTGAATCCCATCGGCCAGGACCCATCCAACGGCGCCGGATCGACTTCCTGATTGGCGTCGACGATTAGCAACTGATGCCGTTCCTGCCACTCAAAAGAAGCAACCCAGTTAACGTTGCCGGTGTTAATACCGAAAATCATGCCGAATTCGTCATCACCATCCGAGTTAGCGATATCGCTGTGAGCGATCCGGAATTCAACACCCTCGAACTCATCCCGGGTGATGAAGTTAAATACGCCCGCCATGGCGTCTGTGCCATAGGTGGTAGACCCGCCATTTTTCAGCAATTCAATTCGTTGCATGGCAATATTGGGGAAATTACCCACGTCAACAGCATACTCACCAGAGTTAGTACCCGCATTGGCAGCTACCGTTCTTTTACCGTTGAACAATACCAGGGTACGTCCCATGCCCAGGTTGCGGATATTGATATTTTTTAGTCCAGTAATTACTCCACCCGTGGTGTATTGTTCAGATCTGTTCACAGAACCCTTGATCACGGGTATGTTCTGAACGATTTCGACCATGGTTGGTGAACCCTGGTCTTCAAACTCTGAACGATCAAATACATCGGTAGGTGTAGACATTTCTTCGATAAGACGAGGTATATAGGAGCCGGTTACTACCACCTCCTCCATCTCTCTATCGCTATCTGCAGCCTGAACTACCACAGTCTGAGCCATCCCCAACGGGAGAGTCAGCGCCGCGAGAACTGCAAGCTTCTGATTTAAATCTATGAACTTTCGTTTCATCTTCTTCCTCACTTTCCTCTATTTATTCTGAGTATCGAATGTGTTTGTTTGTACTGCATACTTCTCACCACTCGAACTCACCCTTTAACCAGCAAAATAGCGTACAGAAATACCTCGCCGCTTTTGCTTATTCACACAAAA
>JASJXV010000208.1 GCA_030123805.1 Gammaproteobacteria bacterium
CTCAATTTCTATTGCGGGAGGCCGCCCCGCGCAAACACGCTTCAATCGCCGCGCCCAGGACATGCCATACTCTTTTTTGATGGCGAAACCTGCTCGCTTAACGAGGTAGGTACTGATCACTCGATGCACTATCGCGAGCACTTTGCTCATCACCTGAGGCTGAGTCGCAAACAGATAGCGAAGTTGAAAAGGTACACTCAACACCCACTGCCGGATGGGTTTCTCACTGGTACGTTGAGCGCCATAGGTGCCATATAGGGTCCCATCATTCCGGTGATAAAAGCCAGTGGCGCAAAGGCAACGATGATTGTCAGGGTGGACGTTAAAAGGGGTGTGCGAATCTCCCGCATCCCGTTAACAATGGAGTCAAGGGGTGAGCTTTCGCCATGATCGTGGAACCGCTCGATGTTATTGATGCCGGTGATTGGATCGTCTACCAGCAGGCCAAGGGCAACAATCAGCGCGAAAAGGGTGACGCGATTGATGGTGTAACCACTGATCATGTTGACAGCCAGTGCCGCGCCATAGCAGAGGGGAATCGCGATCGCCACCACCAGTGCCGGCCGCCAGCCTAAAAACAGTCCGATAAAGAGGACAACGGTGGCAATCGCAATCAGAAGACTGCTGGCAAGGCTGTTGACTTTCTCGTTGGCTGTTTCACCGTAGTCCCGCAACACCTCCAGGTGAATTTCAGGGGGCAGCAGATCCGTTGCCAATCCTGCCATCAATTGATGCACTTCTTCTGCGACCCAGACCGCGTTAGTGCCACGCTGCTTGGCCACCGCCAGGGTGACGAGGGGGTAATTGTCCCTGAAGCGATCACTGCCCTGGTGTGCAGGTCCAAAGGAGAGCCAGCCATAGGTTTCGGCAACCGCGGGCCCGTCCACGATGCTGGCGACATCCTTCAGGTATACGGCGTTGCCGTCGATCACGTTCACCACCGTTTCAGCCAGGGCCTCGCCATCTTCGATAAATTCGCCAGCCTCCAGGATGATCGCCTCATTGTTGAAGTACAACTCGCCCGCCGGAAGCCGTTGATTGGTGATTTTGAGCGCTGCCACGATATCCAGTGGCGCCGTGTGGTGTGCAGCCAGTACAGCTGGGTTCAGCAGAACCTGAATCCTGCGAGCCCTGCCGCCGATTACAGATACCCGGTTGGTATCGGGCAGTGCCTGCAGTTGAATGGCGATCTCTTCCGCCATCCTTCGAAGTTGAAAGTCATCGTAAAGCTGCGGGTTTTCACTCCACAGTCCCAGCATCACGATGGGGACATCATCGATTTCAACCGATTTCACCACCCACGTGGAAACAGCGTCCGGTACGGCATCGGTGTTTGAATAGATTTTGTTGTAGGTATTGAAGAGAGCGGATTCACGATCTTCGCCAACGTAGAAGTGGATGGTGACAACTGCCATTCCGGCCGTGATACCGAATAGATGTGCTCCACACCCTTGATCTGGACCAGCAGTTTTTCAAGGGGCGTGGTGACCTGCCGTTCAACCTGCCCGGCAACCAACCCGGGTGCCTGCACATATACATCGATAACGGGAACCACTCTCTGCGACTCCTCCTCCCGGGGAGTTAACAGCAGTGCGATGGTGCCCGCCGCCAGAAAGGTTAATAGAATCAGCTTCGGGAAACCACCCCCCAGGGTGGAAGCTACCAACCGGTCCAGCCAGTCGCGTCGAAAAGCGGGGATTGTGTTTGAATCCGACATTCAGCACCAACTGGCCTGTCCCTGGGGCTGCTCAAGCAATTCGAGGACATTGGCTTCGATGATCCGGTAGCCAACATTTCCGTAGAGTTTCTGCCGACCGCTGTTCAACAGGTAGGTCGGACTTCCTTCCAGGCGGTGGGTATCCCTTAATTCCAGATCGCTGCATAGAGCCGCCATCGCCTCGCCGTTGGTCAACTGCTCCTCTATCAATACACGAGGCAGATCCAACTGATCGGCTATAGACATCAGCACGGCCAACTGGCCGATATCACGCGCTTCGTTGAAGAATGCGTGCCGGACCAACCAGATCGCCCGCTCGAACAGAGTCTGATTGTTGTACTCCGGCATGCTGCCGGATGGAACTTCTCCCTTATCTTCCAGCAGTTGTACCGACTTCAGGAACAGGTGGCTCATCGCCGATGACCTGGGTCTGACCATTCTCCAAACATCGGGGTTGATCTCTACATGGGGAAATCCCCTGCCTACTTCCAGCACATGATCCCCGAAACCTGCATAGCCGCCACGATCCTGCCAGCCCTCGGCGATTCGCTTGTCCGTATTGCCAAACATATTGATAAAGTGGTAACTGATGCTAATGCGGTCACCCAGTTCGGCTCTCAGTTCATCGAGACGAATCTGGGATACATAGGCCCAGACACAAAGGGTATCGGAGAAATGGTCGATCTGGACTTTCTCGGTCACGGTTACACTCCTTTAGCGAATATCTTTTCAAGAGATGCATAGTCCCCGTCGATCACGACGATCCTCGTAAAACCCATATCTTTCAGGGAAAGTGCCGACAGTGCAGCCCTGCCGCCGGTAGCGCAGTGGATAAACAGTGGTCTGTCCGGATCCTGACAGAGTTCGCTGATTTTCATCTCCAATACTCCCCGGGGTATATTCACCGAACCCTCGAGAGTTCCTGACTGGGTTTCGATGGGCTCCCGGACGTCCAGCAACAGCGCATTTTCCGTCTCCCGGTAAAGTTTAAGGGCATCCTCCGCCGACAGGCAGTGGCTTGCTGCTTTTGCAGCCGCGACTATTTCGCTCACCGTTTTTATCATGCGAGGTCTCCTTTCTCGGACCGGTCCGGACTCGCAACACAGAAAATGTCGTGAAGAACCGCGATTATCCTGAGGGCATCGCTCTTCCCCAGTGAATAGTAAATGGTTTGGGATTCACGCCGGGTAACCAGCAAGCTATCCTTGCGCAGCCTTTGCAGATGCTGGGACAGCGCGGATTGGCTGAGTGGAATCCGTTTGTTCAGTGCGCCCACCGACAACTCTCCCACCATCAAGGCGCACAGGATCTGCAGGCGCGATTCATTGGCGAGATTTTTCAGTAAATCGGCTGCCCGAGAGGCATTTGCCTGCATCAGTTCCGGGTCGAATTCTGTGAGTTCTGTGATCATGGGAAACTTCTCAATTATCTGTGGTGTGACGATTATACCAGTTTACACTAATTTAGCAATATCTATATTAGATTTTACTATTTTAGATTTATATAATATAATATCCGGCATTGATTTGATAAACTTTTGGAGAAAGCCCATGACCATCCATGAAGCTCTCCGGTTAATCGCCGGATTATTTGTCCTGTTACCGGTGTTACTGGGGTACTACCTGAGTCCCTGGTTCTATCTGTTTACCGCCTTCGTGGCACTTAACCTGATCCAGTCGGCTTTCAGCCACTGGTGCCCCATGATGTGGTTGCTGCAGAAAGCCGGGTTAGAGGAATAAGATAGTATGGCAGGATCGTTTGTTTCTACTGAATTGCTGTATTTTCTTCCACCTAATACATGAATTTCATGCAATCCGG
>JASJXV010000209.1 GCA_030123805.1 Gammaproteobacteria bacterium
TTAATTCTGAACCGGATACAAAATGGTATCGTCATATCCCGTCACAATACGGATATAACCTGCTAACTGCCTGTCCAATTCCACATCTCCAGAGTCGACAAGCAACGGTCGACCTGCCAACGACTTGATTTTTGTCTTCGTGCTTACAACAATTATATTCTCGCGACCGACCTTCCGAATCACTTCGGGACTCAGTTGTTGATTGCCGCGCCCCAACAAGTGGCCCTGGCCGCCAATAACCGTGATAATCAATTTTGCCGGTCCCGATGCAATTGCCGATAATATTTCAACCTCAGTGGTGTCCGCCCTAACGACTTCATTGTTTTTTATGATATCAATTCCTAATAGCGTGTTCTCCAGTCCAAGCTGATTCATGATGAAGGCGATAGTGGAACCGGAACCCATCAGGTAAGTCGTCTCCGGATCCATATTTTCAATGATCCATGCAGCGGCATCATCCAGCACCAGGGCTTCAACCTCACGCCCACCCGATTTCACCTGCTGCACATACCTGCCTGCTTCGGGTATATGCATCTCTGCGTAAAATCGTGCCTTGACCTGCCCCTTCCGGAATGCGTCTTCATCAAGATCCCTTACTTCCGCCGTTACCACACTGATAAGTTCACCCCTGATCATTTTGGGCAGTATCTCGGCCACGGATCGAGGGTTAACGGCAAATACGCCAGAGTGCATCTTGACACCGCAGGGAATACCCAATGCCACTTGATCTTTCTGCATCACCTGGCATATATCACGTGCTGTGCCATCACCCCCTGCAAACAGAATCAGATCCACACCGGTTTGCGCAAACAATTCAATGGCACGCTGGGTATCTTTATCAGTGGTGGTGGTGTTGCTGATCTGGCCAAGAATATGAGCGGTTAGCCCAATTGACTCACATATATCTGCCCCCATCTCGCCGGGATAGGTATATAGAATAATCTGATTCTGCAACGGCAGCAGCGAATTCAGTGCGATTGCCACACGTTCATGCACATGACTTTTAGCGCCCAAAGAGATGGCTTGTTGCCGGATCGAAATGCCATCGGTACCCTTGAGCGCAACTGATCCGCCTAGTCCGGCATAGGGGTTGACGACCAGTCCCAATCTTAACAACTCATCATCCCCGTCAAAACGATTTAATCCCGATCATTTTTTGATAGTTTAACCACGGCACTGTAACTGAGCAGTGTCCGATCTGCTGAAAATACCGTACCCCTGACAAAAGCCATCGTTCTGGTCTTTCTTACCAATTCTGGCTTGGATTCGATGAGATCACCCTTTTTCCCTGCTGCGACAAACTCACAATTGAAACTGACAGTTACACATGATTCTTCAACATAATGATCCGTGGCTTCCAGGCAGAGGCAGAAATCGGCGAAGGTCATCAGCACGCCGCCATGAATTATGTCAAACGTATTACAATGCCTGGTCTCGGCAACAAAGGCGAAGCGCCAGCGATCGCCTACCTTCTTGAAGTAGAAAGGTCCGATGTGATCTTCTGCTGGATCGAACAGTGCGCTAGATGCCGCATCGGTAAGATATCCATCGGGTAGCTTACTCATGGCTAATCAGAATTTCCTGGTGTCACAAAAATTGCAGTATTGTAGGTAGCATTCAACCCTTGCGTATCCAGAACAGGTACTGTGTTCCCTGTCCTTCGTCGTGCTCTTCTTTGTGTATTAATTCATGGCGCAGAAACTTGCAGAATTTCGGAAAATCCCAGCTGGTGGAAGGATCAGTCGCTACTACCTGAATGATCTGCCCTGATTCCATATCCATCATCTTATTCCGGACCACCATCAGTGGTTCCGGGCATCTCAACCCAGAGGCATCTACCACGACATCCGCATTTATATCCATTAGATCATATGCACTGGCAACAGGAATTCAAGGCGAATTATAGCAGCGATTCCGCACGGCTGCTGCACGCTACCCCGGCCCTCTCAATAAGTCTTGATTACATAAACCGCAAGCGCCTTGCGATCTGCATCGGAAAGCGGAAACACCGGCATGGGTACTGGAGGCTTTATAAAGTGCGCCCGCAAGTCGTTGAGGTCATATCTAAATCCCACTCTGGACAATTTCTTGCCATCTGGCTGGTCATTGTGACAGCTAACGCACTGATGCTGCTGAAATAGCGCCTCACCTTGAGTAAATAATGCGTCAATCTCTGCCCTGTCCAGGATGGCGAGTGTTACGCTCGGATCATATTTTTCTGGTTTGATTTGAACCGGAATCTGCAATGATTGATGCTCGCCGTAGGTTACCCGGTAGATCGCACCGGCATAGTCATCCGCTATGTAGATTGCGCCATCCGGGCCTTCGGTTAATTCCGCGGGGCGGCCAATGACCTGGTCATCTTTTAAGAACCCCGTGACGAAATCCCGCTCGGTTATCTCACCCTGCTCATTCCAGTGTAAAGAAACGACCTTGTAGCCATCTTTGCTGGTTCGATTCCACGAGCCATGCAAGGCGACCACAGCAGCGCCACGATATTCTTCAGGGAACAGCTTGTTTCGAATAAAGGTAATGCCCAGTGGCGCATTGTGTGCTCTAAAGTTGTGTACGGGCGCAATTGATGCCGCGATGCGTGCATCCTGATGGTCTCCAAAATCGGGATCGGGGATACGGTCTCCATTGGCGTAGGGCCAGCCATAGAACTCCCCCTGTTCGATCCGATTCAATTCACAGGGCGGAAAATCATCACCGAGAAGGTCGCGGCCATTGTCCGTGGCATAGAGATGCCCATCAATCGGTGACCAGTCGAATCCTGCACTGTTACGCAGCCCCGTGGCAAACAGCTCCTCACCCGAACCATCGGGTTGATAACGAAGTATCGCTGCCCGGCGTGGATCCTCTTCTATACACACATTACAAGACGAACCGAATGCAAGGTACAGCAAACCATCCGGGCCAAATTTGAGAGTCTTTTTGTAGTGATTTCCACCGCCCGGCAGACCCGTCACAATGCGTTCGTAGCTACCGATTACCTGACCTGCATCGTGATCGAACTTTACTCGTCCGATAGCGTCCTCTTCAGCGATATACAACCAGTCTGCATAGAAATCCAGGCCATTGGGAGAATTCAGGCCATCAATAACAAGTTGCTTACCGTCTGATTTGCCATCGCCATCAGCGTCTCTTTTCAACAACACCACCTGATCCAGACCCGGATTGGCTACCAGCAGATCCCCTGCTCGTGAAAATCTGACAACTCTGGCATTGGGAACGTCTGCCGCCCATAGTCCCATGGAAAAACCTGCCGGAACTACTATCCTTTCCGCCAGCATTTGCCTATCCGCCGTGGTACTTCCCATTGGGACATTGACTGCACCCACAAAGATGCGCACGAGTATTAGCAGCAATACCAGGATTGCAACGAAACTACCGAGGATTCGGATTAACCATTTTTTCATTCAATTCTCCAACCGTAAATCGTGGGTTCTTGCGAATTAATGTTGGATTACTTGCGAATTAATGTTGGATTACGAGCTGCGCTCTAATCCAACCT
>JASJXV010000210.1 GCA_030123805.1 Gammaproteobacteria bacterium
CATTATCCGGCAGGTGCCAGTGCTTCCAATACTGCCCAATCGGGATCACCCAATTGACCATTCGGGTTCAGAGGCTGAATACAGACATGATTTGCGCCTGCTTCAAGATGACGGTTGATACGCTTCCGAATATCGTCTTCGCTACCCCAGGCAAATAGTCTGTCGATAAAACGATCAGAGCCACCATCGTCGATATCGTCTTCCTCAAATCCCAACCGCAGCCAATTATTTCGATAATTGGCCAGGCCTGTATACATGCCGGCCGCTGTCCTTGCCACTGTTCTTGCTATCTCGGGATCCGATTCAAGAATTACTTTCTGTTCTACACACAACCAGGCATCAGGTCCCATGGTTTCCCTGGCAATCGCAGTGTGTTCCGGTGATGTAAAATAAGGTAATGCGCCCTGGGTTTTTTTCGCTGCAAGGTTCAGCATATTGGGTCCCAGTGCGGCAAGCACTATTGGCGGTGCCTCTGCTGGTTCAACAGCCTGGTAAATTGACGCTTTCATCTTGTCCAGATAAGCCGACATACTGCTAACAGGCTTACCATATTGATGCCCCCGAATCGATTCTACCAGCGGCTGATGCGAGACCCCCAGACCCAGAACAAACCTGTTACCCGACTGCTCCGCCAGAGACTTCGCCGCGGCCATAGAAGAACCCGCATCACGGTTGTAGATACTCGCAATACCGGTACAGACTAATAATTTTTCGGTATTGCTCAGTAACCAACCGGCATGCACGAATGGATGTCTGCCAACCGTTTCTGGTATCCACAGAGCCGAGTATCCCAGTGATTCAATTCGTTGTGCAAATTCGGCTGACTGCTCCGCGCTCATGCCATCTGTAAAGTACCAGACTCCCAGCTTGCCTATATCCATTCTGATTCTCCCTGCCCGCCCACAAAATCATGCATGTTAATCGATCAACTGCCTACTATCCATCGGCCAATATGTCGACCAACCGCTAAGAGATGACGCCGGAAAGACCCGGCGATCAGCTCTGCTGAAGGCGCGGGAAACAGCCCGGGCTGATAACGAATCCTCCTGATCAGGTTGGCAGATCAACATCTGACCCCATCAGCTCGGAAAGATGGCTGGTATCATTGAAGCGACGCAGCAGTATCTCATCGCCAACCACGACTATGTGGCTGATAGAGGCATTGTCTGGACCACTAAAAGCGAAAGGTCTTGATCCGGTAGCGTGAGCCAGAATCTGTGCAATAACACCCCCATGGCTTACTACTACCACCAACTGATCCGGATGGGCTGCGGTAATTCTCTTAAGACCCGCCATGGTCCGTGTGTGCAGCGCCTCGTTTGACTCAGCACCGGGAATGACATCCCAACGCTGCTGTTGCCGCATTTCCTGAATGATTGGATCATTCTCATGCACTTTGATTCGAAATATACCTCCCTCCCAATCGCCCAGATGTACCTCCCTTAAATCGGCTTCTACTTTCGGTTCCATGCCCTTTAATCGGCACAGCGGAGCTGCCGTCTGTGCGGTGCGGCAGAGGTTGGTCACGTAGATTGCATCAATATGTTGCCTGGACAGTCGCTCACCCAGTTTTTCGGCTTGCTGTTGACCATTCTCGGCCAGCTCGGGATCGCCCTGACCATCCACAAGAGGGAATGGCTCTCCAGGCACTGCTGCTCTGGATTCACCATGGCGTACCAACAATATCTCCGTTGCACCCGGTGGCCGGACAAATTTGTGTTGTCGGTAAACTTTTTGTGAGGACAATCTGCTACTCCTTAAAGCAATATTGAAATTTGGAAAGGATCGATTATAGACCAATACCCCTTCGAATCATCCAAAACTGCTGAATTATGAAATTCCGGTCGGCCATAATTTCAGGCTGGTCGGAGAACAGCTGATGGTGATACAGTGAAACTAATTTTTTAACTGTGGAGATGGTTATGACCTGGCGACCAGAACTGGAAGAATTGGCCCAAAGAGCAAAACTCTCGGAACAGATGGGTGGACCGGACAAAGTTGCCCGACAACACGAGTTTGGAAAACACACCATTCGTGAAAGAATCGATTTGATTGTCGACCCTAACAGTTTTCATGAAGTGGGGAAGCTGGCAGGTGTTGGCACCTACACCGAGGAAGGGGAGTTAAAGGATTTCACCCCTTCCAATTTCGTCTTCGGAACAGCAGAGATAGACGGTCGACCGGTCATTATCTCTGGTGATGATTTCACCGTCAGAGGAGGATCTGCAGACGCATCAATCGCTGGCAAGAGAACTCTTGCCGAAGGATTAGCCGAGGAACTCCGATTACCCCAGATCCGGCTGGTGGATGGCATGGGAGGTGGCGGCTCTGTGAAAACTATCGAGATGGCTGGCAGGACATATATTCCGACTTTGCGAGGTTGGGAATCAGTAGTCCGTCACCTGTCAATCGCACCATCGGTATCGTTGGCTCTGGGTTCCGTTGCCGGAATTGGAGCCGCTCGAGTGGTTACAAGTCATTATTCTGTGATCGTTCGAGATACAGCTCAGATGATGATCGCAGGTCCGGCATTGGTAGACTGGGCAAGTCTTGGTCAAGTGAGTAAGGAAGAATTGGGTGCCAGCACAATTCACACCCGCAATGGCGCCATTGACGATGAAGCACTATCAGAAGAGGAAGCATTTGCGCTGGCCAGACGGTTCTTATCCTATCTGCCAACCAGTGTCGATGAATTACCCCCAATTGTGGACAGCCATGATAATCCAAACAGAACGGAGGAAGCTCTGTTGCAAACTGTGCCGAGAGAAGCCAGAAAAGTTTATAAGATGCGTCCTGTTATCAACGCAGTGGTTGATCAGGATTCATTCTTTGAAATTGGTAAAAAGTGGGGTCGCTCTATTATCACGGGTTTGGCTCATCTGGATGGTATTCCGGTAGCTCTGTTTGCTGAAGATCCCATGGTTTATGGTGGAGCCTGGACAGCGGACAGTTGTCGCAAGTTGATTCGCTTTTTAGACCTGGCTTCCACCTTTCACCTGCCTCTGATCCACCTGGTGGACTGCCCGGGTTTTTTGATTGGCAAACAGGCAGAAGAGCAATCCACAATTCGATTTGGTTCCCAGGCATTGGCGGCACTCGGTCAATCGACCGTTCCCTTTTGTGCGGTGGTGATACGTAAGGCATTCGGAGTCGCCGGTGCTGGCAATCACAAACCAGGCAGCCAGCATTTCCGTTTTGCCTGGCCTTCCGGTGACTGGGGATCCCTGCCCATCGAAGGGGGCATTGAAGTAGCGTACAAGGCAGAGCTAGCTGAAGCTGATGATTATGATGAGCACCTGTCGAAAATTACGAACCGGTTGAATCGCTTGCGTTCACCTTTTCGCTCAGCGGAATATTTCGAGATTGAGGATATTATCGATCCCAGGGAAACCCGACCCATTTTGTGTCGTTGGGCGAAACTGGCTCGACGGTCGTTGCGACCCGGATGTACGGCCTTTGGGTATCGTCCTTAGAAATTACTCAATCTGAATCTAATCTGGGACATC
>JASJXV010000211.1 GCA_030123805.1 Gammaproteobacteria bacterium
GAAAACGCAAAGAAAAGATCGTGCAAGCAAATACCCCGGATGGCCGGCGGGCCGGGGAAGCGATGATTGAGGCAATTGAAAATCAAATCAGGGATAACGATCCACCAGAAACCAGAGAAACCCTGAAAAGATTAATGGCGATGGGCGAATCAAGAGACAATGCCATGAGATACATCGCTAGTGCCCTTTCGGTTGAAGTATTCGAGGCATTAAAAAATAAAACTCCATAGAGTAAAGAGCGCTATCTAAAAAATCTCAAGAATCTTCCAGAGCTGCCATATGACTAGAGCACTTTACAAGGAGCCAAATCATGTCGAGATCGATCCCAGCGCTGGTTATCGCACTTCTACTTGGTTCAATATCGCTTGCTCACGCCCGCGATAGTTCTGGATCAAGCGGCAAGGTTGCAACTTCGCCCCGATGGGAATCCGCAATGGCTGCTTACTCCGCACTTGAGCAGTTCAATGGCAAGTGGCGCGGAGTGGGAGATGGTAAATGGGGAGCTTGTGAGTGGCGAAAACCTTCCGCCGAAGTTTCGCGCTCGTCTAACCCTTCACGTTCCCAGGAACGATCATTACGTTGAAACTTTTGAGCTGGACTATGGCGGAAACGGATACGTTACGTACCTGACTAATCGACTAACCCGCGTCTCGGAGGTTCCCGCGGGCCGCGGCTGCTATGTGGATTGACGATACCGCGCTGGTCGTTAAGTAGCGCGCGCACGGGGTCAGCGAATGTCACTCCCATAGTATTGCTTGACGGTACATAACGGGATGAATTCAAAATTGGAGGACGATATGGCAAGTAACGAACTCATTGATCTCGAGCAGCAAATTGCCGAGTTAACACAAAAGCTCAATGTACTGCGCAAAGCCAGTAAACCCGAAGAGATTCCCAACTACACCTTTACCACTCTCAATGGCGAAACCACATTGCTGGATTTGTTTGGCGACAAAGACACACTGTTGATGATTCATAACATGGGTCAAGGCTGCCGCTACTGTACGCTTTGGGCAGATGGTTTCAATGGTCTCCTGACTCATCTTGAGTCAGTCATGTCTGTCGTTCTGGTGTCAAAGGATTCCCCGGAAACGCAGCGCCGGTTTGCGAATTCAAGAGGCTGGCGATTTCACCTGGCCTCACATGGCGGTGGCGACTACATTCGGGAGCAGACTGTCATGGACGGTTCGGACAATGTGCCCGGCGCGGTCGTCTACGAACGAGAGGGTAACAAGGCCTATCGCAAGAACAACTGTACATTCGGGCCAGGCGACATCTATTGCTCGATGTGGAGTCTCCTCGGACTCGCCGGGCTGGGTGAGGAGGACTGGACACCTCAGTATACCTATTGGCGGCGCCCGGAGAAGCTTGATGATGGCGGAGCAAACCTTTTCCACTAGTACTGGATTGGAAGGCGAAAAAGAGGAGTCGCCTAACGAACGAAATAACAAACTATTTTTTCAGTTTCGATTTAAACGGCGAAATCGTAACCACCGTTAACAGGATATGTCTGACCAGTTACCCAGCTAGCTGCAGCCGATGAAACAAACAGAATCATATTGGCTGCATCTTCGGGTTCACCAAAGCGACGGATCACATAGTGCGACAGTGTCTTCCTGGCATATTCCTCGTTTTCCATCAAGCTCGCCACTGCTGGAGTCCTGGTTGCCGAGATAGCAACGCAGTTAACACGAATACCGTGTCGTCCCACAGTTTTTGCCAAAGCTCGAGAGAAACCTGCCGCGCCAGCCTTTGCCGCGCTGTAAATTTCCAGATTGGGTTCACCCACTCGTCCGGCATCGGATATCACGGTGACTATGCTACCTGCTTTTTTCTTAATCATTTCGGGCAGAACCAGTCGACTGCACGTGAGCACACCGTGCAGATTCACACCCAACCAGGGCTCCCAGTTCTCCGGCGTCTGCTGCCAGAAAGGTAAAGAGGCAATTTTTGAAGGATCTGCACCGGCATTTCCGGCATTGTTAACTAACAGGTCTACTGCGCCGACCTCATTACAGATCTTCTCAACGGCCTGTTCCATGGCAGCAAAATCGGTCACGTCTCCGGGTATGGCTACAGCCTTTCCACCCAGCTCATGTATCTCTGCCACGACACTCTCTGCCCGTTTTGCATCAAAGTCGTTTACCCCGATCAATCCGGCGTTATTCTGAGCGAAGTGCAGCGCAACCCGACGCCCCACACCCTGCCCTGCGCCAGTGATCATGGCTGATTTTCCTTCAAGATCCAGAATGTTCATACTTTTCTCTCCCGCCCTTCTCAATAAGGCATTTGTAGTACATCGATGTTTGCCATCAAACAGTATTTTTTCGTCAGGCTTAACGCCGGCATAATGTACCGGTAAATATTTTTCAGCTGTATCCACTGGTAAAAAACCCCGGTAATCGGGTGCTACAATTGTCTGTATCTGGCAATGACCGCCAATTAACATTGCCCATGGACGATGAGGAAATCAAGAGCTTTGACCGATTGCCAGTTATTCCGAGACGTCTACGCCATGCAGCGGTCCTGCGGTCCGGCGATCCGCCATGAAGGAAGGAATTGAGAGCTTGCCATCGGTATCCCATGCCTTTGCCAATGCCAGCCCTAACCGTTAATATGCCTCTCGAACCAGGAGGAATCAGGCATGGACCAGCCCACATGGACACGAGGCGCCCCCTACATCTTTGTAATTTATGCTCATGAGGATGCAGATAGCGTCCAACTGGAAATTGACTGGTTACACGATCAAGAGTTTAATATCCGCGGTGACATAAATATCCACGCAGACGATGCCTGGTCACAGGGATTGGCTGAAGCTATTGAGCAAGCGGCACTCATTCTGTGTTTTGTTTCACCCCATTCGATGTCTTCTGCAGGATTCAGGAAGATAATTGAATATGCCACTGAAAACAATCCACAGCGACTTGATGTTCATTTCCAGGAAGCACAACTTCAATCTGATGTCGCACAGAGCATCAGGGAGACTGCCACTATTCTGAAATACGATCTTGCTGACGACGCATACCGGGAAAAATTGATATCCGGACTCATGATGCAGGCATCAGCAACGAGAATCCAGCCTATTTCGACTCCAGCCATGCCGGTGATGCATGAAAAAGGTGCGCCAAATATTTTTCAGCACGCACTGGTTGCTCTCGCCATAGTCGTACTGGGGATTCTCGTCTATGTTTTTCTGGCGCCGTGAGCGATTTTTATACACATCCTGTTACCAGTTCCCTGGGAAAGTCTGACTTTTGGGAATATAACGATAGGGTACAAAAGCAAACTGTTTTGAACCCGGTTCCTTGACCTGAACCATTTGAATCATTTAATCTGGTCCCGGTTACTGAATTTGCTGGTTATTTTAACGCTCAGGGCTCCCTGAAAATTCCCGGAAATGTTGGAATTTGTGGTCTGTCTTGTATGCACAGAGATGCATCGAGGTCGTTATCTGACCAGTTCTTGTCCGGATGCGGCCCACCGGATGCGGCCCACCGGAT
>JASJXV010000105.1 GCA_030123805.1 Gammaproteobacteria bacterium
ATTCACTAAGATTCACTTATTCACAACGGAAGCATAGAAACATGTCGACGCTCAGAAATAAACTGGTATCCAGCCAGTTCGTCGTGACTACGGAACTAATCCCGCCCAAGGGTGTGAGTCTCACTGGGTTGCTTGTCAAAGCCGAACAATTAAAACCATTGGTCGACGGCATCAACGTCACGGACTCGCATAATTCGCGCATGAGCCTTTCACCTCTGGCCGCTGCACATCAGTTGGTTCAAACGGGTCTTGAACCCATCATGCAAATGACCACACGGGATCGAAATCGAATTGCGCTGCAGAGCGATATGCTGGGTGCCCATATATTGGGAATTCGGAACCTGGTCTGCATGGGAGGAGATCCCCCACATCTGGGTGATCATCCAGACGCCAAACCGGTCTTTGATCTTGCCACCAACGAGTTGATAGCTGCGGCTAGCGGATTAAATGCTGGAAAAGATTTCGCCGGTAATACAGTTAATGGCACGACAGAATTTCATATTGGTGCTGTGGTGAATCCCGGTGCTGATGACCTGGATGTAGAGATTGCCAGGATGGAGGAAAAGGTAGCGGCGGGCGCGGTTTTCTTCCAGACCCAGGCTATCTACGATACGGCAAAATTTGCGGCATTCATCGATCGTGTTGCTCACATGAAGGTCAGTATTCTGGCTGGTATTCTACCTGTAAAATCCGTTCGCATGGCTCAGCACATGAATGATAATGTACCCGGTATATTTATTCCTGATCACATCATTAATGCCATTGATAAGGCAACTGATGTCAAGCAGACCAGCTCGGAGATTACAGCGTCAATTATTCAGGAGCTGTGTTCCTTATGCCAGGGAATTCATCTGATGACCCTGGGATGGGAAGACCAGATCCCACGGATTCTGGATCTGGCCGGGATAGACCGTTGATTGTTTGAGAGTCAAGGGCTACAACCTCGGGCAGCAAGTCCCTTAAGGTCATAGTTAGGATACATGGTCATTTCCTTATACATGCGGCATTTCTCAGCCTTGGTAAAGTTGGTATCCTGAAACAACTCGTCATAGAGTTTATCGGCATCCAGAGTATCCCGCTCCATACGAATGCCTCCATCGGCAAGCGTATCCAGAATAAGCTTGTTAGATCCCGGCCCCGAGTTCCATAGGTGCCATTCCGGTAGGTCCCCGGTTCGTCCTTTGCCTGGCTTTCCGGTATAGGCAAATTCAGCCCAATAGGACATCACCGCATCGGATAATTTTTCTCTTGCTTCCCTGTTTGATGCATTGAATACCATTCCTTGCATAAAACTGTGGTTAAAGTCCCCGAACACAAACGGAATCTCAATACCGTGAGCCGCACCCAAAAGCTTCTTATAGTCGGCATCAGGACCGGAATATTCATCATCCCAGTCAAATCGGTAAGCAAAGACAGGGGCCTGTCCGGCCAACAGCCGAATGTCAGCCAATTCATTAACCGCCTTTACCGTCCACCAGGTCGAATAAAAGTAGTTAATCCGCTCGTATTTTATCGGGTCACGAATCGATGTCTTTGCAGCCTCGATCAAAACCAGTTTGGGATCGAGCCACTGATAGAGTTTTTGTTCATCCCGATTACTACCGATAAGAACAGGAACGCTTGCTAAATGAGAATCAATAAGCAATTCAGTCTGGGATTTGTCCGGGAACATCACCCCGTCGTAAGTCACACTGGGTAGATCATAGCCCAGATTTTTCTTAGTCAAATAGGGCGTCATAATCTGCTCTGCACTTAATGATCTTAACCAGTGGCGCAACGCCCCCTGCACCAGGGAAGTTTGCATTATTTGTGCCGATTCCATGTCAGGTGACCTGCCAGTCTCCAGTAACAGTTCAGCCACTATCTGCCTGGCACTGGCCGGAGACCCGGGTACCGGTTCGGTGGGATAATTAATTGCCTGTTCCTTGCTCATATTCCAAAAGCCACCGCTTTCAGCAATAGCGCGATGAAACAATCCTTTGGCTAGAGGCGTCATCAGCAACGCATATATATTTTGCGCACCGGCTGACTCACCGAACACAGTTATATTGTCAGCATCACCGCCAAAAACCTCAGCATTTTCCTTGACCCATATTAATGCGGCTAGCATATCCAGCAGAGCAAAATTACCTGTTCTTGTCCCTGCGCTGGTATCTGTATCGGAAATTCCTTCGACTATTACCGGATGATGAAACCAGCCAAATGGTCCCAGGCGGTAATTAATAGTGACCACAACCAGATTGTGCAGCGCTGCCAATTTTGCGCCATCGACCGAATCACCGCGGCCCATGTAATTAGCACCACCATGAATCCAGACCATCACAGGATACTTATTATTTGACACAGCATCGTGCGAAATTGGCGCATAGACATTGAGGTACAAACAATCCTCGGATCCTGTAATCGGATCGTCGTTTTTCGACCAACTCCCCGCAGGCTGCACACAGGATGAGCCAGGTGATTTTGTCTGCAGACTTTCTTCCCGTGCATCCAGAGGTTGCGGTGGTTGCCAGCGAAGCGAATTGATCGGTGGTTTGGCGTAAGGAATTCCAAACCAGCCATTTGTACGATCATTCAGTTGCACGCCGACGATCTTACCCTGCGCGGTTGCAACCACTGTACCTGTGACTTGCGAGTGCTGGACTTTAGCGGCAATAACCGCGTGACAACTACCCAGCAGTGTTGATATACAAATCAGCAAGCATGCCTTTGAAAAAGGTGCAATCATTTACCCGTTATTCCCGCAGAAAAAAAGGGTTTGGGTTCAGGTAGTGACTACGGTGCGCCCCTTCACATTGCCAGCTTTCAAATCTGCCAGTGCGTCGCTGACTTCTTCCATGGGCCTTTCTTCAATCTGAATGGGCGCCACCTTGCCCGCGCAAACCAGATCCATTAATTCAGCCATCTCTGCAAGGCTCCCCACATAACTACCCTGTATAATCCGTGCCGTCATCGGTATGAAAGGCAAAGGCATATTGAGTGCACCACCGAACAGACCGACGATAATGATCTTGCCGCCCTTTCTCAGGGTGCGCATACCAAAGTTCACGGATGCTTCTGCACCGACAAAATCAATCGCTACATAAGCTCCTCCAGTCAGCTGCATAATTTCTTTCCCGGCAGACTCATCATTTGAATTAAATGCATGCTCAATGCCCATCTCCCGGACTGCCTGTAGTTTGCTATCGTCTATATCCACAACGATTGGATCAAGATTCAGAACAGACTGAGCAATCTGAATAGCCATCATGCCAACACCACCGGCACCAATGATGACCAGGTGATCGCCCGGACCGAGATCTCCCACTTTTTTCAACGCACTATAAGCCGTCAGACCAGAGCAAGCGTAGGTTGCCGCCAATGAATCGGATACCTCTCCCTTGTCGAACAGATACCGGGCATCCGGCACCAGCACATGGTCGCTGAAGCCGCCGTTTTTGACGACACCAATGCTTTGACCCGGCGTGCACAGATGTTCCTCGCCTCTGTTGCAGGATGGGCAGTCACCGCAGCCGATCCAGGGGTAGACGACACGACGATCACCGATTGCAGCACCGGTCACAGCAGGTCCCATTGCCACCACTTCACCGAAGATTTCATGCCCCAGCACCTGGCCAGGTCTGCCTACAGTTAAGGATTTTCCGCCGCCGAGGTCGAATGCCGCATCCTGCATGTGGATATCTGAGTGGCATACACCACAGGCAACCGTTTTAATCAATACTTCAGTACCCTGAGGTTCCGGTGTCTCAGTTTCTGTTCTAACCAGAGGTTCACCCGCTCCAGCGGTTTGGTAAGAAATCATACTGCTTACTCCCATGTATCTGATGCCAATTGAAGACAGTCACAGGCTACAGAAATCATTTTGACTATGCCAGCAATATTAAAGGGGACGTTACCGAATCGCACCTGGCCTTCACCTATCTGGTATGTTCCCTGGACACTAGGCATTACGAATAGTCAACCCGCCATCGACCGGTAGCGCAACGCCCGTAATATAACTGGCAGCAGGCAGCACAAAATTCAAAGTGGCATGGGCGACCTCTTCGGGTTCTGCGTAGCGTCTCAATGCGACCCGGCGCCGGGCAAATATTTTTTTGTGCTCTTCGGGAATAGCATCAGTCATGCCGGTTCGGATAGGCCCGGGGCAGATACAGTTAACCGTGATGCCCTCCCCTCCCAATTCCACTGCAAGGGATCGAGTTAGACCGATCACACCTGTCTTGGCTGATGTATAGGGACTGGAATACCTGGTCGCTCCCAGGCCTTCGGTAGAAGCAATATTTATAATCCTCGGATGCTCTGCTTTTCTCAGGTAAGGTAACGCCGCTCTGATGGTGCGGGCATGCGCGGTGATCAACACTGCAAACGATTTGTCCCATACAGCTTCGAATTCGTCACTATCAATAGCAACAGAGATAGATATTCCAGCATTATTTACGAGGATATCAATACCACCAAAGTGGCTTGCTATATCATTGATAACCGTCTTGATTGCATCAGCGTCGGACAAATCCAGAGTCCATCCCCTGGCATCGTGGCCCGCCCCGGTGATGCCATCCACCACCTGCTGCAATGGTTCAGCATTGATGTCAATAGCAGCGACCCTGGCGCCTTCATCAGCAAACAGTTCCGCAGTTGCTCGGCCCATGCCACTGGCAGCACCTGTGACTATCGCCACCTTAGCTTCGATTGATCGACTTAATTTAGACAATCTCATAATGTATTCCTGTTGTTTCCCGCGACTGCCCCCCGGGACAATCGTTTAATCAATTCCTGTTCAACCAACCACAATCTGTCCTGTCCCCAGGTTGAAAATTCTTCCACGCGAAAGGAGGGTACGCCCCAGAGACCACAATCAAACATCTCCTGTCGATTAATTTCAACCACGGACTGCCACTCTGTATTTGTCAGTTCCTTCCTGGCAACAGTCCAGTCCAGACCTGCTCTCTCTACAATCTTCTTAAGACCGCTGTTGGATCCGGCAAATATCCCATCGGCAAATGCGCCCTGCAGGAAAGAAAGCACATACTCTTCACCCTTACCCTCACTGATGGCATAGGGCAATAGGGCATATCCTCTCTCCACAGGTTTACCCACAGGATCAGCTACTTTTCCAAACGCGATGCCCTGACGTCCAGCCTCCCTTTTGACATCCATCATGATATACATACTTTTCATTCTGGGCACCGGCAAACCACGCATGATCATGGGTAACACGTAACGCAATTTCAATTCCACGCCATAATGATGTGCAAGTTTCATCACCCTGGGTGCAACGATATAGGTATAGGGGCTTCTAAAAGAAAGAAAATAATGCAGCGCCGGTTTCCCATTTTCCGACTTTAAATCGGTGAACTGCAATTCCGGCGGGATGGGAATTTCTGATGCGTACCCATCGCTTCGTCGCACACCGAGTTGTGCCAGCCGTGCTGTTAGAAAATGCAGCCGATCGACGCCCCAATACCACTCCCCGGCATAATAAAATGTGGCGCCCAGATAGTGCCTGAGCCTTTCGCGGGTCTCGGCACCCGCCGCCAGCATGACCTCTGCTTCCGAAAACGCCAGTGCACCTAATTCGTCCTCCAGTTGATCCAGCATATCCTCATCCTGATTCCAGAAGGCCCCGTCAACTGAACTGGCATGGGTTACAAACTTGTTGTCTGAGATTAATTTGGCGTGTATTCGAGTCGCCCGATCCAGGATGATCTGTTGGGGTTGCTGATGTGCAGAAAAGCCAAGTCCATAATCCGGTGCAATATCTCTCACGTCACGGCGTGCATATTCTACCAGCGCCGATCTTTCCGGAGCCGCCCAGTCTGGTGGCGGGGGAACCAGCATAATCTCCAGGCTAACATCAAAACCACGTTGTAACTGCTGCAGAAATTGAACGGCCAGAAAGGAATAGGGATCGTCTATTTGATGAAAATAATAAACGCGATGCGGTTCATTATTCTTTACGCGTAGTATCTCAGCTTTTTGTCGTTGTTTTTGAAGTCGTTCATCTGAGGTTAGATACTGAGAGATTCCGGGCACTATCGTGCCCTTAAATATAGACACGGTTACTTCTCTATCTTGAGACCATTGGAATCAGCAGTTGTCCGTCAAGGCCCGCTTTACGATCAATAGCAAGTTCCTGTACCTCCGGGGAACTGGCAATTGCTACAAACTCTTCCCTGGAAGGGTATTCAACGATACCGACGCTATCCCAGAGATCTTCTACGTTTCCCAGCACAAGTCCTTTCACTTCACCGCCAAACAGGAATCTTCCGCCTTTGGATTCAACTAATTTTTGCATTTTCTGCGCATATCTGCCGTAGGCTTCACGGCCAGAGATAACCTCATCCCGACCGTCATCATATTCAGCCCGGTCTTTAAACTTCAACAGATTTAGCATACACACCGGCCCCTCATAATCACTGGACAACAAAGTCTGGAATTGCTCAGCGGTCGGTACAACTGCATTTTCGACATTCATGGTTTATTACCCCTAAAATCATTATTCAGGTTTGGAGTATATTCTGCACACCCTTGGAAAATTCCTTTGCTGCCTTCTCATCATCTATGATGTTTTCCAATTTTACCGGGACCTCAATACCCCTCTGGCAAGCAGGTCTCATGCGGATGGCATCTCGCCATCGTTTCAGGTTGTCCAGACCATCGGCCGACACACCGGACCACTTGTAGGTTCGCACCCAACACCAGTTGGCAATATCGGCAATGGAAAAATCGTCAGCAAGCCACTCACTTTCGCCTAATCTTCGATCCAGCACTTCAAACAGCCTTCGAGTTTCGTGTTGGTAGCGATCGATAGCAGGTTGAATTTTCTCTGGAAAATAACGAAAGAAGACATTGGCCTGCCCCATCATGGGTCCAATGCCACCCATCTGAAACATCAACCATTGAATGACCTTACTGCGTCCTTTGACATCACCGGGCATGAGGCGATGCGTTTTCTCGGCGAGATAAATCATAATTGCACCGGTTTCAAACACCGCAAAGTCCTCTTCGTCCCGGTCGACGATTACCGGAATTCGGCCATTGGGATTCATCGCCAGGAACGACTCGGTCTTCTGGTCACCTTTACCCAGATCGATTGCATGTACTGCATAAGGCAGTTCAAGCTCCTCCAGAGTAACAGATGCCTTCCAGCCATTGGGTGTTCCTGCTGTGTACAGGTCAATCATTGGTTTTCTCCGTCGCTTACTTGGTTAATTTATGCCTTTGGGAATCGCTGATCAATACCGCGTCGATGCGATGCATGTTGTTTTTTTTCATGCTGCGACAATCAACGCAGCAAAATATGTGCACGGTGCTGAAAAAAAACCGGTTTTAGAACAACTGATCGCAACCGGTACCGTCAAGTACTGCGTTTACCACAGCGCGGTCATCTTCCCCCAGCCGGGCATACTCAATTCGAATCCATTGTAAACACTTCGCCTGATAGGGAAACGGCTGTTGGACCCAGCGACTGCCTTCCACTTCTGCCTCAACGCTATCTGCGCCCTGATCCAGGGCGCCTGCATTAGCCAACATTACCGGCACATAACATCGCCCCATTTCCGAGAATAAATCTTCCAGGGTTGCGGGTATATTATCCGGAGTAATCCAATCATCTGCTGCAGCTTCTAATCCAGATAGATCCTCCATCAAACTCACCCAGGCATAAACTCGCTGACCTTCATGAATAGCTATATGTGCAGGTGTCGGGTCAAACTGGGTCAACTGGGTAAGTTGACCGTGCGCCGCAAAATCAGACGCACCCGGTCTGGATCCCATCAAGAAAGGATAGCTCTCGAGGTGAGCAGAAAACAGTTGCAAGAACCGGCGATAGCTTGATTCAATGACCGCGGCCGTCTGGTCATTGGAACCGACTACATACAGACGACCTACCTGTCTTTCGGTGAATATCCGGGTGCGTTTATCTATCTCGTCTTGCGGAGTAGTGATTCCTGACCAAAAGGGCAGTATCTCGCCCGCCATCTTTACATCAGCGTCATAGTACCAGCGATAATGAAACATCGCCTTGGTGAGCCATTCATCGCCGTAATCTTCCAGCAGGTAATCCAGAAATCTGATTGCGGGACTTTCCGGTAGGACAGATCGCCCCGGAAACTCGTCTTCCAATCGCCTGATGATAGGCGTGGAGTCGACCACAGCTTCCAACTCACCATCACCTGAGTCAAAGTAGAAGGTGGGTAACAGATTGACTTTGGCTTGCGGCAGATCCATGTGACTATCATGTCCGCCAGTCACCAATCGATACGGTATGCGTCGGTAACGCAATAACGCTAACATCTTCCGGGTATAGGGAGAACCGGGTGAACCTTTCAATGTGATCATTTTTATCTCCTCTATAATCAATGATCGGGACCGGGGAAGTATCTCAAGCCTTTATGCGCAAAAAAGAACAACAATTCAACGCTTGTGGCGGATTCAGGTAATGGGATTATCGCGCATAAAGTCGATCACCACATTGGCCAATTCGTCGCCCTTGTCTTCCTGAAGGAAATGTCCGGCGCCCTCAATGGTGACATGCTTTTGATTCTGAGCACCGGGCACGTCTTCCTGAAAGCGCTTGTAGCCACCGGCTGTCACCGGATCACGATCACTAAATGCAGTGAGAAAGGGTTTCTTGAACTGTTTCAATAGTTCCCATGCCTTTCTGTTCGCAGGTATTTCGGGTCCATCCGGAAAGATTGGCACCAGGCTCGGGAATTGACGCGCGCCGGCTTTATATGATTCATCCGGAAACGGTGCATCATAAGCTCTAATCTGCTCTTCCGTGAGCTCACCCATGGCACTCATGCTCACCACTTCACTGATAGTGAAATCCGGATACTCGGCGCAGAACTTGATCCAATACATGAATCCGGTACCATTTTCGTTCTCCCGCAGTTTCGCGCCCATCTCCAGCGGCGGTAAGGCGGGAATCGAGTCATATGCCTGGTGCATAACGGTAGCCGCCTCATCCGGGATGCCCCTGGCATCGGGTAATCCTGTGTTAGCTGTGACCACACGGGCAAAAAGATCCGGATTTTCTGTCACAACCCGCAGTCCAATCAAGCCACCCCAATCCTGGCAAACCAGCGTAATGTCAGTCAGATCTAGACTGTTCACAAAACCATTCATCCAGATAACGTGATTGGCATACGTATAATTTTCTCGCAGTTTTGGTTTGTCTGATTTCCCAAATCCCAGTATATCCGGCACAATTACCCGGTAACCTGCCGCCACAAACACCGGAATCATCTTGCGATACAAATAGGACCATGTCGGCTGACCGTGGATACACAAAATTGTTTCACCATCCGCTGGCCCCTCGTCCAGATAGTGCATACGCAGCTCACCACCTTCACCATCAGCTACACTTACATAGTTGGGTTCAAAAGGGTAACCATCCAAACCTGTAAAACGATCTTCCGGAGTACGTACGAATTCCATCGCTGATCTCCTAAATGACTTTCATTAGTCTTGATCATCTCGCATTGTGGCAAAGGTGGCAACACATGGATCTCAACATGTTTGAAATCTGAAGACAGCTGGCCCGCATGTCACTGCTGTTAACGCATCCAGAGTTGCGATTCGTTGCGCTTCACGCAGATCTTCAAGAATAGTCTTTTCACCACCTAATCCATCAATCTGACTCCTGTCCCCCACCCGGATAATTTTCTCATCGCTGATTGCCACAGCTGTTGACGCCGTTCAATTTGCTCTTTACTGTGTAGCCATGGGTATCAAGCAAGAACAGACTTACCGCGGCTTTGAACAGGGTCCGATTCGCCCGCCGAGTGAAGCTAACAGCCTGTTGATACGGGTGAGCCGCAACTGCCCCTGGAACAGATGCACTTTCTGCTCCGTGTATAAACAGCAGAAATTCACCCTGCGACCGGTTGCGCATGTCATCGACGACATTGATCAAATCCATCAGGCACTCTCAACAGTGCAACAGGAAGCTCAAAAAAGCGGCACTCTCACTGCGGACCAGGTCAATCAAATCGCTGAACAATACTATGGCGACGCCAGGAACGTGTTCTACACCGCCGCGAATTGGCTATTCAGGGGAGAAGGTTCGGTTTTCCTGCAAGATGCCAATAGCCTGATAATCAAACCGGATGACCTGACCACAATTCTCAATCACCTGATGTCCTGTTTCCCCTGGATAACGCGAATAACCTCTTATGCCAGATCTCACACCATCAATCGAATCAGTGAGGAGAAACTCAAGCAGTTAGCCGCGGCTGGTCTCAATCGCATACATATCGGCATGGAATCGGGTTCAGATAAGGTGCTGAAGAAAATTAACAAGGGGGTGACAAAAGCCGGGCATATCCAAGCAGGCAGACTGGTGAAAGAAGCCGGTATCGAGTTATCAGAGTATGTCATGCCCGGTATGGGCGGCAAAGATCTGTCGGAGGAACATGCTCTTGAGACAGCGGATGCGCTGAACCAGATTAACGCCGATTTTATTCGTTTGAGAACTCTTTCCGTACCACCGGGTATACCACTTTACGATGACTATCAATCCGGTGCATTCAAAAAATGTACTGATCTCGAAGTAGTGCATGAAATTCGTACTTTTGTTGATCGTCTGGACGGCATCACCTCACATCTAAAAAGTGATCACTTCTATAATCTGTTACAACTGGTTGACGGAAAATTACCTCAGGACAAAGACCGCTTGCTGCAGGTAATCGATGACTTCCTGACGCTGCCCCCGGAAGAGCAGTTAATCTTCCAACTCGGCAGAAGAATGGGATATTTCCAGGTATTGTCAGATTTGCATTCACCCGCACAGCGCAATCATATAGAGAGCATACGAGATCGTCTGCAGGCCACGCCTGAAAATATTGACCAGATAATCGAAGAGAAGCTACAGCTCTCAATCTAGAATCCTCTGAACATCATCAAACCCGAGCGGAATATATGTCATCACAGCAACTAATTGTCTGGGGAGTCGGTACCTCTCGCACCATGCGTGTGCATTGGCTGCTTCACGAACTGGCCCTGCCTTATGAAACCAGACCCATCGGTCCCAGGACGGGTGAGACCACACAACCTGAATATCAGCAGATCAATCCAAAACAGAAAATACCAGTCCTGCAGCACGGTGATTTCACCCTCTCCGAGAGCTTTGCGATTGTCAGTTATCTGCGCGACATATCAGATGTGTTGGCATACGACAGCTATCAGCAATCTTTACAGGGCAGAGCAACCTACCTCGAATGGGCTTCCTTTATTCTAATGGAACTGGATGCCACCAGCCTGTATGTAATGCGGCGTCATCGGGATTTGTCGGAAATATATGGTGACGCACCTAACGCTAGCGATGCAGCACAAAAATACTTCGACAAAATGATCCGCTCTGTGGACGGAAAAATACCGCCCAGTGAAGGGTTTCTCTGGGGAGCGAGCTTTTCCGAAATTGATATTCTGATGACCAGCTGCCTGGATTGGGCGATGCACTACGATCTTGATCTGACAGAAAATGCCGTAGCTTACAAGGCTGGAATGAATTCACGACCCGGCTACCAGTCGGCCTTTGCTCACAATTATCGGTGAATTCTCCAAGTCAAATAAAGGGGACGGAGGGAATATTTATTGATCAATCTGTATATACAGATTGGTTAAAAAATATTCCCTCCGTCCC
>JASJXV010000212.1 GCA_030123805.1 Gammaproteobacteria bacterium
CGCTGAAGTCCTGGCAGAGCTGCAGGAAAATCATGAATAACGACGAACCTGTGATCGGAGAAGGGGTCAAGTCTTGATATAATACTTTATGTATCTGATTTCTTACCGCGTAAAGGTATTATATCAAGACTTGACCCCTTTCTTCCACTTGTCTGCAAAATTGACCATGGGCAAGACGATCAGATCTGGAAAGATCGACATCGTCGACACAATACACCAGGTGATGCAGGCCGCGGGTATTGTCCAGGATGTCAAAACGTATGCAGACGTGGTTGTCCCAGTAGTATCCTTGACTGTCCCAAACCATTTCCTTATGCTCGTCTGAAAGAAGGGGAGTTTGATATGGCGGAAAATAAAGTCGACACGTTAAATAGTAGCGCTGTCAGCGATAAGACAATCGAAGCCTTCCATCTTATGTGGGACAGTTTCCCTCATGGTGTGCTGCTTCTGAAAAGCAACCGCGACATTGTCGCCGCCAACAAAATGTCCACAGAGTTAGGGGCAATCGAGGGTAGAAAGTGTTTTCAACTGGGAGGTTTATCGGATATTCATAAGGGTTGTCTGGGAAACTGTGCAATAGAGGAAGGAACGTCCCAGCGCAGGACCTATCAGGACAAGACCATCGGCAAAATAGTCGACGCATACTGGTTGCCGGTGCCAACAGACGAAAATCTGATGCTGCACTTTGCCATCTACCTAGACCCGCCAACCGATGACTAGAAACGGCGATTCTGCTGCAGAACTAGAACTAGAATTGGGGGTCAAGTCTATTGATAATATCTTTCAATCTAGCTATTCAGCCTAAATTAGCCAACCACTTCGAATTGAATATGAACCGCGGCTGTGGTCGGCAAACAATCCTTCACGGTGAAGAATACTTCAAACCCTTTGGATTAAAACACTATGGCGGCGAATCGAACGCGAGTCATATGCAAAAGCAGGAAGTGGAGGTGGATGCCAGAATCAATCGATTGGTAAATGGTATTATCAATAGATTTGACCCCTAATCTTTTGGCTCAGCCGCTTGCATTGCAAGCCGCGAGAGTCTAGTTCCGGCTTGTCCTAAGGTCTACGCCACGATCTTCACCGGAAGTGATTTGATGCCACTTATAAAGTTGGATCTCAACCTCTTCGGCGGTCCCATGGATTCAATGTAGGGATGTTGATCAAGCAGTTCTTCCCACAACCACTTCAATTGCAGATCTGCCAGCCGGGCACCGATGCAGTAGTGGATTCCCATACCGAATGATAGATGTCTTGGTCCCGCTCGTTTGATATTGAAGGTGTCCGGCGCGTCAAATATCTCTTCATCTCTGTTGCCCGACACATACCACATGACAACCTTATCTCCCTTGTTGATCTGCTTGCCTCTCAGTTCAGTATCTTCCAGAGCTGTTCGGCGCATATGCGCTACCGGCGACTGCCATCGAATTATCTCATTTACAGCGCCGGGTATCAGATCTCGATCTTTTCTGATCAGATCATACTGATCCGGATTTTGTGTCATCTGGTACAAACCCCCGGTAATCGAATTACGCGTCGTATCATTCCCACCCACGGTCAACAGGATCATGGTGCTGATGTAGTCCATGGGTTGCATGTCCTTTGAATCGGGACTGTGAACCAACATGGATACCAGATCGTTGCCGGGTTCCCTGGTACGTTCATTCCACAACCAGAAACAGTATTCGGCAAATTCCGTTAACTCCGCTTTTGCCTGCTCATCGCTTTCAACCACATCCGGATCATCCAGGCCAATGACGACATTAGACCAACGCAGAAATTTCCGCCTGTCAGCTTGAGGAATGTCGAATAGTGTCGCCAGCATTTGAATGGGTAATTCATTGGAAACAGCGTCGACCCAATCGAACGTCTCCCCTACCGGTAAACTACTGACAATTTCTTTTACTCTGTCGCGAATCTCTGCTTCCAGCTTCGCCAGGGCTCCGGGAGTAAAACCGGCTCGCACCATGCCCCGGTGTTTACCGTGACGAGGTGGGTCCATGGCAATGAAGCTCGCGCCTGAATCGATCAAGCGTCGAACCTGAGAGTCCTGAATCACAATGCCGCCATATTCATCTGCGGAGGAGAAAATCTGGTGGTTCTTCTCCACGTGCACAATGTCATCATATTTCGTTATGGACCAAAAAGGGCCATACTCTTCACTGTCAAAGTAATGCACCGGATCTTCCGCACGTAACCGTCTGAATAGTGGGTGATAGGTATCGTTTTCGAATAGTTCCGGATCAGAAACATTAATTAATTCAACGGGTAACGAATCGAAATCGAGTGATTTCATCTCGGCCATGGCTTTATCCTCAGGGTAGATAATTGTTGCTCTGGTACTGAATTTAACTTGTTCAGGCCAATTTGGCAAAGAGAAAAGATAATCCAGGTTCTAGCCGACAAAATCGATCTCCATCGAGAGAAGGGAAATCATGTGTGACACCATCGTAGTTACTGCTGATGCTACCGCAGAAGGCGCAACGCTTTTCGGTAAAAATTCAGACAGGGAACCCAATGAGGCACATCATCTGATGCGAATTCCTGCCCGGGACTATGCACAGCCATCACCAGTGAGATGTACGTACATAGAGATTCCACAGGTTGACCACACTTATGCAGTATTGTTAGCAAAACCATTCTGGATGTGGGGAGCTGAAATGGGAGCTAACGAACACGGCGTGGTCATTGGCAACGAAGCTGTTTTTACCAGAGTTCCCTATCAAAAGGCAGGTAGGCTGTTGGGAATGGATCTGCTTCGCCTGGCACTTGAAAGGTCACAGACTTGCAGGGATGCTGTCACAGTAATAACGGATTTGCTGGGCACTTATGGCCAGGGCGGCAATTGTGGTTTTACAACTCAATTTTACTACCATAACAGTTTCTTGATCGCGGATCCCCACAGTGCCTGGCTGTTAGAGACTGCCGGATCCCATTGGGCAGCAAAACAGATTCATGGCGTTTACTCCATTTCCAACGGGCTCACCATCAGCGACGATTTTGATCTGTCATCAACTGGACTTGTCGATTACGCTGTGCGTCGCCGATGGTGCAAGAGTGAATCAACGTTTTCTTTCGCCGCCTGTTACGCGGACAAGATAATGTCGCGACTAAGCAACGGCGAACACCGGCGCAGCAGATCGGCAGCTAAACTTAAGAACCGGTCAGACATTACGGTCGCCGACATAATGCTTGCACTACGCGATCACGGTGATGGGCGTGATCCCAGGAGGGGATTTACAAAATCAAACGTTTGCATGCACGCGGGAGCAGGACGCATTAGACGCAGCCAGACCACCGGCTCAATGGTATCCAATCTGACTGGCAGCAATTCAGTACATTTCATGACTGGCACTGCTGCTCCCTGTACCAGTCTGTTTAAACCAATCTGGACTGACATGCCGCTAC
>JASJXV010000213.1 GCA_030123805.1 Gammaproteobacteria bacterium
TCGTCGAGGCGTCGATGGTGCGGCACTCCGACCGCTCAAATGATCGAAAAATCTACCGCGGCGGCGTACCGCTCAATCAGTCTTATCCTCGCTACGGTTGCAGTTCTCGTGGTCGGGTTGCCGTATCACCGACATCTCGGTCAGCCTCCTGGTGGTGTATGCGTGATGTCAGCTTCTGATTCTGGAAACCGCGTCAAGCCAGCCCCGGTAGAGTTTTTCCCGCTTCAAGGGTTTCATTGCAGGCGTGAATCGGCGCTCTCTTTGCCACAGAGATTGCAGAGCCGCCATGGAATCGAAAAACCCAACCCGTAATCCGGCCAGGTAACAGGCTCCCAAAGCAGTCGTTTCCGTAATTACCGGTCGGTCGACTGCCAGATCGAGCATGTCCGCCAGTGATTGGACTAGCCAATTGTTGTTTACCATGCCACCATCCACCCGTAAAACGGTAGGTGTAGTGCCATCTCTGCTAATTGCTTCCAGGAGATCACGGGTCTGATAACACACGGCCTCTAGTGTGGCGGTCACTATCTCCTTGATGCCTGTATCCCGGGTAAGACCCAGAAGAGCCCCACGTGCATCGGGATCCCAATAGGGTGCTCCCAATCCGGTAAACGCCGGTACCAGGTATACCCCTGCAGAATCCCCGGTTTGAGATGCAATAGCTTCCGTATCGGCGGCATGCTCAATCACCTGCAGTCCATCCCGCAACCACTGGACCGCTGCTCCTGCGGTAAAGATACTGCCTTCAATTCCGTAGACAGTTTTGCCATCCATGCGATAAGCCACAGTGGTAAGAAGTTTATTGTCAGACTTTATTGCTTGTTCACCGGTATTCATGATGATGAAACAGCCGGTTCCATAGGTACTCTTGGTCATCCCTTCCTCAAAGCAACACTGGCCGATCAACGCTGCCTGTTGATCTCCGGCTATTCCGGTAATGGGAATTTCACCACCGAACAAGCCGGCATCCACCTTGCCGAACTCAGCACTGCTGTCTTCCACCTCTGGCAGAATTTGCATTGGAATGTTGAACATTTCACACAATTCTGCATCCCACTGTTGCTCATAGATGTTAAACAGCATGGTGCGGGAGGCATTGGTAGCGTCCGTTTTATGGGACTTGCCTGCACTCAATCGCCACAGCAGGAAACTGTCAACCGTGCCGAAAACAATCTCACCCGCTGCTGCTCTTTTGCGCACGCCCTCGACGTTGTCCAGTATCCATTTAACCTTGGTTGCTGAAAAATAGGGATCCAGAAGCAGGCCGGTTTTATCTGCCACGGTGCTCTCAAGTCCCCGATTCTTGAGCTCTTCGCAATATTCCGCAGTTCTTCGATCTTGCCAGACAATGGCCCGATACACAGGTTCCCCGGTATGACGATCCCAAAGTATGGTTGTTTCCCTCTGGTTGGCGATCCCCACGGCCGCGATATCAGTAATAACAACCCCGCTGTTGTCTATTACCTCCCGGACTACTGCGACAGTAGTCTGCCAGATTTCTTCCGGATCATGCTCCACCCAGCCATCCTGCGGAAAGTACTGGGTAAACTCCTGCTGCGCGACGCGAACTATCCTGGCCTGCTCATTAAACAGTATGGCGCGACTGGAGGTTGTACCCTGATCGATCGAAAGAATGTATTTTGTCATTGGGGTTTATCTCGGTTGAACTGGTTACATTATGGACTAGTTTTGAGCCGATTTTTACACCCTATGGCGGAAAAGACGCACACTGCAAATGCCCCTGACGATTAAGACTTGAGCAGACTGGTTAATGAGTGCACAATAACTTTTCCTCGAGATTCAAAAATTGAGTTCGAGTTCGGGAATTAGCGAATTGTCAATGAGTTCCCGGATCGGGAACTCAGGAACTGACCCACATAAAGAAGTCGATACTAAATCGACCCAGACGGCAAGTTCGATTTCATGATTTTGGATAAGTAGTGCTGGAATAGGTGCATTATTGATTATTGGAGACTAAAAATGCGTGATGTAGTGGTGGTAGATAGTGTAAGAACCGGCCTCGCCAAGTCATTCAGGGGTACTTTTAACCTGACACGACCTGACGACATGGTGGCACATTGTATTGACAGCTTGCTGGACCGAAATACCAGCATCGACCCGGCAGAAATTGACGACGTGATTGTCGGTATTGCCGGACAAACCGGTGAACATGGTGGTAACCTGGCAAGACTCGCCGTTATTTTGTCTAATTTGCCGATAACGGTAGCCGGTACAACAATTAGCCGGGCTTGCTCGTCCGGTCTTAATTCCATTGCATTTGCAGCGAATCAGATAGCCAGTGGTTGTTCGGATATCATGATCGCAGGTGGAGTCGAATCTATTTCTGCCGGTCCAAGATCCGAGCCAGGCAAGAGCGCGACTAACAAGGTATTGTTGGAAAGGGCGCCGGATATTTTTATGGCGATGGGAAATACCGCTGAAGTGGTCGCAAGGCGTTATAACATCACCCGTGAAGATCAGGACGAGTTTTCCCTGGAAAGCCAACGTCGTACGGCTGCCGCTCAACAAGCCGGCCTGTTCGACGATGAAATTTCACCGATGACAGTTCAATGGCAGAAATTGGTCAACAAGGAAACCGGTGAGACAGAAACCCTTGAAGGCACTGTTACCCATGATGAGTGCAACCGTGCTGATTCAACATTGGAAGGACTTGCCAAGCTACGTCCAGTGTTTGAAGAAGACGGTACAGTCACAGCAGGGAATGCATCGCAACTGTCCGACGGTGCTTCAATGACCCTGGTGATGAGTGAAGAGCGAGCCATGCAGTTAGATCTGACACCATGGGGTTATTTCAGAGGTTTTACAGTTGCTGGTTGTGAGCCCGATGAAATGGGTATTGGTCCCGTTTTCGCAGTGCCCAAGCTGTTGAAAGCCACTGGCCTTACGATCAATGACCTTGACCTGGTTGAATTGAATGAAGCCTTCGCTTCCCAGTGTCTGCACTGCAGGGATACACTGGAAATCGATCCTGAAATCTACAATGTAAACGGTGGCTCCATCTCAATCGGTCACCCGTTCGGTATGACAGGATCTCGTTGCACGGGCCACCTGCTTCGCGAACTCCGTCGACGTAAGAAGAAGTACGGATTGGTGAGTATGTGCATTGGCGGTGGTATGGGAGCAGCCGGGTTGTTTGAGGCTATTAATTAGTAGCTCCGGCTTGACGTAGTCAAACGGAATAAATAAAAAGGCAGGCCACTTCGGTGACCTGCTTTTTTTGATTGTGTCTAATTTTAAAGGGTAACGTCCCACTGATGTCCCACAAATTTGTGTGGCGAGCTGAGCCGGATATTTCCCCATGGGACACGCTGTAAACCCATCCCTGGGCGCTCTGCGTCGGTGTGCCGCATCACGGCATCCCTGCCTCCGAC
>JASJXV010000023.1 GCA_030123805.1 Gammaproteobacteria bacterium
TCTGTCATAACCAGCTTGACTTCATGGGGTTTGATATGCAGGAATAGACCGTTGAACTAGTCGGGGAGAAATAATAATCGTTTTGCCGGGGTGCATAATGAGAAGGGATTTTGAAGATAAGGTTGTGATAGTCACCGGGGCTGGATTGGGATTAGGCCGGGCGCATGCAATAGAATTTGCCAAACGCGGCGCACGGGTGGTTGTGAATGACCTCGGCGGTGCTGTTGATGGCACAGGATCTGGAAACACAGCACAGGCTGTGGTGAAAGAAATTATCCGCTTGGGAGGGGAAGCCATCGCCAACACGGCTTCTGTCGCAGAGGTAGAGGGTGCTCAAAGTATCATAGACGCAGCGGTAGATGCATACGGAACAGTCGATATAGTTGTAAACAATGCGGGCATTCTAAGAGACAAGACCTTCGCCAATATGACATTAGAAAATTTCCGAGCTGTCATGGACGTTCATCTTATGGGCACAGTCTATGTTACCAAAGCCGCTTGGCCGATTATGTGTGGAAAGGGATGGGGACGTGTTGTGTTCACCAGCTCCGGTTCAGGCATTTTTGGTAACTTTGGTCAATCTAACTATGGTGCCGCTAAAATGGCAATGGTAGGAATGATGAATGTACTGAAGTTGGAAGGCATACGTAAAGGCGTAAAAGTGAATTGCCTGGCACCAGGGGCCACAACCCGTATGACTGAAAACCTCGGGGATCCGAATCGCGCGCCGAGAAGTCCGTCACTGGTGAGCCCTGCTGTATTGTACCTGTGCTCGGAAGATGCACCGAACGGGGTAATATTACAGGCTGCCGGAGGTCGTTTCTCGATCGTGGAAGTCTGTGTTAACAAGGGGGTCGATTTAAGTGATGACGCTACTTATGAAGATTTCCTTGAACATGCTGATGAGATTTTGGATCAGGGAAGCCTGAAACCCCGGTCGTTGAGAGCGAACTAACTGTTTTCATTACCGCAGGAATAATGCTGCTCGGACAAGGCTGTGTTATGAAAAATGGCCCCACAATGAAAACTCCACCACTACCTCACATCCAGACTGATCGGCTCACACTGAAACTTCTGGAACCATGCAATGCTGAGTTTATGGTCAATTTTCGAGTGGAGAACAAGCAGCACCTGATGCCGTGGGAGCCGCTACGCTCGGCAGAATTCTATACGTTGGGGTTCTGGGAGATGCAGCTACGGCATGCAGTACAGGAGTTCAGAGAGCAGCACTGTGTTTGTCTGGTCATCATGGATACCGATGAGACTGAAGTATATGGGGTATGCAACTTTACGTTTATACAGAAGGGAACGTTTCTCGCTTGCCAGCTTGGCTATGCTCTGGCAGAAAAACACCAGGAGCAGGGCATCATGGCTGAAGCACTCAAGGCTGGCATTGACTACATGTTTAACGATATAGGATTGCATCGGATTATGGCGAACTATATGCCACATAATGATCGAAGCGCTCGTGTGCTTGAACGGCTCGGTTTTGTAGTCGAAGGCAAAGCAAAGGATTATCTGCGGATCAATGGTCGGTGGGAAGATCACATTCTCACCTCACTGGTGAATCCGGCTGATTAATAGACCTGGCGTGTTGGCTGATAGTTAGTTCCTACCCGGCAAGATCGCACGCATCGGGAATCTCAAATTGATAGACAAACCCAGGCCCTCCCAGATAAATACCGCCGTCAACATTGAGACAAAGATCACTGGCGTAGCTCCAGGGACCGGTCACCTCATCTGCTGATATATTTCTTGCAATACAGATGGGTGTGTGACCGTGAACGATCTGTTTGCCACCAAAATATCTCAGCATCGATTGCGCTCTGTTTGTACCTGTCATCGACAGATCAGAGAAAGCCTTGTGGTCGCAGAAGCCGTCGAGTACAGCTATCCATTCATTAATATCGGTCGATTGCAGTACTTTGTTAAAGGCTTTGTTGACGTCAGTGATGCTGAGTCCAAGCGTTATATAGACAAGTGTGTCTGCGTGGACAAGTAATTTGTCACCCAGCCGAGTCATGGCAGGTAAAGCCGTCAACCAGTCCGCTTGTGCCTCAGTTAACAGCTCAAGATCACGCTGAATGCCACCCCAACTGATCCACTGTGTCGTGACGCTGTCACTGATGTCAGTAGAGATTCGGTGCATGCGATATACGCATAAGAGCATCATCTCATGATTACCCAGTAATGACTGCACCTCTCCGCCCACCGTTCTCGCCTGGGTCTGAAGTTTCATGGTCAGCGACAGGCATTCTAGCCCTGCAGGACCACGATCAAAAATATCTCCGATGAGCCATAGTTGCCTGGCGCCACCAATCCAGTTCTGTTCCCGGTCTATCAAGCCAGTATCGAGTAACAACTGGACATACTGGTCATGGTAGCCATGCAAGTCACCGATTACTGAGATTGACGCCATATTGAAAACCGAATTGTGGGAAAGGCGCGATTATAGCTTCATGTGGCTACCATCGGGGCACGATTAATCACCAGTACCACCCGATTGTCGATTTTACCGGTCAATCGGGAAAAGAAGTTGGTTATGCTCATTTGCCAGCCATATTTCTTTTGTAGCAGTTTGTAAGCATAGGATTCCTGCCCGGGGCTGGCAAAAACACACTCTGTGTCAATCCAGGCACCAGTAAGATTTCCTTTTACATCGCAAGATGCCACCCTGGATTTACATGAATTTCTGATTCTTTTGACTTTACCAGTATTTCGGGCGCTGAACACATAGCAGGTGTCTTGATCCTCGGCAAACCATACCGGTGTATTGACCTGTATCCCGGTTTTACGAAACGTACCCAGATTAAGATAACGTGCATTTGTCAGGCTATCGTCCATTGTTGACACTCTCATTAGTTGCTTGCATAAGCTGGGCGCTGCAGGGAATCGTTAAGGCTGCAAGTATACTCTCCGGGGTGCAACAGTGCCGAGACGTCTGCGCGACCCGATCTGCGCGACCCGATCTGATCGTCGAGCCGCGCCAGGAGAGGGGTTGTGGGCTGTTTTGCCATGCCATGCGCCGTGCCTTGCTGCGGTCCAACATCGTCAATTTTTCGCAATTAGTATCTCTTAGCGTCACCTGAAATCGCTCTGTGTCGGTTCCTGACCACTATAATGGGATCGGGCGCAAGCGGAATAAAATCCAATAAACCCTTTATTTACAAGGGCTGTAGAGATTCACAGGCGCACCATTGCATTAAATTATAAAAGTTGGCACGCACCATGCATTTACTTTATTAAGGTCATATTGAGGTTAGCAGCTCAATAAAATGAATTAAAACACTTGAGAGAGAGAAAATGATGCACAAGTTAAACACAATCGTATCGGTATTGATTTTTCTGAGCGCATGGATCAGTACCGCCGTCTTTGCCGCCAGTGATGGCACCCTAGGCGCCACCTCCTCCGGCACCTCAGACGTCACTCTGACCATCAATGATCTCGTTCGGATCACCGGCGTGGACGATATTGCGTTGGGAGCCTATGGAGGCAGTGGCGCCTTGACGGGGCAGAGCGAGTACTGCGTATTTCGCAACGGCGGCGACAATTACAAACTCAACCTGACTTCCACCGGCGGTGTATTCCAGGTCGTTTCAGTCACGACCAGTGACAGCATCGCATTCACAGTGAAGGTTGATGGTGACACTGACGCGTCTAATGGCGAAACGCTGACTCACGGCGTCGATAGTGCAGCAATGGTAGGATCTCCCTCATTGACGTGTAGTAGCTCAGACAACGCGTCCATGTATGTATCCTTCGCAGAGGCAGACATGCTTGCAGTCACTACAGCGAATGACTACACGGCTACCATTACGCTGCTGGTCTCTCCGATCTAAACAAATTTACCAAGTTGTACTCTCCCCCTTAAAGGGACCGGCAGGTCCCTTTTTTTTATGCTGTTTTGTAGATGATTGATACACCCGGATCAATATGCAATTGCCCCTAGACTGAGACCTTGAAAGAAATCGTAAATTCGGTCTGGCGCCAGGCAGCATAGATACCAAAAAAGTAGATATGAATCAAAAGCGCCAGCGTCCACTCGAACGCAGCTTCGATAGAATCATAGTCAGCCATGGTTAAGTCCAGAATCAAACTGAGCAGACCGATACTCAGTACAGTTGTGTTGAGCCCGAACAGGAAGGAATAGATCCGGTGTGAAAATAGCTGTTGCTGGCTATTTAGCTTACCTATGTGGTAGGTGAATAAAAGTTGTGCCAGATAGGTAAAAGTAAAGTAGATGATCACGCCAATACGTCTTTCAAGTTGGTACAGATCGCCTGAGGCGCCCAGCATGGTTGTGTAGAGTATTAAAAAGAGTGCCGCCACTGTGCCGATAAATGGAATACTTCGAGCGCCAAAACTGCGTCGGTATCCGGTGGTCAACAACCATTGGTAACACAGATACCAGAACAACATCATCAGCATCGCTGCAGGGATCATGGTCGCCTTGAAAATAAAGTACTCCGGATTCTGCCGACCGGTCGCGCTGATTGAGGTGCAGCTATCGATATAAGGGATACACCAGGGCACATGTTCATTCATGGCAGCTACCAGATACACTGTATGGATAGCCAGAATAGGAAGTAATCCGGTTGAAAGTGCAATGATTCCTGGTCTCATAAGGGGAACCTCTGCGCAATGATCAGGTTTGATTTATCTTATTTTCAACAGCAATACCATCAGAATCGGTGTGCCAACCGCTTGTAAAAGCATGAATCTGACCAGCACCTGAGAATTTGACCACCCCAGATTATGTCTCATATGATCGTGCAGAGGGTAGCGGACTTTTCCGAAAATGCCAATATTCAGAAACCTTAACAGAGCAACTTTCACCATGCCCGTTGCGCCATTCACAAGAATCACATAGGCGACAACCAGAATCAAGAACGGATTACCCGTTGCCAGTACCAGCATACCCAGCATCAGACCGATAGGTCTTGAACCTGAGTCACCCATCAACACGGCACTCGGGTAACTATTGTGCCATAAGTAGCCGGAAAGAACGCCGACCATGACAAATGCCATAATGCCCCAGTCTGCTCCAAGGCTGTAATGTGGTATCAGCAGATATTGTGCAATCTCGTAGTGCCCGACAATGCCATAAAGTATTGCGCCAAGGAAGATAGTGCTCATGGCGGACAAGCTGGCAGAAAGCCCATCCACACCATCAGTACAATTGGTGGCGTTGATAGAAACCCAGATAAGAATTGTCGCCATGGGTATGAACAGGTAAGGGCTTAATTGGATCGGTTCTTTCAACAGAGGCAGCCAGATAACGAAGGGTTGCATCTGACAGATGATCATCGACGCAGCAATGGCAATGACCAGGTCAATTGCGCCGAGTCGATACTCACTCCATCCCGATTCACTGTGATCGTCCAGGAATCCAACAGTCATTGCCACGGCAACGCACATCAGTGTTTCCAGATATCGCCAGTCAAAGGGAACCACCAGTAAGCTGATAACTATGAAGATCGGGATAAAGATTAGCCCTGCACTGACCGGCTTGCCGACACTCTTGTACGCATCGACCGCGTATTTACGCCCCTTGTCTGTAGGCAGCAGATGCCAGTATTTGGGCAGTAGCCACCAGGTGAGAAGACCCCCGGCGGCAGTACCCAGGCCTGCCAGGAAAAAATATGACGTGAGCAGGCGCACGGGGCCCGCAAACTCAGCCAGTAACTCACCGAGAGAAAACAGCAATATCGATACCTTGACGATTAATATGAGCTGTGAGTATACGCTTTTAATGCCACAAATTAACAGGTACTTTATTAATTATTTCAAACAGATAGCTGGGATTGTTGCTAAATCATATTATGTTTGCTTTCCACAGATAGCGGCAATGTCGCAGTATGATGCCAGCCGCTTCTGCGTGATGCTCGAATATTGATAACAACCGATGTTCCACATCTTCATAAGCGGGAATCTCATCGGCCGGTAAACCCCAGGTAAGAACCTTGTACAGTTCCTCGGGTTGATCAAATATTTCCGGCACATCGAATCCCCAACCACTATGCAACATGAAACCATTCTGATTCAGGCGGTTCTCAACTGATTGGTGGATCGAGCCCGCCCCCGTATACCGACCACAATTTTCATAGTGCATGACATGGGGTAATTTGTTTGACCAGGCTGGAATCGGTTCCTCCATGGGACATAACTGGATCATGACAGTGCCCGGATGTCCAACGCGACGCGCATCCTCCAACCAGTGCAGAGGTCCACGGCGGGCGATGATGACATCGATAGAATTATCTTCGGCTGGCAGTGTTATCTGTTCATGCATCAGATCTTTTGCATCGTGGCAAAGAAACTCGACATTCTCGATAGCCTTCTCCTGAGCATTTCTTTTCGCCAGTTCGATGTAGCTGGTTACGCGATCGTATGCAATAATTTTTTTACACAGCTCAGCGAGTTCAAGGGCTACATCACCATGACCACAGCCCACATCAAGTACGATAGAATCGGGTGTGAGATGCTGTTTTACCAGGTGCATGTATGCGTCTTCACCATTTCCCTCTGATTTCACAGAAGTCCAGGGATAATAGTAGCCGATTTGGATTTTTGCGAGATTATCGTACCATTCGTCTGTGTGCGGATGAGGGATTCGGGTAGTGGCCATTTTTCAAATACTCCTGGCAGTTTTCCCTGCAGTTTAAGTGAAGTTCAGGGCCAATTGTCGATTTTTTGATCGGATGTGGGGCCCGATCCTGCAGGACAAAACTGTCAGCGTCCATTAAAAAGCCGGTAGTGAAGAAAGATTCACGTTCTCCGTAGCTGGTTGCACCGCTGGTGTTTTGCATCAGAGTCTGCACAGATTTCTTGCTCCAGGTGAATTCGATCGGCTTGTTTGGTACCAGGGCTACTAATTGGAGATTCCCTGGAAATCTGTTTTCTTGCCATCCAGGCTGACAGAGTTCTCTGCTGACCAATAGTGTTTGATACCATCATCGCCTTTCTTTTCGGTCCACTGCTTGAGCGTATAGCGCTCCGAAAGAAAATCCATGAAAGGCACTGCATAGCCGCAGGAAGTCTGCACCAGTTCAATCTGCATGTGGAACAATTGACGGGATCCAGCCGGTTTGCCGAACAGAGCCAGCCATTCCTGCCACTGATCATCCCCGGGATGAATCACTTCAGCCGTGCCGTAAAGACGAAGAATTCGGGGTAATCCTTCAAATGCACAGAACATCAGTGTCATGCGGTTAGAATCAAGCAGGTGCGCTGCGGTTTCATTACCGCTGCCGGTCAGGTTTAACCATACCAGTTCATTCTTGTTCAGAATTCTGAGGCTGTCGTAACCTTTCGGAGACAGATTTACCCTACCCTCAGCAGCTGCTGTGGCGACAAAGAATATTTTCTGTGCTGCGATAAACTCCCGCAGGGAATCGGATAGTTCACTAAATCTTTCTGCCATTATTTCAATTCCGGGGGTGATGATGAAGTGGTTATAATATCAAATCTATGCTTGCGTAGGCACCATGCGGAGTGGTTAAAATAAGGACTGTCGGGTAACATTCTGCATTTTAGGGACGCTCTGATTAACTGGGTTTTTTCGTGAGGGATAAAATAGTGCAAAATAATCATCAGAAGACCTGGGTATATGCTGTTGGTTTATTGTTGCTATCGCTCGGGCTAAACGGCTGCATGACAGTGCAGCCAGCTTCACAAATCATTGGCAGTTGGGATGGTCAATTGCATGGATTTCCCATCGTCGTTGAATATACAGAGACAACAGTTGGCGTCAGTGGAACGGAGCCAGTGGCCTATTCAATCGAAGACAACGTGATCACGCTGGCCACCGAGAATGTACAGACATATCGGATCGAGTTTCCATCCAAACACGAGATGATTCAGATTGATGATGTCACCGGCACTGAGCAGAGATACATCCGTAGAAACCCTGAGTCAGATTAGTATTAAGCCGGTCGCCATCGCTGCTGTTTTATCAACTAATCGATGCTGGGAGTGTCGACCCACTGAAACATGCCTGGTTACCAACATTCGATCTATTCATGTATTAAATGACTTCAAGAAATTTTAGCCCCTCTATGGCGGGAGCCGTAGTAGTGGCCAATATGATTGGCACTGGAGTTTTCACCAGTCTTGGATTCCAGTTGCTGGATATCCAGTCCGGATTTGTGTTAATGATGTTATGGGTGGTGGGCGGCTTCACCGCATTGTGTGGCGCTTTAACCTATGCTGAACTGGGTGCGGCTTTGCCCAGATCCGGTGGTGAGTACAACTTTCTGACTGAGATCTACCATCCTGCAGCGGGATTCATATCCGGGTGGATCTCAGCAACTATCGGATTTGCTGCACCGACGGCTCTGGCAGCAATTACTTTTGGTACCTACCTGTCTTCTGTGTTTCCGGCCCTTTCACCCACCTGGCTTGCCGCTCTACTGGTTATTCTTCTGACTTTCGTTCATACCAGTAACAGGGGTACCAGTGGCAGGGTGCAGTTGATCTTAACGCAACTAAAACTACTGCTGATCGCCATTTTTTGCTTTCTTGCCTGGTTCATGGTGGCGACGCCGCAACCGATTCGATTTCTTCCCCAAACCGGAGATGGTGATCTGCTCGTTAGTGGTGCGTTCGCAGTGTCACTAATTTATGTTAACTATGCCTACACCGGTTGGAATGCAGCGACTTATCTCAGCGGTGAAATTGAGAACCCGCAAAGAAATATACCCAGAATATTGATTATCGGAACAATGTTAGTCATGGTGGTCTATGTTGCTCTTAATTTCATCTTTCTCTATGTTGCACCTATCGATGCGATGGTGGGTAAAGTTGAGATTGGCTATGTTGCTGCGCAGTATGTATTTGGAGAAATCGGTGCTGCGATTATGGGAGTTATGCTGTCGCTGTTACTGATCTCAACCGTAAGTGCAATGATTTTGGCGGGACCAAGAGTACTGCAGGTTATTGGACAGGATTTCCCGGCATTCAGATTGCTGGCAGGGAACAACAGAAATGATATTCCCGCCATCGCCATCGCAGCACAGGCAGTAGTCACTCTGGGATTCATACTGACTGCATCGTTTGAGTCCATTCTTGTTTTCTCCGGCTTCACGCTGGGGATAAACACCTTGTTCACTGTGGCCGGTATCTTCGTTCTGCGCTGGCGGCGACCAGACCTGCCCAGACCCTACCGCACCTGGCTGTATCCTCTACCGCCGTTGATCTACCTGACAGTCACCGGTTGGACTCTTGCATATATTCTATGGCATCGACCGGCGGAAGCCTGGATCGGGCTTGCTGTCATTATCCTGGGTGCGATTTTTTACCTGGGGACAATTTGGTTTAACAGATTGGGTGGCCCCAGGGGGGATTCCGCACTCTCTGATTGAAACCTGATTATCCGGGAATAGTTGTAAATACCGGGGTAATAACTACACTGCTTCAGGGAGAGGAACCAACCCAATGGAGAAAGCACGATGCCACAAAAAGCCATCGACATCATTATCTATGTTGCTGCTGGTTTGATCGCAATGGGCTGATTTCTGCCCTTAACAAACCATTCGGAATATGGTGTTGTGACCTATTTCGAAGTGGCCAGTTATGAATCGCCGTGCACGTGGCCGTGCGATAATTCTTCCTGTGTCGCATCGCGTACAGCAGTGACTTCGATATCAAAGGTCAATTTTTTCCCCGCCCATGGGTGATTGGTATCAATGGTCACCATAAATTTACCAGCCTTGACCACAGTGACTTGCTGTTTACCCTGTTTCGTATTTACCGTAGCTGTCATGCCGGGTTGCCACCGTTTTGCGCCGGCAAGATGTTTCATTGGGATTCGTTGTTCGGAGTCTTCCCGGCGGATACCATACGCGTTGGCGGGTTCAAGGGTCACACTAAAGGCATCTCCCGCGCTCTTGTTAACCAGGACTCTTTCCAGAGCCGGCATAATATTTTTATAACCGTGGAGATAAGTATTGGGTGTACCTGCATGGGTAGATTCGAGTTCTTCGCCAGCGTCGTCCGTAATTACATAATGGAATTGAGCCACTTTATTCCGGGTGATTTTCATGTTCCTTCCTCAAGGCTCTGGATTTGTTGCAGGCGCTATTTAACTCCCTGGAATTGATGGGTTCAGAGCTTCCCTAATAAAATCATTTAACCTTCTCGGCGAGTGCCTGCACGACGGCATCGATAACGGCATCTGCCTTGCTGCGCATCTGATCATCAGTCGCATCCTGTACAGGATGGGATACGAATACACAACGAGCATCTTCCAGACCAAGTGCCCTGGCCTGGGTGTTGGCAGCTTCTTTGAACTCGATAGAAGCCACTGTGACCGATGGAATACCCTGAATTTCAAACCATACCGTGTCATGCAAACTGCACGTGGTACAGGAGCCTCAGTCGGCCAGGGCTTCGATCACAAAGTCGTTTTGTGCCTTGATCTCCCGGCGAAGTTCGTCCGGCGCGGGTTTGGTAAATGTCGGTTTTGCATATCGATTGATTGTAATACCGGGAAGGCGTTGCTGTAATGTGGACTCAAATCTGTCCAACAGCAGGCTCCCTTTCGGCTTGGAAATATCCAGTAAAGCTAATCGACCGACTATTTCACCGGTTCGCGGTGAGAGTTGCCTCGCAACGGGAACCCGTTCGTCGGTGGGGTCAAGAATTGTAGTCATAGTCTCACTCCTCAATTTTTCTTGTTACGACAATAGAACCCATGGGTCCGGTCACCCAGCCATGGAAGGCGCCGGAAAATTTGCCAGCGTCAGATCCGGCTACAACGATATGAATATCCGCCGGCGATCTGAATTTGGCAAGACTGGCTTCTTGCATCTCTTCTGGCATTGCAGCAAATCTGTCTGCCGGAATGCCGACACCGGACAGCTCATCTGCAAGCAGCTCCTTTACCGGTCTTTTACTCACTTCCAGAATTCGATTGCGCACATCTTCTTTGCTGTAGTGACCATCTTTCAGCAGAGTATCAATATGCTCCGGGCATATCACTAACAGGGCATCACTGCCCATATATGCTTTTGGGTGGTGGACATTTGCCAGCGCCAGTCCAAAACTCCCTGCCAATTGTGGGGCCGTGAGGGAGGTCTGGTCAACAATCAGAGTTGGCCCACTGGTCATACAGAGCAGGGTCACGGTTGAATCTTCTTTTTTAAAACCCCGTTCTACATGCAACGGGTCCCAGGGACTTCGCTCTTCCCATTCCGCAAAGCACATGGTGAATTTCATGGGGTTACCCAGTGTCGGTCTCTCGGTACCGCCAGGCTTCGCTCCCCCGATGTTGCGTATAGCCAGGCGTAACGCACGACCCGTGGTGGCGTTGGCTCGGGAACCTTGTCCCAGAGCAGAGAGTTTCATGTTCATGCCAATGCGTTCCCTGATGGGACCGTTGACCACCATCACCGGGGATGCGCCCATGGTTGTTGCCATCACACCATGGATATTGAATTCGTCTGTGCATACAGCCTCCAGAGCGGCGATGACTACTGGCAGATATTCCGGTTTGCAACCAGCCATCACAGCATTGATGGCAATTTTTTCAATGGTCGCGTCTCCCATATTTGGAGGTACTATGGCAACTACCTCTTGTGAGTCACGGCGCGTGCCGGTAAGCATGCGCACAACGCGTTCAGGAGTCGGTGGCACCAGTGGTAAGCCATCCGTAAATCCCTGATCGAACATAAACTCGAATTCATCGTCAGCAGCGGCTATTTCGATTTTGCGAGCCCGCAATGGACTGTTCTCAGCCTCCGCTTGCAGTCTGTCTGCAATCAGAGGGTCTACAGATAAAGAGCCACAACCGGGACGCCATTCGGGAAATTGTTCCCAGTCCACTTCTGGCGCAGGCAGACCCAGATCATTGCTCAGAGTTGTGCAGAGATTTTGCCAATCCTCTCGCACGAAGCCTTCCTGGCGCTCTATTTCCCGTCCCTCCTGGTCAGATCGGATCAGCGTGGGCACAATCTCCACATCGTAGGCAAAGGAGACTTTCAAACTGCTGTCATCCAACATGGGTGCAGACAGATTGAACTGCTTGACCAACTGCAGATTGCCCGCATGGGTTTGTCCCACCAGGTGAACATCGATGCTATCGCCGAATGCCTTGTAACAGGCTTCCAGAATCGGCATCACCGTTTTGCACGTGGGGCAATCCTCTTTAACAAAACAGATCAGCGATTGCCTGTTGTTAGGAAAACTAATGTCTTCGCCGATATTATTTTTCAGTGAAAAGGCAGGCAGCAGGTTATGTGCCTTGCTCATCCAGACCTCCTATAGTCCTTTGCGTCATCATCTGATAGGAAGAGTTGATCATATCAAATAAAAATTACTTGCGATCCCTTTTCCTCTTTTCCTTTATCACAAACTGACATACTATTCTTGTCAGAAAGATAACTAAACTGAAAATTGATCCTTTTGGCAAGGTGGGAGTCCATACCATGACATTCAATGTAATACTCTATGAAGTTGACGATCAGATACTGACCATTACGCTGAATTGTCCGGAAAAATTAAATGCCTTCAGTGGTGAGATGCTCGATGACTTGATGCAAGCATTTGATATGGCCGATGAGGATGATGATATTAATGCGATCATCGTTACCGGCGCGGGGCGCGGTTTTTGTGCCGGTGCGGACCTTTCCGCAGGTGATTCAACCTGGGAGGGGCATGAGGAGAGACTTGCAGTGACCAGGCGAGGTGATGGTGGAGGTGAGTTATCTCGAAGAATTTACCGATCCCTTAAACCTGTTATCGTGGCTTTTAACGGGCCTGCCGTCGGTGTCGGACTGACCTTTACACTTGCCGCTGACGTCAGGATCGCCGCCAGGGATATTAAAATGGGATTTGTCTTTGCAGCACGAGGAATTGTTCCCGAGGGCTGTTCTGCCTGGTTTCTGCCGCGAATAGTGGGCATTAGCAAGGCGCTGGAATGGTGCTTCTCTGGTAGGATATTCAAATCTGAGGAAGCCCTGGAAGCGGGTTTGGTAAGAAGCCTGCACGATCCCGAGGATTTGATACCTGCCGCACGTGGACTGGCAGAAGAGTTTATCCAGAATAGTTCCAGTATTTCCAGAGCCGTGTTGCGTCAAATGATGTGGCGTATGTTGGGAGCTTCTGATCCCATTGAAGCGCATCGGGTCGACACCGCCGCTATTAATCAGATGGCCGTTTCCAAGGATGCCAAAGAGGGAATTAACGCGTTCCTTGAAAAACGCAGTCCGAATTTCCCGGGTAAAGTCAGTCAAGATCTTCCGGAGTTTTTCCCCTGGTGGGAAGAACCGGAATTTTAAAAAAAGGGACCAGTAAAAGGGCGCGGAGTCTGGGATATCCCCCGATTCCCTGATTTATATACTTTGATCAAAGTCTCGATCTGGCTGACGAAATGCAAATACGACAACGGCTGCTAAACAATACAGGGCTACGAAGATAATAAAAGCAGGCGTATAGTCACCCGTTGTATCAAACATCCATCCGGCAAGGGGGACACCGATAATCTGGATAGGGAACATGGCGGGCCGCATCAATCCGAGAGCCTTGCCGAATTGAGCACGCCCAAACACTTTGCCAACGATAATACTCTGTAGCGGTACTACGCCGCCCATACCGTAGCCGAAAAATGCAGCGCCTGTAGCGAATACAAGCAAATTATTCTCCTGGAACATTGCCAGTTGTCCGATGATCTGGCAGATAATAATCAACCAGAGGGCTCTTCGAGCGCTCCAGCGATCACCAAACCAACCGAAGGATAGCTTACCCAGTACTCCGAAGCCTGCGCATACTGACATGACCAGAGATGCGTTCTGCAATGAGTAACCGGCATCGGTCAGTCGCGGCACCATATGAATGAGAGTTCCACTCTGACAACAGAACAGCAGAGCTAATATTGCAACAAGCACCCAGAAGTTTGACTGTTTCAATACAGATTGTGTTTCAGGACTGCTTGCCAATTCTACGTTTAGAGGTGCATCACTCCATTTGACCATGGCGCCATCCGGTTTTAGTCCTACATCTTCCGGTGAAGAGATGACGAAGCGCAGAACCAGTGGCACAACAACAAAACCTGTGAAGCATGCATACAGTAAAAATCCCTGCCGCCAACCATAGGCTTCGATGATGGCTGCACTGATAAAAGGCATGATCACGCCAGAGACGGAGATGCCGGTTGCAGCAATACCCAGTGCAGTTCCCCTGCGCTTGTTAAACCAGTTTGTGACCAGCTTGGCAGTGGCAAGACTTCCCATCGCGCTTGCGCCAAAGCCGATGAATACCCCGATCGCCAGGTAGAACTGCATGGGGGTTTTCACCTGGCTTAAGGCAAGAAAACCCAGCGCCATCGAAATTGAACCAAGCGCCATAACGCGTTTTAAAGGGTAACGATCAAGTGCCTGGCCGACAAATGGTGCGACTAAGGCACCCACTGTCGCAGTAACGGTAAGTCCCAGGGATACGCCTAGCCGTGAGTCACCAAACTCGGCAGCAATCGCTTTGAAGAAAACACCATAAGAATAGAAGAAAAACCCGACTGCAACAAAGTCCACACAGAAGGCGACGGCGACCATGCGCCAACCCAGAAATCGATGAGTAACTGCTTCAACCACGCACTTTCTCAGAAGGTCCAAACCGGGACAGCATCGGGTTTGGCGCTCAAGATGATGAAAATATCGTTGCCACGGGCTATGCGGATAGAAACAAACCTACCGCCGGTTTGCAAACGCGGGCGAGTATACCCTTTTCCTCAAATCAGGACATCCACTATCCTGAGCTCAATTCGGGACATCCATTATCCTAGACTGCTGGTGATCAATTTATGATGGATGTCCTGAAATGAAATCCCCTGGATGGGATTTTTTGGGGATATTAAGTCTGACCCACCCAATTATCGCTTGCGATGCTGTGCCACCGTTGACGAATCTCGTCGACCTCCTTCGGGGCTAGTGTTCCCAATGAAACAAGAGCAGCATTCTCAATCCAGCGACCCGGTTTCGTGGTACCTACGATCATGGTATGAACTCCGGATAAACCATTGGTGAAACGCAATGCAGTACCAATGCTGGTGGTCAGCTCTGCTGTTAAGAATGGATAATCCAGTTCCAGGAGCCGCTGCCAGTAAACGTGATGATATGGATTAAGAGGCTTGTCTCCTGTTTTCCATGCCGCATTGGCAATGGGGCGCTTGACAATTACGCCAAGATTCTGCGCTTCTGCCAGAGGCAAGGTAAGCTCGATAGCCTCCTGGTCTGCAATACTGATTGAAGTTTCTATGGCATCAAATGCGTTGGTTTGTATCGCATACTTGGCCGCCAAACTGTCTCCGCTGTAGCCGATATATCGCGTGTAACCACGATGTTTTGCTTCCTGTAGCGCCTCAATTGCTTCCGCCTTTCTCAGAACATCCTCGCTGCATGAATGCAATAGCACCAGATCTACCTGCTCGGTTTGTAATCTCTTAAGACTCCGTTGAACACTCGCGAGTATGCTATCACGTGAGTAGTCCTCGGTGCCCAACCCCCCGGGATGGCCGCATTTTGTAAACAGGAAGTAGTCATCGCGACGATTGCTTGCTGCTTTGCCGATCATTTCCTCACTGTTGGGATAACACTCTGCCGTATCAATAACATTCATGCCCGCATCTAATGCATCGTTGAGTATTTGATTTACCGTCTCTTGTGAAGCGCCCTCATATCCAATTTCGGAGGCGCCAAAACCCAAAACGGATACTTCCATGTCCGTGTTACCGAATTTTCTTTTTTCCACGTTAAGTCTCCTTGATTATTTTGAAATAGGGTATTGCCGGTCTCTTATTCCATGAACAGGGAGATTGAATGGCTAGCCGGACATTCTTACATCATCGTTTCTGTAAATGCACCGGTGATATTCAACGGCAAGGATGATCAACTCACAGGTGGGCATCCACTGGTACTTTGGGAAAATTTTACGGATCCTATTCTCACTGGAAGGGAAAACGAAGGCATTCGTTAAGCGGTTTTTGGGGACTTGCATCAATTCAGATGGGAGTCCCTGATTACTCCTTGCCTAATTACCAGGGTGACGTTTCGTGTAAGACTCGCGTCCTACCTGATCTACAGCGATGCCGTGTTGCTTGGCAATCTTTTCATAGGCAGTTTTTCTGCGCTGGTTGATACTCTTTACCAGTGCGCCGATATCCGCGGAAGCACTGCCCTGGGTTGCTACATAACCATCTGGCATTTCTTTAACATGTCCAGCGTTTTTTGCATCTGCTAAAGGGCTCGCCATCAAGTTGGCAGTAAATACGCCGCAGCATAATGCAATCGTCAGACCTTTGATTAATTTGAGCTTGCTTGATGTTTTCATACGAACTCCTAAAACAAGTCGTCTTCTGTTTTGAATAAGTCATCCAGTTCTCTATCTACTCTAATTCTTATCTCGTGTTCAATCTTCACATTCAAATTGATGGTGATAGGTTCCGAGGGAGTTTCTATCCTTATCGTGGGTGTGCACGAAGTAATCAGTATGCCTGTTGTAAAGAATAGGCTGAGCAGGAATCGTTGCAGATTTCCTGCGAACTTGATCGGCGGTTTTTCCATTGTTGATTCTCCACATTTGAAGCGCCTGGGAGACTGCCTGAGGTCAGTCTTCTAGCGAGCATATTTTTCGTCTATCCGTTTGGTGATATCATCTCTCAATCTCAGACTTTTCAATAAAGCCGCAATATCTTCCTCAACATTCAGATTAAAGTTGATTCTGCGTCCTCCTTCAAAATCGGGATTGCTTCCGGTAAGGCTGGTACTCAGATGTAAAATGCCATCAGCCCTGAAATCAACTTTGGAACTGAGAGTATCGTAGCGAAAGTTTTTCAAAGTATCCAGCACCATTGCCATCTGGGCATTGGATTCGACCAGATTTGTTACAGAGTCACTTGGCTTGTATTGAATTACTCCGCCCGGTGCTATTGCTTCGATTACGCCATTCTCAATCAATATTTTATTCTTTTCAATTATGACCGGCACGCGGCCAGTAAGTTTACCTTCGGCATAAAAATCTTCCTGTTCCAGAGAAAGTACCTGCAATAGATCGAGGTTATCAAGGGTTAGCGTTAAATACCCGTTACCAGAGTCAGAACTGTAGGCATAACTGTCACTACTGACTTTGCCGCCCAGAACTTCCGTTTCAGCAGAGATGCCTTGAACATGGAATACCTGGGAAAATGGATCCAGAGAAAGATTGAAAGACAACTCTGTGTGGCGCATAGGAAAACCCACGTCAATCTCTTTCCAGCTCATAAGTACAGGCTCCGGCGTAATAAGTTGTGACCAACCAGTTAAGGTCAGATTCAATTCCCCTCCCCTGAACATGTAGCCGTCCAATTCCCCCGCCAGATTTGATCCTTTGAGCCTGCTCGTAATGGTGACGGGCCACTGCTGCCACTCGGATGCAAAGGCGCCGTGCCATTTTACTTCCTGATCAACAACAAAGTCGCCGCTGATCGGACTTTCAAACCATCGACTCAATGCAGAGATATTGCCTGCGAAACTGCTTTGCAGTTCACCCTTGTTTGAGTCCAGTGAATGGACTAATTCAAACCGGTCAATAATCAGACCTTCGACATCCAGATTGGAACTGACCAGATGAATCTCATTGTTGCTGAGTGCCATGTGTGCCTTTGCAGTCAACCGGGACTTGTGCGCTTCTTTTATCACCAGCTCGATGCTGGCGTTAGCTGACATTAATTTATGTTCAGACAATTCGAGAGTAAAATCCGAAATTAGCACTGTAGCGGTGATTGGCTCCGTGGTGTAATCAGGAGTGTAAAAAGCTGTGATCATCAAATTATTACTGCTGCACTTGGTGGCATTCATGCTGACGCGATAACTGCAAACGATCTCTTCCTGATTAATCACTTCCCCCTGGCCAATGTCCGGGATCATGGCGTTAATCCGTGTATTCGGGGCTAACCAGATCAATAACTCATCAGGCATTAACTTCAGCCTGGTAGTAATTGATTGGTTTGATTGCAGTGAAAATTCATCTGCGTCCCATCTGAAGTTGCCTAATGCTTCAATGTTGATCTCCCCACTTATGAAATCTGTCAGATCTGCTGCCTGTTGAATAGTATCAAGGGGTAATTTCAGGTTGAAGACCACGGATAACACCTGCAAATCCGTTGATAACTCACCAGGAAGTGCGGGTAATGCTGATTTCAGCAATGTGTCGTCCGTGCTGAGAATAGCCCCGGTAAGAAGTACATTATCCATGTCCGGCCAGGTCGTTTGAAGTTCGACAGCAACGGATTTTTCTCCGGACTGAAAAAACTCTATGTTAAGCAAACGATCCGTCAAGAATACGTAAAGATCAAAGTTGAGTGGATATTCACCGGATTCTGCTCTGATTTGTAGGCCGTTATCATCGTGCCACCAGGTCAGTTTCGTGATGATACAAGGGAGGGAGGGCAGACATAGTTCAAGCTTACGAATTCGTCCCTGGTCTAATGCCAGAGGCAGGAAGGCAATGTAGGCATTTAGAAAATCCTGCAGATCAATTGGTGACACTTGATCACTTTCAGCAACGGTGATTATCAGGTAATCGATATCGATTGCGAGCTTATTTAAAGAGGCTCTCGCAGGCTTCAATACAATATCTGAAGCCTCAACTGTCACCGCACCTGCCTGGTCAAGAATACGTATTTCATCCAAATGCAAGTTTAAATCTACCGGCCGTTGCAGGCTAAATTTTTCCAGATCCCAGGCGTACGCGTGGATTGCTCGTGCCAGTATTGTTGCAGTAATGTAAGGCAATGAAAGCCATGAAACTGCACCTGTTAAAACAGCCACCAGCAGAATCACTACTAATATCCGCATCACGAACCCCACTACCGATTCCCGATTTAATCAATGCGTACTCGTACTTGTCGTATAGAATCTCGCATATTGGGTGCTGAAGATAGCATAAATAGTTCGCATTCGAATGTGTTAATGTATCTGTTGATATGAAAATCGCAAGTCTTGAATGAGCATGGATGCAAAAATATTGGAACAAAAATGAAAGCCTGGGTGTGTCAGAAGATTGGTGATCTGCAGGATCTTGAGATTCACGAAGTACCGGAACCGGAGTTACAGCCGGGTTTGATAAAGATTGCAGTGCGGGCGACGGCCCTGAATTTTCCGGATGTACTTAATGTCCGCGGCTTATACCAGCATAAACCCTCGCTGCCGTTCAGCCCCGGAATGGAGTGTGCCGGTGAGGTCCTGGCTGTCGGTGACGGCGTGAGTGGGTTCAAACCCGGTGATCGTGTTATGGCTCAGCCTCGGGGAGGTGCTTTGGCGGAGCAGGTTTGTGCACAGGCAGACCAGGCATATCAGATACCCAAAAACATCTCGTTCGTGAATGCATCCGGCTTTATTGTGGCCTATGGTACGAGTTACCACGCATTTGTGGATAGGGGTGCTTTAAAGAGTGGTGAAACGGTCCTGGTGTTGGGTGCCGCAGGAGGTGTGGGCATCACAGCCATTGAATTGGCAAAGTTGTTTGGCGCAAGAGTCATTGCTGCTGCCAGTAGCGAGGCGAAACTGGATCTATGTCGTGCGTATGGCGCAGATGACTGCATAAACTACTCAACTGAGTCCATCAAGGATCGAGTTATGGAATTGACCGATGGTCTGGGTGTGGACATTGCCTATGATCCGGTTGGCGGCGATGTTATGTTCCAGGCCCTGCGCAGCATGGCGTTGGGTGGGCGATTGTTGATCATAGGTTTTGCCAGTGGAACCATTGGGGATATCCCGGCAAACAGACTCCTGTTAAGACAGTGTCAAGCGGTTGGAGTAGCTTTTGGATCCTATTCCAGAGCTTTCCCCGATGCTACCAGAAAACGCATGAATGTACTGGTGGACTGGCTAGATGGCGGTAAGCTGAAACCACATGTATCGAAGGTATTTCCATTTGCAGAAGGCCGCTCCGCTCTGCAAATGTTGGCTGACAGGAAAGCTCTTGGCAAGGTGGTTGTGGCTTTCGATGAGAGCCTGGGAAACGATACACTGTATAGACATTGACGTGGCAACAGGCATTGAAAATCAGTATGTATTCTCCCATGAGCATGTTCCGACAAGCAAAAAATGTATTCCTTCTGGCTCTTCTGCTTATTTCGGTTGGCTGCACAGTTTCGCTGACTGTTGAACAAACCGAATCAAGGCAATGGCTTGCAGGGGACCATCACATCCACTCTCGCTATAGTGTCGGTTGGGATACGGAAACTGACCCGCCCTCGCCCAAAATTGCCGGGGACGCAATTTATCCGATACCGATGAATGCCCTGATGGCGAAGTACTTCGGTCTGGCATGGACAGTTACAACAGATCACGGTGGGCCGAATCATGCAAAAGTGAATCTGGAGTTGGCTTATCCAGAGTTGGTTCGATCGCGCGAAGTTGTGCCAGAGCTGATCCAGTTTTATGGCATGGAGCTAAACTCACCAGCGGCTGATCACAGTAGTCTGATTATTCCGCATGGTCCCGCGGAAGCTGAACAGCTTCATGCCCTTGAATCCCGTTTTGACAAACTTGAAGTCTATCCGTTCGATCCGGCACGAGATACAGAGGAAAAGATGCTTGAAGCGCTGGAATTCATGCGGGAAATGTCACGCAAACCTGTAGTGATAGCGAATCATCCTTCCCGATCAGCAACAGGTCTGGGCGAGTATGGGTTAGATAGTCCCGCAGAGTTCAGAAGTTGGAATGATACAGCACCTGACATTGCTGTCGGTATGGCGGGTGCGCCGGGGCATCAGGCTGTCACCTTGAATCCCGATGGATCATTGCGAGATCAATATCCGCGAGCCGGCTATCGCCTGTTTCCAACCATGGGGGCATTTGACCAGATGACGGCTCGACTCGGGGGATTTTGGGATTCCATGCTTGGGGAGGGACGGCATTGGTGGATTACAGCAAATTCGGATTCCCACGTTCACTACACCGATGGAGGTTACGACTTTTGGCCCGGCGAATATTCCAAAACCTATGTCTTCGCTGAAAAAAACCATGACAGCATCATCGAAGCACTCCGAATGGGAAGGATGTTCGTCACTACCGGAGATCTGGTTTCAGAGTTGTATGTGACCGCCAGCGATGGCATCAATAGTGCGAATATCGGTGATGAGCTTCATCTTGCTAAAGGATCCAGTGTGCAGGTAACGATCAAAATCAGGGATCCGTCTAAAGATAATCATCATGGTGACAATCCGCAGGTACAAAGGGTGGATCTTATCGTTGGCGATGTTACCGGAAAAGTAACGAATAAATCACAAGACACCAACGACTCTACCAGGGTAGTCAAGCGTTTTTATAAAAAAGACTGGCGGCGGCAAGGTGACTTCCTGACCATGACTCATACCATTGAAAATGTATCCGCCAGACTCTACCTCAGGGTTCGAGGGACCAACACTGATGAACTGGAACCTGAACCGGATCCTCTGGGTGAAGATCCGTGGTTAGACCTCTGGTTTTATTCAAACCCGATTTTCGTTAAACCTTGAATAACATCTGGCTACAATTTGGTGACATCTCGAAAGTTATAAAGCCAACATGAAAGAAGAACGGAGCAATCAAACCATGAACTGGACCTATACCAAAGGCTTACACGATCTGGGTAATAGTTGTTATGCGTGGTTGGCACCTGATGGTTCCTGGGGTTGGAGTAATGCAGGACTAATTGTAGATGGCGAAGAATCACTGCTGGTCGATACTCTGTTTGATCTGCAGCTGACCCGGGAGATGTTGCAGGCGATGCGCGCAGCCGAACCGTTGGCAACAAGAAATATTGGCACATTGGTTAATACACATGCTAATGGCGATCACTGTCACGGCAATGAGTTGGTCGCGGGTGCTGAGATCATAACCTCTACCGCATCTGCTGAAGAGATGGCAGAGATGCCTCCGGAAGCCATGGCTGGCATGATGAAAATGTATGCACAAGAAGACACGACTCTAGGCAGGTATATGCGGCATTGTTTTGGTGCCTTTCAATTTGAAGGCATAAAACATACACCCCCAACAAAAACGTTCGATGGCAAAATGTCAGTTCGGGTCGGAGATAAAGACGTTAACCTGATTGAAGTAGGACCTGCACACACCAGGGGTGATGTCCTGGTGCAGGTACCTGACGATCGAACCGTTTTTACAGGCGATATTCTGTTTATAGATGGTACGCCCATTCTTTGGGCTGGGCCTGTTCAGAACTGGATTGATGCCTGTGACATCATTATGGCGATGGATGTAGAAACAGTCGTACCGGGCCATGGGCCGATTACAGATAAAAAGGGAGTCAGTGCAGTCAAGTCCTATCTTGAGTATATCAATGCGGAAGCCCGAAAACGGTATGATGCGGGAATGGATGCGTTTACAGCAGCAAAAGATATCGAGTTGGTCGATTTCTCTGCATGGGGCGATTCTGAACGGATCGCGGTCAACGTATCTACTTTGTATCGTGAGTATTCCCATTCAGACGATGCAACTGATGCTGTAACGCTGTTTACTCGAATGGCTGAACTGGCGACCGTGTAATTGTTGTAAAATCAAATTGGTCAGAGCCTTGTTAGGACATCCTGCAATGAATTACACCCAGATTAGAGTAGAAACAAATGGACGTATCGGCACGCTGGTACTTGATCGACCGGAGTACCGCAATGCCCAGAGTAGAGTCCTGCTGGAAGAACTGGATCATGCTATCCATAGTCTTTCGGACAATAGCCAGATTAAGGTAATACTGATAACCGGAGAGGGTGATCACTTTTCCGCCGGTCATGATCTGGGAACGGACGATGAACTGGCTGACCAGAATAATAGGCCAATAGAGGAGGGCGTACGTGGTCGGTATCAGCGTTCGAAGGAACTCTATGTTGACTATACCCTCAGATGGCGCAACATTCCGAAACCGACCATTGCCGTGGTGAAAGGTTACTGCATATTTGGTGGCTGGATGATTGCTTCTGCCATGGATCTGATATTTGCTGCCGACGATGCTATGTTCCTGGCTACCAACTTCCAATATTTTTCTGCACCGTGGGATATTCACCCCAGAAAACTCAAGGAAATTCTGTTTGAGAGTCGATTCATTGATGGCGTTGAAGCAAAGAAACTGGGTTTGGTAAACAGAGTCTACGCAAAGGCAGAGCTGATGGACGAGACGATTGCATATGCAGAGCGAGTTGCAGATAACGACAGGTTCCAGTTGCGACTCATCAAACTCGCTGTAAATCAACAACAGGACACCCAGGGTTTTGCGGCTCACATCACCGCTGCCCACACCATGCACGTTCTCAGTACGGAGGGTGAAAGAGATCCGGGTTATGAATTGAAAGTTCCCGAGGGTAAGCGTCGACCAATGGTGCAGCGGGCACTGGAAAACTATAAGCGTCATCGGGACAAGCAGAGTCTATGATATATAACGACTTTAGGCATCTCGGTAAAACTGGTATCGAGATAGTGATCCTGTTACCGATGTTAGTGAATCCCACCACCGTCTATACCCAGTCTGGGTGACGATGCCATTAGAGTGATTCAGAGATTACCGGGTGCAGCCACAATAGGCATTTCGTCACGACCAAGAATTAGAGGTGGAGATAGCAATGAGGTGCTGGTAATGTTTGACGGGGTCGAGTTGGTTGATCCTTTTCACCTGAAGGACTATCAGAGCATTTTCAGCACCTTTAACCCACAGACGATCCAGAATATTGAATATTTCACTGGTGGTTTTCCAGCTCGCTATGGTAATCGGATGAGTGGTGTATTGGACATTGCCACACAGGAATCAATTAGTTCTCCCGGTGGTGAGTTGGGATTGAGCGTCTTCTCCACATCAGTTCTGGGATATGGCTACGTGGCAGGAGGAGACTGGTTGGCATCTGTTCGACGCGGGAACCTGGATGTAATTTTGAATGTGGTAAACCCAGGATTAGGTGACCCCTCTTACCATGATGCTTATTTCCGTTATGGATGGGAATCCGATTCGATCGGCCGATTCGAATTCAATGGGTTGCAGTTTTCAGACGATATCAAATTTGTCCAGGAGCTGATGACCGCGAATTCTGATGTCACCAACAATTATGTCTGGTTCACATGGGAAAAGGAGTGGTCCCAGGATCTCTATACTCTTCGAACCAACTCACGATACTGATTATAGATTGAGTGCGGGTCGTTTTTACCAACCCCAGGCTATTCATGAGTTGCAAGTATCTGATGGTGAATCCCGGTTTTTTTAAAGCGCAATATGCCGATCATGCAATTGCGAGTATTACCCACCTGTTGTCACCTGATATAAGCATCAAGGCAGAATATTTTTTCAAGCGGATGAAAGATTTAAAGCCGCGTTATGAGAACCTGTTTACTGATCTTGTTATTGTGCCCGAATTGGAGGGAGACAGATTCCAGATTAGTGCCAGCGAGGGGAAGTCCAGGGGTATTGAACTCGGCATAGAAAGAAGTCTCGCGGATTCCGTATCATGGTATCTGAATTATGCCTACGCAAAGGTTCAAGATAACGACAGTGGGCGTTGGATTTCCAGAAGATGGGATCAACGTCAAACTGTAAATGCCGGGATGACCTGGGAACCGGGTTTATGGAAGTTTTCAATTGCCGCCGGTTGGCACTCAGGCTGGGCTTTTACGACACTACCGAATGAGCTGGAAACCGACACCAGCATCGAAATTTCTGCTATTCGTAGCAATCGACGTGCGCGTGATTATAGCACCCTCGATATGAAAGTCAGCAGGAACTTGCTGCTACCGGGTTCAACCATTTCAATTTTTATTGAAGTGACCAATGCGTTTAATCGTAACAACAATGGTGCGATCGACTATGAAATATCCGAGGAAGAGGGTCTGTTTATTCTGGAAGAGATGGATGTGGACCCGGTTTTGCCACTGGTTACATCCATTGGCGTTCTGTGGCGGTTTTAGCATCAGATTGATTCAATCATAACCACATCGTCAGATAGAGCGCTGACTCGTAATTTAGTAACGCTCAATACATTCTGCAAAGCGTCATCTGCTACATCCGTCGGATAAGTCCCATGAATTGTATCTTCTTTTGCTGCAATTAGATCCGAGGGTTGTTTGAATTGCAATTCGCGACCAGTTTCCCTGGCGTGCCATTCCAGAAACTCAATTACTCGACGCTTGTCAGTATCAAATGTTGGTGATATCTGATTGAACCGCTTCTGTTCCGATTTGCATCCGAACGGCCATCTCCTTGATACTCAAGCCTTCAATATATTTATACTCAAGTGCATCACCGTAACGGTTTGGAAGATAGTCCAGTGCAAGGGCGGCAATCAGTGCAAGGGCGTTTGTATTTGCCATGTGCTGCCATATCAGTATGAAAGGCCGCTACCTGGCCCGCAGGGCGTCAAGATTGACAGAGAGATCCGGTCATTCAGGCATGTTCGTCGACACATTTAATTGTCATATTCATTGACAATTTGTAGGATGGTCGGCAACTCGCATGCGCTCGTTCGATGTATGGGAATAATAAAGACCGGAAATGCACGGATAGCAGTGGTCCGCCGATAGCCATTCGGTACATGAAAGAGAATCTAAATCGCGCCATCGATTGTGACCTGATGACAAGTCTGCAGATTGAAGCAGGCAATATGGTGCGTTGTACGCAGACAGCAGATCGCAAGGAAGCGGTAAAAGCGTTTATGGAGAAACGATCACCCGATTTTAAGGGTCAGTAAATCATTCAATAGGTGGCGGACACAGTAAGGAAGAAAAAGATGAGTGACTCTAAACCAGTAGCTCTGATCGTAGGTGCCGGGGACTATATTGGGGCGGCCATAGCACGGCGATTCGCACTTGGAGGATTTTCTGTCTGTATGGGAAGACGGCGAGGAGAGGAACTGGAACCACTGGTGGATGAGATCAAGGGTAGCGGTGGGGATGCCCACGGATTTACATTGGATGCCAGAGAAGAGCAACAGATCGCATCAGTTTTTGAAGAGATTGAAACTAACATCGGTGCAATCGATCTGGTGGTATTTAACGTTGGCGGGAATGTCAATTTTCCAATTTGTGAAACCACAACACGCGTGTTTCGAAAAGTCTGGGAGCTGGCCTGTTTCGCTGGTTTCCTGACGGGTAGAGAGGCAGCGAAGTATATGGTGCCCAGAGAAAGGGGATCCATATTCTTCACCGGGGCAACAGCCAGCATGAGAGGGAGCAAAGGATATGCAGCCTTTGCCAGTGCGAAATTTGGATTGCGAGCGCTAGCGCAAAGCATGGCGCGGGAGCTGGGTCCAAAGAATATCCATGTAGCGCATCTGATCATTGATGCCGGAGTCGATACTGCCTGGGTCAGAGATATCATCAAGAAACAGCGCGGTGTTGATGTCTCGGAGTTGCCCGAAGATACGCTTATGCACCCGGACTCGGTGGGAGAGACATACTGGTATCTGTATCATCAATCCCGTGATGCCTGGACACATGAGCTGGATGCCCGGCCTTTTGCTGAAAACTGGTAACCGCTCCTTTTGAAAAATATACCAATTCCCATCGGTTCAGTATAACCTGATCTGCCAATCTGATATGAATAACGCAATTCAATCAATACCGCTGGCGAATCTGCTCATTGTATTTCTACCCGTCGCAGTGGTACTGGGCATTCTCTTTAAATGGTCGCTTAATGCCGGGAATGCACTGTATGCGATGCTGCGCATGCTGATACAACTTCTTCTTGTGGGTTATTTTCTGGCATACATTTTTGGTTCAGATAACGCCTGGTTGGTTGTCATCATCCTGGCAATCATGGTCTTTGCTTCCAGTTGGATTGCTCTGGGATCAGTCAAACCTCTGCGTAGAACCTTGTACAAGAATGCACTGTTATCAGTCCTGGTGGGTGGGGGTTCGATACTATTCATTGTTACCCAGGGCGTTCTTCAGCTTCACCCCTGGTATTTACCTCAATATATGATTCCACTTGCAGGAATGATATTTGCCAGTTCCATGAATAGTGTTAGCCTTACCGCTGAAAGGTTGAATGCCGAGACACAAAGAGCTGTGCCCTTTGAAGAGGCGCGTAATACGGCGCTTCAGGCGGCACTGATTCCTGTCATTAATTCCCTCTTTGCCGTCGGTATTGTCTCCCTTCCGGGAATGATGACGGGTCAGATTCTTTCCGGGGTGTCTCCGCTCGTTGCTGCCAGATACCAGATCATGGTCATGTGCATGCTATTCAGTGCTTCCGGAATTGCAGCCGTATGTTTTCTGATAATGGTAAAGCCGGTGTTCGAAAACCAACTTGCCACCAGGGTGGATGAAGATAACGGTGCCAATAACTGAATCAGAAAACTCAAACTAATCAAGGGAAAAACAAGATGAGCTACGACGATCAGAATATATTTGCCAAAGTTCTAAGAGGGGAGGCTGATTGCATCAAAGTCTTTGAGGATGAATACACCCTGGCTTTCATGGACCTAATGCCTCAGGGAGATGGACACACCCTTGTCATTCCCAAGGAACCTGCAGAGAATCTAGTGGACTTGTCGGATGATGCCGCAATGTCCTGCATCAGAACGGTAAAAAGGCTTGTCAAAGCTATAAAAAAAGCGTTTAACGATTCAGGAGTCATTGTTATGCAGCTAAATGGCGCTGCAGCGGGTCAAACGGTACCGCATATTCATTTCCATATAATCCCGGGATCGATTCACTCGATGCGCGCACATGCCAAGGATTTTGGAAATCCCGACAAGTTGAGAGAGCTGGCGGAAAAGATCAAAGCATGTATTGAATAGAGGCCGCTCAGTTGTTGTTAGCGCCCGCGTCAATCCAGACTTTGATTGTCTCAAGAATGTCGCATTGAGCCACATCAAACCTCACAGATCTTCCCTGAATGACCATTCAGGTGATTGATATTTAACGGATTGCAGACATGCCGGTTAATGATCGTCCGATGATCAAATTTTGTATTTGGGTGGTGCCGTCGGGGATGGTGAGCATCCTTGCATCGCGCATGCAACGCTCCACTCTGGCTTCGGTCGCAAGTCCCAATGCGCCCATACACTGAATGGCTTTATTGCATACACGCACACCCATCTCAGTGGCAAATGCCTTTGCCATAGAAACCTCGGTCTGACAGTCACGGAGCTGGATTAATTGCATTGCACGATAGGACAACAATCTGGCAGCATCAATATCAGTTGCCATTTCAGCGATCATTTCCTGGACGAGTTGAAAGCGACCGATTTCTTTTCCGAACTGTTTGCGTTCGCCAACATATTTCAGTGCCATCTCGAACGCCCGTTGGGCGATTCCGACGGAGATCAATGCGGTACCTATTCTCGCTGCAGCAATTGACCGCAGAACCCTGCCAAAAGATTTAGCCGGATCCTGTTTGCGATCCGAGTCACCCCAACCATCCAATCGATGCGTTTCCGGAATTTCCACATCGTCCAGAAACAGCTCAGATGTTGGGAAAGCTCGAAGCCCGATAGTCTCGATATCCCGGCTTTCAAAGGGTGTTTCACGTCGATCAATTACGAATTGACGAATACCGGCGGGTCCTTTGGACGGATCAGTCTGGGCCACAACCACCACAACATCGGCAATATGTCCATTGCTGATCCAGCATTTGGTACCGCTAATTATATATCGGTCATTTTTTTGTATGGCTCGACATTCGATGGACGACGGATCGGATCCCACATTGGGTTCGCTGATAGCGATTGCGCCAATCAATTCACCATTAATCAATGGTCTTGCAAGGTGGGCTTTGACATCCGCATGGGCGCGGGTTTCGATCATGCGACCTGCAGATGTGGATATCCCGGCGCATCCGCCTAATGAAGGAAATACGCGAGCCATTTCCTCAGACATGATGCAACTGATGACCCAGTCATTAACCCTCTCTTCACCAACATACCCCCATGGGATCAGCATTTGGAATAGCGACTTTGCACGCTCGCTGGTCATCTCAACATCGCCCCATTTGTTATCCAGGGGCATGATTTCTTTATCCAGAAATTTTCTGAGGCTGTCCCGGTAGATATGCTGTTCTTCGCTATATTCAAAGTCCATGTTATTTCCCCCGGATATGAACCCTTTTGCGTTTATACAAAACTGTCGGATCTGCGGGTTCCATCCAACCGAGTCCGCTTTCATTTCAGGGCGCGAAGCATACTAACAGCATATCAGATCCTGGCTAGATGTCCGTGTGATTGGTCGCGGTTGCGCCCTTCAGACACTGACCCAGCGTGTCTGAGTCCAATTCAGAATTTGTATTCGCCACCGACTTCGATCGCACCCAGGCTATCAGATTTCACCTTCCTGTGGTAGCCGTTAATATATAGTTTCATCCGCTTATTCAAGCGATAATCTGCACCTAATGATAGGCGTTGTAGATCTTCAACTTTGATATCTGAATCGCTCCATTGTGCCCGGAAAGTGAAGCTCTGGTACTTGTAAGCACCGGAGATTATTATGGCTTCCTGCCGTTTGACTCCCTGAATATTTTGCAAATCTGACGATTGGAACAAGGCGCCAAGCTTCAGGTTGCCCAGGGTGTATTGTGCGACTGCTCGATAAGAATCGAACACCCGCGTTTTGGCGGCGGATCTGTTGTTCTTTCGCATATCCGCATCATAGGCTGCGGCCAGGTACAAATTATCGCGTTGATATGTCAACGAGTAGGATTGACTGGAATCGAATTGACTATCAGAATCGACATACATGGCATTGAATTGAAAGCCAGCCCCAAATCGGGGAGAGTTGTACATATAGGAATCTGTCGCACGCACTTCACCTACGATGCCGTTTCTGATATCCCCCAGTTTGTCATTGAACTGGTCTACTTTTCCCTGTGCCATTTTCAATGGTGAATCGTGTGTACCGAAGATCAAGCGACCCATATTGCTCTTGAAGCCCACAAAAGAGTTCCGCGTTGAAAGAAGCGTGTCCCTGGTGGTACCGCCATGTATAGGATCCAATTCCTGCTCCAATTGATAGACTATTCGTAACGTTTCGGATATTGGATAATTACCTTTCACACCAATCCTGGATGCGTTGCTAATCCAATCATTATTCCTTTCTTCCAGGAAATCTCGGCTGATATTAATCTTTCCATACAGATTGGTGTTGAGGCCAATTGCAGATGCGGCGTTAGAAATAACTAACAACACAATTAAGGTTAATTGTTTAAACATCGGTGCGTGAAATTCCAAAATCGTTTGACAACCCAGAGAATCGGTCCCCAGTTTGAATGGCTAATGTTAAGATCAGATAAAGTTTTGGGAAAAAAGCGCTAGATTACCTTCCCGAGCGGCTGTTGACAATAGTATCGTCACCAGAGCTATTTACCTGTCTGCTAATCCGCAAACCTGACCTTCCAGGTCAGAGATCGAGAATTCCTTCTGGAGTTCTGAACACCGCAATGATTCTGCCTTCAAGCGGAGGGAGTTCGATTTTCACACGACACGAGCAGTGCATCTATCGACGGCTCAAAGTCGGGTATCGGGTAACTTGCATTCTTGATATGCTGAGCCAATTGAATTGCTCGCAGAGCAGGAATCTGAACATGTACAACAATTTTTTTTATGCTACTTTATTAACCTGCTTTTGCGTGACTGCCTTCGCCGCTGAACAGAACAGAGTCCATATCGCAAGCTCCCTGGGTGAAGCTGGTGAAGCCGCTGTCAACGCCGGTTTCAAAGGCGTGTTTACCTGCTCCGGCATTTTTGTGGCTGGCCGCACCCTGGAACAAGTGTTGCAGCACGAATTGCAAGGTGTGCCTGAAGAGCCGGTACCCATTGTGAACTATGATGGCAAGTATGTTTCAGTGCCGTTTAGTGACCTATTCCCTGCAAAGATACATGCCTACCGAAAGGGTATGGGGTGTACGACTCTGCCCATCGGGTCTACAACAGCAGACATAGTGAATCTGCCCTATGTGGAACAACCCCAGGCACCGGGCAATCCCGAAGAGATACTCTGGCCCATGGGAGACAAACTGCCTGATATCGATGTACCGGCTGAAGTTGATGTTGAACAGGTTAAGGCAATCGTTCAGCGCGCCTTTGATGGCGAAACCTATGGCAACGAAAATAAAACCATCGCGTTGGTCATCGTCTACAAGGGTCAGATAATCGGTGAGGCTTATGCGCATGGTTTTGGTATTCACACTCAGTACCGAACCTGGTCTGCTGCCAAAAGTATAGCCAGTGCCCTGATCGGCATTCTAACAGGGCAAGGTAAACTGGATGTCAAGGCACCTGCGCCCATTCCGGAATGGCAAGGTGAGGCCGATCCGCGCAAGTTGATCACCGTGGAGAATCTGCTGGAGATGAGCAGTGGGTTGGAAACCGGTGGTTCAAATAGTGATGGTATCTATTGGTTGGGTAGAGCAGTTACCCAGGACGCCACTGCTGCGCCATTGGAAGTTAGTCCGGGATCGCGATGGAAATATTCGAACAACGATACCCTTTTGCTAATGCGGGCAGCCAGACATGTGATTGGCAATGACTTTGCGTACCTGACATTTCCTCGTCGCGAACTGTTCAACAAAATTGGCATGCGTGACACTTACCCGGAGATTGATCACGATGGTAACTTCATATTCTCCAGCCAGGTATTTACCACAGCTCGCGATTTAGCCCGGTTCGCTTTGCTGTTCTCCAGGGATGGTGTTTGGTTGGGAGAAAGGATTCTTCCGGAAGGCTGGGTTGATTACAGCGTGCAACCGGCAGCCGCGAAAAAGGTTCCTGGAAGGGGTTATGCTAAACAGTGGTGGTTACTGGACTCGAAACCTGGCGTACCAGAAGGCACCTATACCGCGGCCGGTGCGCGTGGTCAGTACGCAACCGTTGTACCAGGACATGATTTGGTGATCGTCAGAAGAGGCATTGATCCGTTTACGGTTCGCTTTGATCAAGAACAGTTGGTAGTTGATATAGCACATGCTGTAGGTGTGGAATAGACATATTTGTTCGCTTCTTAATATGTGTCACGCGCCATCTTCCCGGTGAGATATTGTCCTCAAAATAAGGTATATTGCCTCGTTCCAATTATCAGCAGGGACTCGAAACTGTCCCCTTAATTCAATTAAGTAAACTGTCCCCTTAATTC
>JASJXV010000106.1 GCA_030123805.1 Gammaproteobacteria bacterium
TTTATGTGGATGTTACGCAAACTGAATAACCGTTCCTAAACGTCGGATTGCTAAATGTCGGATTACGCCTATGGCTAATCCGACCTACCAGTTCGACCAGTTCGACCAGTTCAAATTTGATGAAATCACATTTTGAACGCCGCCAATCAGAACCTCTCAATATCAGCACTCACTTTCAGACCGTTTCTGAATTCAGTATAGGCAAGGTTGCCTTTGCCAGCAGCCAACAGACCGGAAAGCCCCTTCTTCTCTGCCTCAGGTAACTTGCTTGCATCCTTGTTGATGACTTTGGTAACGCTGATAACTACCGCATCACCGTTACCGAGAATCGTCGAACCAACGGTCTTTTCACCTTCTGCAGGTCTCGCTAACCTGAACGCTGCAAGCGTAATCTGTGGATCCAATTCACGCTGCTGTCTGGATATACCGTCCAGAACGACCCATCTACTGCCAGCGTTGTCTGCCACAAAACGGGTGATGGAGCCACTCTTTAATAACACCAGTGCCTCTTCCGCCGTTTCGATTACTTTCGCACGGGCAGCTGCTTCGATCAGGATATCCCTGATTTCAGATTGCACAACAGTGAATTCCTTGGCATCACTGGGTTTATGGTCTTTCACTCTGACCACTACATGATAATCGGTATCAATTTCAATCAGATCGCTATTATTGCCATCTTTCAGCAGATCGTCACTAAAGGCCGCATTCATCACTTGTGAATTAGCCGCGAATCCCTCGGTTACAGATCGTGAAACCCATCCGGTAGTTTCCACAGACAGACCAAGTTCTATCGCAATTCCTTCAAGATCGGGGAACTCGTACGCTAACTCGCTGAGCTTGGATGATTTAGCAACAAACAGCTCTTCGGCCTTAAGTAGTCGATAATCCTTGTCCAGTTTCTCGGCTAACTCATCAAATAAGGGCACAACGGCTTCTTTAATGCCCATTAACTTGATTAAATGATAACCAAATTCTGACAATACAGGCTCTGTCAACTGGCCCGGGGTTAAATTATCGAGTGCCTCTTCAAAGGCTTCCACGAAGGTGCCTTGGGGATTATATCCAAGATCACCACCTAGCTCTGCAGATCCGGGATCCTCTGATGTTTCCTTCGCAACTGCTGCGAAATCCTCACCGCCTACAATACGTTTGTAGATAGCCTCTATTTTTTCTTTCGCCTGTGCTGCCGTTACCTCAGCATTCACTTCAATCAAAATATGCGCCGCACGACGTTCCTCTGGTTGAACATAGCCATCCATCGCTTCTTCGTAAAAAGAACGCAGCGCTGATTGTTCATACACCACCTCTTCCGTTAGGTCAGCCTTTCGAATCTCCAGATATTCCAGATCAATTTCCTCTTCAGTGACAAACTCGCTGCGATGAGAAGCATAATATTCGACAATAGCCTGCTCATCGATATTAACATCGTGTCTAACGTTTTCGATCTTGATCGGTAAATAGGCGATATTTCTTAATTGTTGGGAAAGACTGGCTGCAAGGTTTATTTCAGATGGCGTTACAAATTCACTTGCTGCAAAGCCATGATTAATCTGGCGGCTCTTGCTCTCTTGTCGAATGACTTCCCGATAAGACAGTGGCGTATATCCAGCACTTCGGATCAGCAATCGAAATTGATCTGCATTGAATTCACCATCGATTTGAAACGATGGGGTACGCAGCATATCCTCATCCAGTTTTCTATCTGAAAAGTACAGCCCTAAATCACTCGCAGCCTGATTCAAGAGTTTCCTGTCGATCAAATCGCTTAACACCATCTGGCGTAATCGATCGTCATCGATATCTTCCGGTCTGGATTGAGAATTCGATAATAGTATGCTTCGCTGACGCTTTACTGCATTCAACATTTCCTGCTCTTCGATAGCATCACCGTTGACTGAAGCCACTTTCGGTACCGGTACCAGGAAGGTGGTTATCGAGCCAAAACCGAAAAGGGCAAAAACAATAATAATCATCCCGACAATGAACTTGGCCACAATCCCGTGGGATCGATTTCTCATTTCCTGAATCAGCATTCTATTAATCCTGTTTTATTTTCGGTAGCCCACTGGATCCTGGGTACCGGGTCTGGCCATTAGATCTCGAAAAGACAAGATTGTTTCGCTGTCCTGAAATCTTCTTTTCGCATGTCCGTACAGTATGTGTGTACCAATAATAAAAAATGGCGCATTTTTATGCGCCATTTTTTGTCGCTTTACCTTCTAGCCAGTTCCTGCGATCTTTGAGTCCGGACAAGAACCAGCGATACCGTGATAATTCTCTTTCGATTAATCTGGCGACTATAAATTCAGTGCCCATAAGCCCGAAGCGCCGCTTAACCTATGAACAATCAATCAATGGTTTACGGCATCCTTTAGTGCTTTACCGGCTTTGAAACTTGGAACCTTGGCTGCAGCGATTTGAATTGCCGCGCCGGTCTGCGGATTCCGGCCTATTCTGGCCTTTCGATCCCTCACTGAAAAAGTGCCAAACCCAACCAGTACTACAGAATCACCTCCTTTCAATGCCCCGGTGATCGAATCCAATACCGAATCCAAAGCTCTACCCGCATCAGCCTTGGTGATATCGGCAGATGTCGCAATGTTATCAATTAGTTCTTGTTTGTTCACTCTCTACCCCTTATTTTCATGGAATTAAAAAACCTACCACATCCAGTGGCAGGTACGCTTCACCCAGACAGCGTTATACCAATAGAGGAAAATGCCTGTCAAGATAGCTTTGCAGCAATTTGCCCTAATGTGCACTAATTCTCACATTTGGGTCAGAATCCGGTGCTTTTCCCTGTTCTGTGGACTCGGAAGCGGTATTTTCGTTTAACGGCTCCGGCATCCTCTGTAGTGCCAATTCCAGCACTTCGTCAATCCATTTAACTGGTTTTATGCTCAAATCTGCTTTGATATTGTCCGGTATTTCCTTCAATTCACGCTGATTTTCATCGGGTATCAATACTATTTTGATACCGCCCCGATGCGCAGCCAGAAGTTTCTCCTTCAAGCCTCCAATAGGTAAAACCTGCCCCCGCAAGGTAATCTCACCGGTCATTGCAACATCAGCCCTGGCTGGTATACCGGTCAACACGGATACTATCGCAGTACACAGGGCTATTCCGGCGCTGGGACCGTCTTTGGGAGTCGCTCCCTCGGGCATATGAATATGCAAATCAAATTTCTCATGAAATTCGTGATTTATACCCAACATCGATGCCCGGCTACGAACCACGGTAATTGCAGCCTGTATCGATTCCTGCATGACATCACCCAATGAGCCGGTTTTTGTCTGTATCCCTTTCCCCGGCACGACCACTGCTTCTATGGACAGTAACTCTCCCCCGACAGAGGTGACTGCCAATCCTGTGACCTGACCGATCTGGTCCTTTTCCTCGGCACGACCGTAGTTGAATTTTCTTACCCCTGAGTATTCTTCCAAAACATCGGGACTCACATGTACGGAAAAAGATTCTTTTTCATCCGGTGATGAAAGCAATACCTGCTGTTTAACCACCTTTCGGCATAGCTTGGCAATTTCCCTCTCAAGCCCCCGAACCCCTGCTTCTCTGGTGTAATATCGCACCAGATCTCGAACAGCATCTGCATCGATATTGAGTTCGTTTTTCCTGACGCCATTGTTTTTGATCTGTTTTGAAATGAGATATCGCATGGCGATATTGATCTTTTCATCTTCTGTATATCCGGGAATTCGAATAATCTCCATGCGATCCAACAATGGTGCAGGAATATTCATTGAATTGGATGTGCAGATAAACATCACCTCTGACAGGTCGTAATCCACTTCCAGATAATGATCGTTAAAGATATTGTTTTGCTCCGGATCGAGTACTTCCAGAAGGGCAGCAGACGGATCCCCGCGGAGATCCTGTCCCATCTTGTCCACCTCATCCAATAAGAACAACGGGTTCCTGACACCTGCTTTGGCCAGTTTTTGAATGATCTTACCCGGCATGGAACCTATGTAGGTGCGTCTATGCCCACGAATCTCGGCTTCATCTCGTATCCCGCCAAGAGCCATTCTGATAAATTTGCGGTTAGTAGCTCTTGCGATTGATTCTCCCAGGGAGGTTTTGCCAACTCCCGGTGGACCAACGAAACACAATACCGGTCCTTTCAATTTCTTGACTCGACGCTGGACGGCAAGATATTCAAGAATTCGTTCTTTTACCTCTTCCAATCCATAGTGATCCGCTTCGAGTACTTCCTCAGCCTGGATGAGGTCTTTGCGCACCCGGCTTCGGGCTTTCCAGGGCACACTCAACATCCAGTCGAGATAGCCGCGAACCACAGTTGCTTCCGCCGACATGGGAGACATCATCTTCAATTTGTTCAGCTCCGAACGGGACTTGTCTCTGGCTTCTTTGGTCATACCCGCAGCTTCGATGCGTCTTTCGATATCTTCAATCTCATTAGGTACATCTTCAAGGTCACCCAGTTCCTTCTGGATGGCTTTCATCTGCTCATTCAGGTAATACTCACGCTGACTCTTCTCCATTTGATTTTTAACGCGTCCGCGAATTCGTTTCTCCACTTTGAAGAGATCAATCTCTGCCTCAAGCAGTTTCATCATATGCTCAAGGCGCTCGTTCAGGTCAACCATCTCAAGAATCTGCTGTTTTTCTTCCAGTTTGAGACTCATCTGTGCCGCAATCGTATCGACTAATCGACTTGGATCATCAATACTGCTGAGAGAGGTCATTACTTCGGGGGGTATTTTCTTGCTGAGTCGACCATACTGATCAAAAGCCGACATCATGGACCTTACAAGCGCCTCCGACTCATCTTCGCGCACTTCCGGTTCAATCATCCCGGTGACATCAGCTGTAAAGAAATCGCCCGTGTCATCTATTTTGCTAATTTCAGCTCTGCAATTACCCTCCACCAGAATCTTGACGGTGCCATCGGGTAATTTGATTAATTGCAGAATTGTGGAAATAGTTCCGAATTCAAATAGATCCTTAACTTTCGGATCCTTCTGCTCAGGATCTCTCTTGGCAACAAGCAATATGCTTTTTTCAGATTTATTGCTCTGGGCATGTTCCAGGGCCCGAATGGACTTCGCAGTGCCAATGAACAATGGTAATACACCGTGGGGATACACCACCATGTCCCTTAAAGGGACGACCGGTAAATTGGTTTCAGCCGTACTATGCATCATGATACCTCTTGATTTCTGTAGCCCTATGCGCTTTCAATTACAGCTAATGAACTCTCCGGCTCAGGAAATCTTTAATTTGCAGGCTCCACTACAAAAAAGGGATCAATTGGACCCCGGTTAGGAAACCAGATCACAAACCGGGGTTGTTCCCCCATCTATTCAGGCAACGCTTTAGATTTCTCAGGGGCTGAATAAATCAACAAGGGTTCGGATTTACCTCTGATAACGCTTTCATCCACAACGACTTTTACGACATCGTCTAACGACGGTAGATCAAACATCACATCGAGTAAAATCGATTCCAGGATCGATCTCAGTCCACGGGCGCCAGTCTTCCTGTCCATGGCTTTTTCGGCCACAGCTTTGAGCGCATCTTCCCTAAAATCCAGCTCCACATGCTCCATCTCAAACAGCTTAGCATACTGTTTTGTGTAGGCATTTTTAGGTTCTTTCAGAATTCTCACCAGTGAGTCCAAATCCAGTTCGTCCAGAGTCGCAATTACAGGTAGCCGACCAACGAATTCAGGGATCAAGCCATAGCGAACCAAATCTTCCGGTTTTACAGTGCGCAGTATTTCTCCGAGGTTCTTCTTGTTAGCCTCTGTGGTGACTTTTGCAGCAAAACCAATGCCACTGCTATCTGATCGCTCCAGAATGACTTTTTCCAGACCGGAAAATGCACCCCCACATATAAACAGGATATTAGTCGTATCTACCTGCAGAAACTCCTGCTGAGGGTGTTTGCGTCCCCCTTGAGGAGGTACCGACGCAATTGTGCCTTCTATTAACTTCAGTAACGCTTGCTGGACGCCTTCTCCCGATACATCCCGGGTAATCGAAGGGTTATCTGACTTCCGCGAAATCTTATCGATTTCATCAATATAAACTATACCTACCTGCGCCTTATCGACATCATAGTCGCATCTTTGCAGCAGCTTTTGAATGATATTTTCAACATCCTCTCCCACATAACCAGCCTCTGTGAGTGTCGTGGCATCAGCGATAGTGAATGGAACATCCAGCAGTCTGGCAAGGGTTTCAGCAAGTAATGTCTTGCCTACACCCGTCGGTCCAACCAGCAGAATATTACTCTTCTGCAGTTCCACATCGTCCTTTTTACCGGCATGGTTCAATCTTTTATAGTGATTGTATACGGCAACAGAGAGGACTTTTTTGGCATGTTGCTGCCCAATAACATATTCATCCAGAATATCATTTATCTCTCTTGGCGTTGGCAGTCGTTTGACCTCGCCTTCATCACGGTTCTCCTGCAACTCCTCTCTGATAATATCGTTGCAGAGTTCGACACATTCATCGCATACATATACCGATGGGCCGGCAATCAGTTTGCGTACTTCGTGTTGGCTCTTGCCACAAAAATTGCAAAGCAATAGCTTACCGTCACCTTCACTGCCGTCATGTTCGTCGGTCATTCAAATACCTCGGATATCTCAATGCTTTGCATTTTACGCAATTGTAATACTCAGCTGTAACAGCTGTAATGTCGATTTTGCAGGCTCTGCCAAGCAAAATCAATGGCCATTCTCGGACAGCCTCCTCAGTGTTAACGATTCAAATCACCCAAATACAGGTAACTTTCCAAAGTATATAGCCAGATCTTATATTCGCAGCCATTCTGCTTGATTTTTGCTCAATTTGGTGTCGATTGAGCCTCACCGGCAACAGTTAGTCAACACTCTTTAATTTAGCTCTGGGATCTTGCACCTGATCAATTATCCCATACTCTTTGGCTTCCCGAGGGGTCATAAAGTTGTCCCGTTCGGTATCAAGCGCAATTTTGGCGACATCCTGGTCTGTATGATATGCAAGAATTTCGTTTAATCTCTGTCTGAGATACAAGATCTCCTGAGCTTGAATTTCGATGTCGGAAGCCTGTCCCTGGGATCCCCCGCTTGGTTGGTGAATCATCACTCTTGAATTGGGCAGGCAGAGCCGTTTCCCCCGAGCGCCGCCTGCCAGAAGGAGTGCCGCCATACTGGTGGCCTGACCAATACACATAGTGCTGACATCACAATTTACGAACTGCATGGTATCGTATATGGCCAGCCCTGCTGTAACCGATCCACCGGGGGAATTAATGTATAACTGAATGTCTTTGTCTGCGTTTTCAGATTCACAGAACAACATCTGAGCAACTACCAGATTTGCCACCTGATCTTCGATCGGGCCAACTATGAAAATGATACGATCTTTTAACAATCGCGAGTAAATGTCATACGACCGCTCACCACGCGCCGTCTGCTCCACCACCATCGGCACCAGACCCAGACCGTTTACTCCCGGAGGAGGCGTATCTTTCACATATGTCATCTTGATTCCTCTTTATCTACCAGTCTTTGACCACCAGCAGAATATTAGTAACTCTCCCTAGTATTGGGATTCTAATGCTTTGATTCAATAGCCCCGCCAAAATCTCATTGCCTATGAGTCCAAAATATCGCGGCCACAAACCAAATTAACAGGTGCTGTAGTGCTCCCAGGGACACCTAACCTGCCTTCTCCCCGGCGTCTTTATCGACACTATCGGTATTTACATTAGTGTCAGATGATTCAATTTCCGGACCTTTCTCCGGTGGCTTGATGGCTTCCTCGTAACTGCACTTAACTTCGGTCACCTGGGCTTTTTTCAATATGAGATCAACAAGCTGTTCTTCAAGTACCCTATTTTCTATCTGGCTCAGTTGTTGCTCGTTACTATAGTGCCAGTCAATGACCTGTTTGGAATCTTCGTACGAACTGGCCATATCTTCAATCGTCTCTCTGACCCGATCTTTATCCACTTCAATGGATTCCTGTTGCAGAATTTCGCTCACTATCAGCCCGAGTGATACTCTTCTTTCTGCCTGGGCGTTGAACATTTCCGCAGGCAAAATAGATGGATCGATCTTAGCCGCGTTCTGACCGCCAAATTGCTGAATCGCTTCTTGACGCATCCGGTTAATTTCCACATCAATAAGCGCTCCGGGAAGTTCTGCGCCATGGGCCGCCAACAGAGCATCCATGACCGCTGTTTTCACGTTGTTTTTGATCGCTGATTTCAGCTCTCTTTCCATATTGCTTCTGATTTCAGACTTGAACTCCTCAAGCCCTCCTTCCTTGACACCGTACCCGGCAAATAATTCATCGTCCAATGCTGGCAGAACCGGTTTAGAGACCGAGTTGACTTTCACTTTAAACTCGACTTCTTTACCGGCCAGTTCTGCCACGTGATATGCTTCAGGAAATGTCAGGTTCAGTACTGGATCCTCGCCGCTTTTAACACCCTTCAAGCCGTCTTCAAATCCTGGCAGCATAGTGTTGGAACCCAAAATTAAATCTACACCTTCGCCTTTCCCGCCATCAAAAGTTGCGCCATCCACAAAACCTTCAAAATCAAGATTAAGTTTGTCTTCCAACTTCGCCTTACGCTTTACCGCCTCATATTGCATCTGTTGCTTGCGCAACTTTTCAATCGTGTTTTCAAGGTCCCCATCAGTAACAATTGCGACTGGTTGCTCGATACTGATCTCTGAGAAGTCGGGCAGTGTAATTTCAGGATAAACTTCAAATACTGCGACGAATTCCAGATCCTTGCCACTCTCGCTAACCATGTCCTTAAAATCAGGCATCCCGGCCGGTTTGAGTGACTCCTGCTGCACTGCTTCAAAGTATTTTGCCTGGATCAACTCCCCAGACACCTCCTGTCGAATGCCTGAACCAAATCGCCTTTTAATCTCTCGCATGGGTACCTTGCCGGGTCTAAAACCCTTGATACTTGCAGAGGATGCTGCCTTTTTGAGCCTGTCCAGGATTTGCTCCTCGACAATGGCAGATGGAACAACTACTTTCATGCGACGCTCAAGACCTGATGTGGTCTCAACAGTTACTTGCATGGGGCTTCCTCGTATATGAAAAAATGGCTCACGCCATAGTCAATTTACTGTATTTGAATAATTGAATTGGTGATTCTATCTACCTGATATTATCTGGTGCGAAAGGAGAGACTCGAACTCTCACATCTTCCGATACTAGATCCTAAATCTAGCGCGTCTACCAATTCCGCCACTTTCGCATACTGATATTTTAGCACAGTTTCCCTCGCTGAAGCCCGCCGGCTATCAGTGCGGGACAGGCAAGAAATTGAGGTGGACGATGGGGCTTGAACCCACGACCGCCGGAATCACAATCCAGCCGCGATACCCCATATTTAGTGGGGCTTCACCCTATTTCGACTAATATGTTACGCACAAAGATCAATAACTTACGCACGGTATATTAGTCCTCACAAGGGCGCGGATTATAGAGATGAACAAACATTATTACAACAATATGGGTGGTACCTACCGATAGACTAATTTATTGTTGAACCACGGTCGATACGGGGCTTCGTCCTCGCCGCTGGCTAAAAACGTGACAGACAATCAGCGGTCATCAATCACATCGACAACAAGCTTATTACCCGGTTTGTCCTGCCAAGTACCGGTTAACAAGACGCAGCAGCATGCTGTCGTTCGTCCCTGACTTCAAACGATACAATAACCGGTCATGATTGACCCGATCAAAGAAGGCTTCAAGATCAAGGTCAACAACGCAGCGACCGTCCGACTGGACGAGCGACTGGGCATATCTGAGACGGGTCTGCATGCCCAGCCCAACGATGCTCGAGATTCCATGTGGATTGGCCCTGTCGCATGATGTAGATTCTACTCATCTGAATATTCTCATTCGCATAACGCCGCATTCACCGCGCGAGCGAAGCCAGTCCGTTGGTATGCCTTGTTAAATTATTTTTCATAGTGATACCTGCAAGAAATGATTGTCAATTGGCCGTCATCTACTACATATACCAACCGATTGGACTCATCAATCCTGCGAGACCAAAAACCGGCCAAGGTCTCCTTTAGAGGTTCCGGCTTTCCAATACCTTCAAAAGGTTGTCTTTGACAGTCAAGCATCAGCTGGTTAATTCTTCGTAATGTTTTTTTATCCTGGTTTTGCCAGTAAACATAATCTGTCCAGGCTTCTCTGGTCCATGATATAACCTTAATCATCCGATAACTTGTAGCTCTTCACCTTACCTGCGCGATATTGCTTTATAGACTTAGCTAGATGGGCGGCATTAGCAGGACTCTTAAACAGATGCACCGTCTCCATCAGACTATTGAATTGGTCAAGTGACATCACTACCGCATCATCTGCATCTCTTCGAACGATTATCGTATAGTCTGCGTCTTCGACGACCTGGTCCAATACGCTCTTTAATCGATTTCTAGCTTCCGAAAAATTGACAATTTTCATGGCATGCTCAACCTGTTCAATAAACCAGACAAGTATAACTTGTGCTATATATTGTGCAAGTATGTTTTAGTAAATTAACGCCGCAATCACCGGCACCTAAAGCGGAGCGGCTTTTGCAGTAACATGGGCAACGCGAATTCGCAAAAGGTGCGCAGCTTTTGGTGTCCGGTGCATTGCCTTGCCAGTGCATTGCTGCTATGGTTGTACGGAAATGCCGTACAACTGGTGAATATTATGGACTCCATTAGTGTAAACCGCTTTAGAGACAACTTAAAATCCTTTGTAGAACAAGTGGTTAACAACCACACCCCTATCAAAGTAACCCGCCGTGCCGGTGCAGACTTTGTGGTTGTGAGCGCCGACGACTGGGAGCGAGAGCAAGAAACGCTACACGTACTACAGAATGGCTCCCTTATGCAGCAAATCGCTGATTCTCTTGACACCCACTCCAGGGGTACAGGATATAAACCCACAAAACAGCAATTAAATGAGATCACTGGTCTTTGAGGGCAATACCTGGGTTGCATACGAGCAAATGCGTGAGCAGGACAAAAAACTGCATAAAGCTCTCTGCAAACTACTGAAAGATATGCTTCGTTCCGACCCAGGTACTGGACTCGGAAAACCGGAACGGCTTAAGCATAACCTTTCTGCATTGTGGTCAAAGCGCATTTCTCAAAGAGACCGGCTCATTTATAAATTTGACGAAAATCGTATTTATATTTTTGCTATTGGCGGACATTACGACCAGTCCTAACGCTCGCCATAATGGGCTGGAGCGGCGACGCCGCTGAAGTCCCAGCCACGAAGTGACGCATTCATGGCTTTGTTAGTTGCTTC
>JASJXV010000024.1 GCA_030123805.1 Gammaproteobacteria bacterium
CATGGATTCTTCATCCCGCATGGATTCTTCATCGCACATGGATTCTTCATCCCGCATGGATTCTTCATTCCGCAGGGATTGCACGGATTGTGTTTCATCTTCATGCTGCACGGATTACATGGATTCGCACTGGCTAACTGCATGCTAGACGTTTCACCTGCGTGAAGAGTTACCGGTGCAGCAACCACCAGGATGAAGAGCATGTAGTAGTGACGCATTATTGTTAGCATTTCATTCCCCTTGTTCTTGTAGTAATTAGTCGGCAGCCCGTCAGATTACGTCACCGAGTGCCAAACCTACTCCGATAGACCGGTGGCTGTTCCGTTTCATTTCAAATCGGGTTTACATTCGGTGGCAAGGATCCTAGCCTAATGTGAAACCATATTCACTGCCAGCAGGTCTAAATATCTGTAATGAATTTAAGGAACCTATGTGGGACACTCGATCTGGCTATTGCTCTTGTCGCTCTTCTGGAGCAACCTGGCCCACAGTGGCGAAAACTCACTCGATTGGAATGAGACAAGGATTGCATGGCACGATTACGAGCAGGGTATGGAGCTGGCCAGACAAACAGGAAATCCTGTATTACTTGTGTTCTACGCCAGTTGGTGCCATGTGTGCCACAGCTACCGTGACCTCTTTAAAGATCCTGAAATCGAAGCACTCGCAAAAGAACTGGTAATGATCCGTGTGAACGTGGATTCACGACCGGATCTAAATTCAACCTACTCTGATGACGGACTTTATTTACCCCGAAGTTATGGACTGACGTCAAACGGAGAACCCCTGGCTATAACCTCCAAAAACCATCATTTCCGATATTTCCATGCGCCCAATAACATCACTGGTTACAGCATACTGATGAAAAACATCGGCGCAGCGCGAATCACTCTGATGTGAAGCTGCCGTATACCGATTCTTCGATTGACCAGCAAACCATCTCCATGTTCTTATTGGTGTAATACTTGTAATACCCCGGATGGTTACGCGCTTTATGCACAATGCGGCTGTATTGAATCAGCCACAGAAGCTGGCATGGCGAAAAATCATCCGGGAGACAGATTATCAATTCGCTCGCTTTTCTTATCGATTTGCCAGCGAGATAGCAGATCCGGAGTAACGAATTATGCGAGAACACCAGGTACCTGTGCAATTACTGTCGGTGCCCTGTCCTGAATTTACCACGCACCCATGGCAGGAAGGAGTACCATTAAAGCAACGAAAAGTAGCACTGATCTCCACCGCAGGATTGATGCACAAATCTGATCGCCCCTTTTCCCTGGGACATGTTGATTATCGAATAATCGACACGGAAGCGAAATCACCCCTTGTGATGACGCATGTCTCCACAAACTTCGATCGCAGCGGCTTTGTCCAGGATCATAATCTTGTGCTGCCATTGGATCGCCTGAACGAGTTGGCTGCTGCCAGAGAAATTGGCTCGGTCGCCAGGTATCATTATTCATTCATGGGGGCAACAGAACCTGAAAAGATGGAACCGGCGGCACGACTGCTGGCCCAAATCCTTGCCAGAGATGAGGTGGATCTTGCCCTGCTTATACCTGTGTGACCCTTGTGCACGCGCGCAGTTAGCGGGCTTGCTCACTATTTTGAGGATCAGGGAATCGCCACTGTTTGCATTGCACTGGTTCCCCAACATGCGAAACAGATAAAGCCGCCACGTACACTTTCAGTACCTTTTGAACTCGGACGTCCATTGGGTGTTCCCGGTGACCCTGAATTCCAGACAGGCGTCCTGCGTCATGCCCTGTCTCTAATCGAGACACCGGGACCTGGCCCTGTATTTGAGGAATTTGATAAGGATGTCCCGGACGCGCATGTCCCGAACGCGCATGTCCCGGATATGAATCTGGATGCAGGAGACGGTTGGAGCTGTCCAGTATCCTTTGCGCCACCCCCCGCAGACAGATTGGATTACGCGTCTGCATTATTAGAAGAAATTCGTTTGTTGAATCCCTGGTTCGAAAAAGGCCGGGCGGCGAGAGGTTATACGTCTACTGGTACCAGCGGATTGGATACGGCAGCAATCGCTGCATTTCTATCCTCCTTTGTGTCGAAACATCCACCTGAGGAAAGCCCGGTAACGGGTCAATCTTTAAGCGACTCATTGAAATTAGCCGTAGAGGATCTGAAAGCATACTACTATGAAAGTGCAGCAGCACAGCCGGGATTGTCTACCAGCAGCGACATGGCACATTGGTTATGGCACGAAACAACAGCAGGAGAACTGATCAAATCTGTTAGCCAGGCCTGTCAATCTCATGCTGACGAGATGGTACAGCTGGTAGCCGCATTCACTCTGGTTCCGGTATCTGAAAAACAATCCGTACGCTCTGATTGATATTCAGCAGAGAAAACTTCTTACCTGGCATACCGAGTGTTCACATCAGAGGTCTTCTGAATTACCATTGAGGGATACGATTCATATGATTCAACAAGGAAAATAAAGCGTGAGCAACATTGTCATCAGCGGAACGGGACTTTATACGCCTGCACAAAGTATATCTAACGAAGAACTGGTCGAGTCCTTTAACACTTATGTTGCAAACTTCAATCAGACCCATGCGGAAGAAATCACGGCGGGAGAGATGGAAGCGCTAGCAGAATCCTCCGTCGAGTTCATCGAAAAAGCTTCGGGTATCAAGAGCCGTTATGTAATGGATAAATCCGGCATTCTGGACCCGACCCGGATGTGTCCTGCTATACCGGAACGAAGCAATGATGAACCTTCTATCCAGTGTGAAATAAGCGTTAAGGCATCGTTGCAGGCAATGGAGAACGCCAGAAAGAAACCCGAAGATATCGATGCGGTGATCGTGGCCTGTTCCAATATGCAGCGCGCGTATCCGGCAATGGCAGTAGAAGTGCAGAACGCATTGGGAATCAGGGGGTTCGGCTTCGACATGAACGTTGCCTGTTCATCCGCAACGTTCGGCATTCAAACCGCTGTGGATTCTATAAAAAACGCTAATGCCAATTCTGTATTGGTTGTAGATCCCGAGATCTGCAGCGGTCACCTGAATTTCAGAGACCGGGATGCACACTTTATTTTCGGCGACGTTTGTACCGCTATAATATTAGAGAAGGCAGAAACCACCACCTCAAATAACAGCTTCGAGATTCTGAGCACCAAGCTACAGACAGTCTTTTCCAACAACATCCGCAATAACTTTGGATTCCTGAACCGTGGGGATGACCGCGGTATCGGCAATCCGGATAAACTATTTGTGCAGGAAGGTCGCAAGGTATTCAAGGAAGTGTGTCCGATGGTAGCCCAGCAGATCACAGATCATCTGCAAGCTGAGGGAATTGCTGTTGATTCACTCAAGCGCATGTGGTTGCATCAGGCTAATCTGGCAATGAATCAGCTGATCAGTAAACGTGTATTGGGTCGAATCGCAACTGATGCAGAATCACCCACCATACTGGATGAATACGCAAATACCAGTTCTGCCGGATCTATCATCGCATTCCATATGTACAATCAGGATTTCAAACCCGGTGAGATTGGTGTGATCTGTTCCTTTGGTGCTGGCTACTCTATTGGCAGTGTTATCGTGCGGAAACGATAGATCATTGCGTATAAACCAGCAAAATTTATCAAAAAGACCCCAAGAGCAGCGTTTATGCTGTCGTGGATTATTCAAAACGCACAGCGCACATGCCTCCAATGGGGATAAAAAAAGTTACTGCGAGGTCTTGAATAATCGAAAAAAGAATGCATTTACTCTGACAGGAGCGGATTGCCTAACATCGGAATTCGCACCATCAATGGTAAAACACCCTATTGCTTCTGAGGAGGATATGACCATGCGTAACATAAACTATACGCCATTATACCGATCATCGATTGGTTTTGACCAACTGACGGCTTTACTGGATTCGACCACAGCGACCGAATCGGTATCATCAGGATTTCCACCCTATGACATAGAACATCTGGACAGGGATCAATTCAAAATCACGATGGCTGTAGCCGGTTTCAACGAAGACGATCTGCACATTGAAGTAGAAAAGAACATCCTGATTATTAAAGGCAGGAAAGACAAAGAGGTTGCCAAAGAGTACCTCTATCATGGCATCGCATTGCGAAATTTCGAACGCCGATTCGAGTTGGCAGAGTATATTAAAGTGACAGACGCGACACTGACCGATGGACTGTTGGAGATTCATCTATTGAAGAAAATTCCGGAAGAGATGAAGCCAAAATCCATCCCTATTAATGGTATCGAGACAGGAAATCTACTCGGAGACGAGATAGACAAAGCAGCATGAATTAAAGGGGACGGAGGGATTATTTTTTAACCAATCTGTATATACAGATTGGTTAAAAAATAATCCCTCCGTCCCCTTTAATTTCTCCGTCCCCTACTTGAAAATTGCAACAGTCAATGTTCCCGTTACATCAATCGCCGCCCGATACATACCTTTAGTATTAAACGAGAAAACCACATTGCCCTGGGGGTCAATGCCTATAACACCACCCTCACCCCGCATCTTGACCAGTTTATCCATAATCACTTCGTCAGCACCCCGTTGTAACGATATGCCCTTGTAACGAACCCGGGCACAGATGTCATGAGCAACGACCGCTCTAATAAAATATTCTCCATGTCCCGTTGCGGAAATTCCGCAGCTCTCATCATCCGCATAGGTTCCTGCACCTATTATGGGAGAGTCGCCTACCCGGCCAAAACGCTTGTTCGTCATGCCACCAGTAGAGGTACCTGCTGCGATATGACCATACTGATCCAGAGCAACGGCTCCCACTGTGCCGAATTTATGGTCGTCAAACCCATCGCCCGCATCTTCGGATAGGCGCGTGGAGTGTCTGTTTTTATAATTCGACTTCTGGTCACCTGCTTTGCCGGATTGTGCGTCTTCCAGCAACAGCTTCTGTAATTGTTGCCAGCGACGCTCTGTATAAAAATAGGCCGGGTCAACAAACTCTATATTCTCTTGTGCCGCAAAGCGCTCTGCCCCCTTTCCGGCAAGTATCACGTGTGGTGAATTTTGCATAATCCTGTAGGCTAACTGGATAGGGTTTTTTATGCGGGAAACCCCCGCGACTGAACCGGCTTCCAGATGGTTACCCTCCATTATTGATGCATCCATTTCGTTCTTGCCATCGTGCGTGAATACCGATCCCTTGCCTGCATTAAACAGGGGAGAATCTTCCATAAGGGTAATCGCAGCAATGACTGCCTGGGTACTATCGCCACCAGTTTGCAATACCTTGTATCCGGCCTTGACGGCATCGGTTAATGCCTGCCGATACTCTGACTCGATACTGGCTGTCATCTTTTCCTTTACAATGGTACCTGCACCACCATGAATCACGATTGCTACAGATCGCTTATCCGCCATTACATTTGTACTCACAATTATTAAAATCAAAACAATGCATAGTTTCGCCATGATCATTTAGTACTCATAAGTGGGTTCACCTGATTGCGGCGGGATTCGGTCTAATCAAGGACCATCATCGGAGATCTCCAACAACATTTCCTGTGCAAATACTCTCGACTTAACTCGAATTGTACCACCATTCTCGCTGGCTGCTACTGCGTATTTTATCGAGTTTTCCACCAATGGTTGCAGCAACAGGCTCGGGACCAGTGCCCTGGTGGACAGTTAATCAATATCATATTCTACGCTGAGCCGTTCTTCAAATCGCACCTGCTCAATCTCCAGATAGAGCTTCAGGGTATTAATTTCGTGTTCCAGGTCAATCTTCTGCATGGGGTCATTATCGCGAGAATATCGCAAATGACCATGCCAGGGTTTATCGCGGATATGGTGAAAAGGGATTTCGAACTATTGTTTCCGGGAGGATTGATTGAATTCCAAGCATAATGATATCCTAGTGAACTCTGATTATCTTGCTTTGGTGTTAAATTCAGAGATACAGCCGATACTAATTCTCATTTAGCTGTCAGGATTTCGATCTAATGAGCGAAGAAAGTTATCGCGTCATATTCAACGGTATTACTACTGAGGAATACGACCTGGAAACGACTACAAAAAGGTTCGCTAAATACTTCAAGCTGAACCTAAAAAAAACCGAACGATTGTTCTCAGGTAAGGAGTATATCCTGAAAACAGGCGTCGGAGAAGAGGAAGCCATGAAGTTTGCGGTGGCCATCGCAAATATCGGTTGCGAATGTTATATCGAACCTGTGCCGCACGACGACGACATTTCCAAACAACCGGGCTTTGTCGAGCGAAGGCGTGGAGGTCAAAGAAGAGTCAACCCCTCACGCAGAAAAGTTGTTCGCAGCACCTCAATCAGACCGGACAGGCGACAAAACAATGGCCGTCGAAAAACCGATGCGCCGTCAGACTGACAGGTCGTCAACCTGACAATTATCGACGCTTCAGCACTCGTCGGAATTTACCTCGTGTGCGTGCCTCATCCAGTTATCAACCGCATTATTTAACCGCTTTTTGTCAGACACGGATGCTCCAGTCGGATCAAATCGCCACTTGTAATGAATAGGCAATAGATCCAACAACTCGTCACGATTGATACGAGCAATCCAATGGCTCAGCGACTCGCCTTTATATCGCCACATGCCCTGTTGTTCCAGGACTGACTTTATTCTGTAAAATGGTGATTCCGTCCCCGGATACTCCATGCTTATAACAGCATCAGTTTCAGCGCTGCCAAGCTTGATCTGTGGGCTACCCATCATTCGCCAGATCAGGAAGAAGAAAAGAGCAACAGCCAACAGTAACCAGCCCAGGGTCTTTGCGTCTTCAGTCTGCTGATTCCACCAGTGGCGAGCCATGAACAGCATGTTAGCGATCAGATCCAGAACGGGTTGATAATACGCAGACTCCTGAGTCTCTGTCTCGAGCCATATGGAAGGCGTGGTATCAACAACATGCCACCGATTCTGAAAATAGGCAATTACCCAGGCATGGGCATGTCGACTACGCACAATATACATGCCTATCATCGGTGAATACTCCTGGACAGAATACCCCACGACATACCTTGCAGGAATATCCACAGTCCTCAACATCATAGCTGTGGCTGAGGCAAAATACTCGCAGTGCCCGGCACGGGTAACGTTCAGGAAATTTTCCATTGGCGAGCTCGCGAACTCCATCTCTGGTTGGTACAACCTATACTTGAAATCTTCGAAAAACTGTTCCACGTGCTGCACACGCTGTTCTGGCCTCAATAAAATTTCTGCATCAACGTCAATGACACGTCTAAATATATCTTTTTGTTCCTCGGTGAGACGCCAGTCGCTACTCTCGGGCAGACTGTTTATTTCAACACCATCCAAATAGTGGACTCTGTAATCTGGTTGTGGCGTGATGCCGATGGCTCGCACGGCTCCATAAGCGCTCTTGTTGAGTTCGACCGCCTTGAACCCTTCAACCGCCACGGCATTCTGCGGAACCGGTAGCAGTCCCTTGTCATCATCGTACTCGAGGTAAAATGTCAGAGTCTGCTCGGAAGGATCACGTTTGTGCCAGCGCCAGGTATCTTGCTGGGGTTGTTGCACCCGTTTGAAACCCGGTTTCAACAACATCCAGTCATTATCCCATGGGGTGTCATAACTTGCTTCGTGCAGGAGTAGAGGTTCACTGCTGCGATCACTCATCGCAACGCGAAACAAAATCTGATCTGAGAGTTTCAGTTCTCCAACTCGTCCCAAAGCAGTTTGTGTTTTGAACGGATCAGTTTGGGACCTGATCAGCCCTGCAAGCCAATCGGCAGACTTCTTCTTCAGAAGCAGATGTGACTCCCGCAATGTCACCACTCCAGCAATGCTCACGGCTAAGACCATCGCCATAAGCGATAGCCAGATCGCCGGGTTATACCGTGCGGGTCGATTCACATATAAAACCCATGCCACGAGAGCTGCAGCTACCAACAGGTACCATGATCTGCTGTCAACCTGGGTTGACATCGCAACCAGGCAAATGCCCACATAGATATGATCAAGCTCCAGTATGCCCGGTTTCGACATCGCATCATTTCGTATCGAATAGAAGAAAACGTCCAGGGTAAGCTTCTCAGTCGTACTGTAATTCCGTGCCAATACCAATGGATAAAAAACCATGGGCATTACCTGAACAAGAAAAAAGAGAAAGTGAGTTACTCTGGCTGTTGCAAAGTAATAAACAACCAACCCGACTAACACAACGCTGGTAATATCTGCCAGTAAATAAAATTCTTTTTGAGAGAATACCCACCTTCTGTTCACGTGGCTTTTCAATTCAAGCAGTAAGGCCATCGGGATGGCATACAGCAACATCTCCACCTGCCAACCCCAACACAAAATCGCTACACCCTGAATATATAACGGCAGCCTCATCATCGAACTCCCCTGCTACTGGTCAGCTTGGCTAATCCAGCTTCCACTTCTCCAAGTTTCAGAAAATGGACTCCTTCCTGCGTCGCAGATACGTCATTTCTGGTTAGAACCAGCACTTCCAGTGGCACATTCAGATGGGAAAGTTGAGTTACCAGGGCTAAGCGATCCTCATCCCAGGACATGAGTACCAACACACACCCACTTAACAAACGTGCGTGTCGCAAAACGCTCATACTGAGAGTTTCGAATCTTTTTTTTGATGGTTGAATAGTCGCCAACACTTCAAGTAATTGCTGGCCATAGGCCAGACCACGGCCGATAGTAAACGTATGCACGCGATCAGCGAGAAACATCAGATCCAAAAGTGAATCACTTTGCTCCAGTGTTACGGCAAAACTGGCTGCAACAGAGACCACTTCCTCCAGTAACTCCCAATCATCAAGACAATTGTCCAGTACCAATGCTTGCCTGACGAAATACTCATCACGAAATTCCTTGACCACTGGTTTATTTCGTTTGGCTGAGCTGGGCCAGTGGATACGCCGCACTCGATCACCTTCACGATAATCTCTCAATGAAACAAATTCGTCCGATTCTCCGACAGACTGCGATTCGTTCACACCGCCGGGTTGATAGTGACGGCCTCCAGGTGGTACATACGCAGGCGATATAATGTATCGTTTTGGCAGAACTATCAGTTGATCCTGCTGTTCAAATCTCGTCAATCCATAAACCAAACCGGTGGGATCAGGTTGGGAGACAATTAATTGGGTTAGATCAACCACTCCTCTTCGCAGAGGCTCTGCTTTCATTTGCACGATGGATTCCCCACCGATCGGGACTGCCGGGACCTTCTCTGACTCAACCATCAGGCCGGTCTTGCGTCTTTGCAACCAGATATAACGGTGAAAGCCTATGAATCTGTCATAGGCGTTCCTGCGCTCCTCTCCGGGTTCCGGCGTTTGCAGATACTCTTCGAGTGGGGGTACTATTACCCGTGGTTGGTCCGTTATTCTTAAATCTTTCTCAACCTTATCGCCTTCATTCTTCACTCGCACCTGATACGTGAAGGCTTCCCCGGCAGTCGCAAAAACAGGGAGTAGCCTTTTCACACTGACATTCGGTTTGTTATAGCGACTGGCAAATCCTGCCAGGACATATAGTCCCAGCAGAAATGCGAACAGCTGGTAACTTAGCGTAAGATCTGTATCGATTCCCAGAGCGGCAGTAATCACGATACCGGTCAGGATAAATCGTCCCATCTCCGATGATCTGCGGGACCGTTTATCGTTCGGCCTGGTTATGCGAACGTGACCGGGATAGATGAATCGATGCATGCGACTCACACAGGAACCTCGATCTGTTGCAATATTTCCTCAATCAAATCCACGGCGGTGGTACCTGAATAGCGCGCGTCAGTTCCGAGCGCGAGACGATGTGCTATTACAGGAACCGCCAATTCCTGTATTACTTCAGGTCTGACAAAATCGTAGCCGTCTAACAGCGAAAGAGCTTGAGAGGTTTTCATCAATACCAGTCCTGCCCGAGTACTTGCACCCATTTGTATGTTTTGATGAGTACGCGTGGCAGCCACAAGGCTGACAAGATATTTTTTTAACTCTGTACTTATTCTTATTTCAGTTATCGCACGCTTTACTTTGAGAACCTCGGTAACTGTTACACATGCTTTGAGTGAATTGAGGGGATGGTCGAATTGCTGAGCATCCAAAATTGCCAGTTCATCCTCCTGAGAAACATAACCAAGGCTGAAACGCATGGCAAAGCGATCCATTTGTGCTTCCGGCAACGGGTATGTGCCATGAAACTCGATGGGGTTCTGAGTCGCAATAACAAAAAACAGCTCATCCATATCATAGCGATCTCCGTCAATACTCACCTGGTGTTCTCCCATTGCCTCCAGCAATGCTGATTGGGTGCGCGGCGAGGCTCTGTTTATTTCATCTGCCAGCAAAATCTGCGCGAATATGGGACCTTTCCGGAAACTGAATTCCTGGCTGTTCTGATTGAATATCGAAACGCCCAGAATGTCCGTCGGTAGTAAGTCAGGTGTAAACTGGATCCTCTTGAAATCAGCCGTTATCGAGGCGGCCAGACATTTAGCCAACGTGGTCTTGCCGGTACCCGGAACGTCTTCCAGCAGCACGTGGCCGCCAGTAAAAAAGGCTGCCAGTAAGTGTCGAATACCGACATCATCACCTCGAATCACTGACTCAATATTAGACTCAATGCGCTGCATAATGTCGGTTTCAGTAGAGAATCCTTTGCCCATTTGACTATCCACGTTTTGCTGTAATTCGTATTTCCACTCTTGCTCCGGGAACGGCCAATTCAGTAATGCCTATGGCAGTCCAGGCTGGCCAGGGTGCAGAGAGAAATTCGTCACGCACGGACATAAATGACCCCATCAGCTCCTGGAGCCCCACATGATAAGAGGTATACTCCACAATATTCTCATAGTCCATGCCTGCCTCTTTCAGGACAGCGCCAACTCCTTGCCAGGCATTGCGGAATTCTTCTCGCGCAGCTTCAGGTATGTTGCCGTCTGCTGCAGTACCAATTACCCCGGAACAATAAAGTAATCCGTCACATTCCGCGGCTTCTGAAAAATGATAATTGTCATACATGTAACGACCAGTTTCCGATACGACTGCTTTAAATACCGACATGGCTCTTTCCTCCCGGTGTAGTACAAATATTGTCCTGGATTGAAAATTCCAGCAGACAAAAATCCATTAATAGCTAGCGAAGCTCTGTGGCACGACTATAAAGAAGATAAATGGCCTGCGCCGCCCCAGCGGATCTTGAGCCTGTCAGATATAAAACCAATCACATGCCAATGAGAAAATTTTGGTTTCTTTACCCATACTGCATCCAAATCTAACACAAAACTGTTATATTCGTGCAAGTGACAAGTGTCATTTCACCTTTCTCTCCATATTAAAACAGGTACGGCTCGTGACACAGGACAACCAGGAAAAATCCACTACGCCGCTAATTCAACCAAATCAGAAAAAATTTCTAATTCTGCTTTCTGTTGCCTTGTTGGGCATAATCGCAGTGATCGTGCTAGTGGAGATGGAATTCTCCAGCAGTCCTCCCGCCGCGGTGACGGTGTCGCCAAAACCTGACAAAGTAAAAGCACCGGAAGTTGCACTTAAAGCGGTAGTAACAGACTGCGACATGATTACAAAGTCAGTGGACCGGACCGGCGCAATTACCGAACAACACAGCGACTATCGACGCCTTGCGGGTTATGTTGAAAATAGAGGGGAGGTGACGGTCAAGTTTGTGCGTGTTCAGGCTATCTATCGTAACAAGGACGATAAGATCATCCAGGTCGACGAAATATTTGCGGTTGGAGACACCCCGCTGCACCCGGGAGAAAGGGTCAGATTCGAAGACAGCAAGCGAAATTATCTTATCCACAAATGTGGAGCCAAAATCCTGGATTGGTGGGTTGTTTCTGCCGAGGAGAATGAAGGGTAACGTTGCCTTTATTCATCCCCTTCCACAGTCGCCGGAGCGATTTTGAATCCGGTGATCCCATAAAGAACAGCTACTAGCGGATTGATAAGATTGAACAGGCAATAGGGTAGATAAGCGAGGGTTGCCACCCCCAGTGTAGCGCTCATATAAGCTCCACAGGTGTTCCATGGAACCAATGGTGAAGTAATCGTACCCGCATCCTCCAGCGTGCGGGATAAATTCTTGACATCCAAACCCTGCCTTTGAAATTCCCGCTTATACATCCTGCCTGGTAGCACTATGGCGATATATTGATCAGCCGCGAGGATATTAATACCGATACTGGTTGCTACAGTTGTAAAAATCAGACTTCTCACTGTCGTTGCCAGGCTCAGAACACCTGCGACAAGACGCGACAACAATCCAGTGGCATCCATTACGGCACCAAAAACCATTGCTGAGAGGATTAGCCACACCGTGCTCAGCATGGATCCCATGCCGCCTCTGGAAAGAAGGTCATCCAACGTCTCGTTGCCTGTATGGGAAACATATCCGCTATACAGCACTTGCCATGTTCCCTTAATGAGCGCGAGAACAGGATGGATATCTTCATTTACAAATTGATATAAAGCAGCTTGTTGAAAGCTCACTGCAAAGATACAACCTGCCAGTGCACCCGTAAGGATAACGGGTAATGCTGGATATCGTTTCAATGCCATAATCAGTAGCACAGCGAGTGGGGTAAGCATAAACGGATGAATAACGAAATTCTCATCCAATAACAGCAGCGTGGCATCCAATCGGTCTGCAACACCTGAGGCAGACTCCGACATGCCCAGGAAGGTAAATATCACCATCGCGATAGTGATGCTGGGTATGGTAGTCCACATCATATGCTGTATGTGAACGAAAAGATCGGTCCCTACTACTGCGGGCGCCAAATTGGTTGTATCGGACAGTGGGGACATCTTATCGCCGAAATAAGCCCCGGAAATAATTGCTCCTGCGGTAATGTCAAGGGATAGGCCCAGACTGGCAGCAATCCCTATGAGTGCCACGCCGATAGTACCGGCAACGGTCCAGGAACTGCCAATACTCAGTGAAATAAAGGCGCAAATAAAGCATGACACAACATAAAAAATGTCCGCGTCGAGAAGTATGAGACCGTAATAAATCATGGTCGGCACTGTTCCGGACAATATCCAGCTTCCGATCAGAGAACCTACTGCAAACAATATCATTATGGCGCCAAGGGCGATGGATATCCCGGAAACGATACTCCTTTCCAGTTCTTCCCAGGTCATCCCATTTTTCCAGCCAATCAAACCAGCTACAATAGCACCGACACAGAGTGCAATCTGATTCGGACCAGCGGATGATTCATCACCAAACAGATAGACCGACATGGATAGCAGTAGGATCAGACAAAGCGTTGGAATCAGAGCCTGGATCAGACTGGGATCAATTGATTTGCCTTTACTATTTTGATCTGTTGCTGCGTTTGACATCTATTCCGGCTCTTATTGTAAAAATACACTATATCAGGCGAGCCAATCACATCCAACATGATACCTGCAGAATCATTGCTAATCATATTCTGTACTGATTTGCCCCATCTAGTATATGTTAGCAACTCCGCCAAGAGGTAATCTCAGGCATTTGATCGCTCACTACTACAACAGCGTACCAAACGGTGTTATTAACGATCGTTGGATGCAACTTCCAGTTTACCTTCACTGGCTCATGAAAATTCCATTCCCGATGTACAGATAAAATCATTGCGCGGTCTGGGTAAGTGGTTAGATATCTACGGTGAGGCTATTTTCGATACACGTCCCTGGCACCTGGCAGAGGAAAAAATAGATGAAGACTTACAGGTACGTTTTACTCAAAGCGGCGACACTCTATATGTGACGCTGTTGGGTACTCCATCCGGAGAATTGCTCACATTAACAGATTTCAATCCTGGCGAAGGATCGGATGCACTCTGGTTGGCGACCAGTGAACCGCTCCACTGGTCGCTTGACAATGACGCGTGTGAAATTCAATTACCGGGTTTCCGTGAAGACTCACCGGCGCATGTTATCAAGTTTACGCAGTAAATTTGCGACAGCCAAAATCAAATTTATTACTGTCCCGCGCTTATTCTAACTGCCAATACATCACAGGTTGAGCCATGCAGGACGCTGTTCGCCGTCGAACCCAATAATAATTGCAATCCTGCTTGACCATGGGTACCTATGACAATCAAGTCTATCCCCATTTCGTCAACAACATGATGGATTTCACTTGATGCCCTGCCGGTTCTGAAATACAACCTTTCATCATCAATACTGTACTTCGCACCCATTTCCGATAGCTTCTTCCCGGCATCCTCTCTTATAGCTGCCTCTACCGAGATCAAGCCATCGCTCCAGCTCATCATACCGTCACTGTATCCGTAGCTCAGTGGTTCAACTACATGGATTGCATGCAGGGTTGCAGTATTCATCCCACAAAGCTCAACCGCTTTGTCGATCACCGGCTGATTATCCGGATTCAAGTCAATTGCGACTAACACGTTTCTATAATTACTCATCGATTTGCTCCTCGATACTAACCGGTATATCTATACACGGGTGAGGCTAGCTGCTAACTTCTGGCTCTTGCAAATTTGCCTTGCAAATTGCTGCCGCCGGTCAAAGTTAGCGCTGCTAACTTTGACTAACGAGCGATTTAATCGGGCAAACGAATCCATCGGGCTTGACTATCAAGACATCACTTTCGATATAATCCAGGACTTTTTCAGCCGTATTGCCAATAAAGACATCCTTTATTCGACTTCGTGAGATTGCTCCCATGACGACCAGATCAGCTTGAAGATCCATCTCCAGCTCAGGCAGAGCAAATTCGACCGATTCGTCAATGATGCACACTCTCTCTTCAGGAATCTGAAAGTCCATCAACAACTCATCCATGGCCGCTTTGTGTTCTGCAGAAGCCTGCTCGGGATAGGTACCTGACAAGGGTATCTCACTATAGGAATGCATGATATAAACCAGGCCTGCCACTTTATCACGCAGTTCATGGGCTACACTCAAGATCTTGTGATCCAGCCCCAACGGCTTGCCACGGCTATGTTTAGGGTCAACTGCTGCAATAATGACTGGCTCAGCGCTCCAGGGACGTTCTTTTACCAGCAGTAAAGATGCTGGACAGGTTCTCACCAGCTGCCAGTCTTCGTTCGAAAGAAAAATACGAGAGATTTTCGAATGTCTACGTGCGCTATGGATAACCAGATCCGGCTGCCACGATATGACGTCGGCAACGATAGCTTCAAAAGGGGGATGCCCCCACATAGCCTCGGTTTGTACGCTTAATCCCTTATCTATCAATGGTTTAGCAAGAGCATCAAGCGCTTCAAGGCGTTCATTTAGATATCCACGCCGCAGTTTGGGAATCTGAACGCCGTCAAAATAATAGCCTTCAACCAGGTACCGAGAATAGTCGCAACTAATCAGCCGTATCTCAAAATCAGATATCTTGGCCAATTGCAGAACCCTTTCAAGTGCGAGTTGCTTCTCATGATCGGTGTCAATTACCACAAGTACTTTCTCGAGGTTAAACATGCGTCAGCCTCCTTCCAGATTTGCACAGTCTATACACTTGTCCGTATCGGGCAGCGCTTCTAGCCTGTTTTTCGCAATCTCCTCCCCACAGCTTTCACAAATTTCATAGGTCCCCGAATCAAGCCTCTGCAGAGCCTTGTCAATTCTTCTGATTTCTCCCTTTCCCTCGCCATCCAAACGGTAAATCAATTCCCTGCTTTCCATTTCCACTGATTGCTCAGAAAAAATCGGACTAACAGGCTTATCCCGCTTGTAAAGGTGTTTGCTGGTTCTCTCAACGCGACTCAGCAACTCTGCACGTTTATTGAGCAAGGTTTCCCTGATTTCATCTGTGCTCATGGTTCGATTCAACTCCCGCTGGATAGCTTCCTTATATAATAAGAATATTCTCTTCTGATCGCTAATCATATAACCATGATCAAATTTCAAACGTCTTTTACAGCATTCAAATCACCCTTAACGAGAGTAATGAAAGGGATTGACCGATGACAGCTCCAGTTTTTAGAGCTAAATAGAATTACCAGCAGATGAACTATTCTAATTAGAGATATTGGCATCCCAACCAGGCAACACCACCATAATTTGACGCCGGTTGATGCAGATACAAAACCAGAACAACAGCTTAATTGTCAGTCTTTCTTAAGCGATGTTTATGTAACAAGACCCTATTTACCTGTTGCGTTGAGGTAAAGCAGGGACACTTTCTCTGACTTTCTTGCACACCGCTCTGTAAATAAAGTGTCATTACCGCCTTGTGTCAGAATACCTGAATATTTCTGTTATGATCGTTCACAAGCCCATAAAAGTCAGCAACTGGCACTGTGACTTGACGGCAGGTCCTTGCCACCAGAAGCCATAAATGAGTGAATCCATCGAGCGAATATTTGAGAACCAGGCAAAAACCGCCTGTGCACGGGCTAGACCGTATTCTATGGAGAATTAACCATGTTCGAAAATCTTGATCTGCTTCCACCCGACCCCATACTAGGTTTGTTGGCTGCATATGGAGAGGATCCAAACCCGGGAAAGGTAGATTTGGGAATCGGTGTATACAAGGATGAAAAAGGTGATACCCCGATAATGGCCGCGGTTAAAAAAGCACAGGAGATGTATCTGGCTAAAGAGACGACAAAGACCTATGTCGGTCCTGCAGGTGATGAAAGGTTTAATGCTGCAATCGGAGAATTACTGTTTGGTAAGGATCACGCCGTTATTAAAGATGCTCGACTAGCCACTATCCAGACCCCTGGTGGTTGTGGCGCTGTGAGGATGGCAGCTGAGTTCATTAAACGCAGCAATCCTGAAGTTACAGTTTGGGTTAGTAATCCGACCTGGGCGAATCACATGCCGTTACTGGGAGATTCCGGTTTAAGAATAGAGGAATACCCATACTATGATTACCAGGCTCATTGCATTCGATTCGAAGAGATGGTCTCTACTCTGAAAGGTGCTGGCAGCGACGCTGTGGTGCTTCTGCACGGATGTTGTCACAACCCCTGCGGAGCTGATCTGAACAGGGATCAGTGGCAGGTTATCAGCGAGATGGCAGTGACTCAGGGATTTCTTCCTGTTGTAGATATTGCCTATCAGGGTTTGGGAGATGGTATTGCGGAAGATGCTTTTGGTACACGTCTGCTGGCAGACACGGTACCCGAACTGATAGTGGCCAGTTCATGTTCCAAGAATTTCGGGCTCTACCGGGAGAGAACCGGATCTGTCAATCTGATCATGCGAAATACGAAACAGTTACGGGCAAGTCAGAGCCAAATGCTATCTGTTACTCGCGGAGTCTATTCAATGCCCCCGGCACATGGTGCAAGCATCGTTGAATGCATACTCAATGACACTGAATTGTCCAAACTATGGGCAATAGAGCTGTCTCAAATGTGCGATCGAATAAATGACCTGCGTCGTTTGTTAGTGCGCAAGCTGCGGGCCAAAGGCACGAATGCTGACTTCAGTTTCATTGAAGCAGAGAAAGGTATGTTTTCGTTTCTGGGCATCTCGCCAGAGCAGGTGCATAGGCTGAAAAATGAGTTTTCCATCTATATGTTGGATTCAAGCCGAATCAATGTCGCGGGGATTAACCATAGCAATATAGATTATCTGGTGGATTCATTGCACCAGGTGTTTTAAGCAATAAACTGACTTGCCTCGATTTTGTCCAGCGCCGGGTCCGAAGCGGCAATCAACAGCGATGCGTTACCTCCCGCTGCGGTTGTATTGATTGTAATGGTTTTTTCCCGCATAAAACCATGTACGTAACTATCACTTAATGTACCTGTCATCAACGGGATCAAGGCACCTTCACGTTGCCTTAAAAATCGTGTGATCCACGACGCATCCTGTCTACTCACAGCTACTGCATCCACAAATTTGTGTTTTATCAGGTAGATTAATTGCGCCTCGTTGCACAGACTGACGATTTGCATAGACCTCCCGGAAAATCCTGCTGCAATCAACGACGCAACAAACTGCAGCGCTTGGGGGGCTAGAGTTGCAACACATCCAAGCACGACTTGATTGCCCGTCAGCAACGCAACTAATACGGATTGAACCCAGTCGGTGTGTTCATCCGAGCATAAACAGATGGCATTGCCCCGCGGTTCCCAGCGCAATTCATTGGATTCTCCTGTTGCGCCTTGCAGATTCACAGATTCTGTAACTATGCTCCGGACTCTAACCCGGCAATTCTCTGCAACAGCTGAAATGTCCAGGCTATTTTTAAAAGTAGTTGCTCGATCTGGTTTTATTGAGGCCAGAGAAGCAATGTAGCCTTGCAGATATTCATCTCTTGCTTCGAAACACTGCCTGGCAGCTTCAGAGATTATATTGAATACGGCATCTATTTCGTGCGCAGCTGAAGTGCTGATCGGTTGATCGAACGAGGCCTGTATAGCGTGGACAAGTGGGCCTGTTAACCCTCCATGAAACCTGGCAACCTGATCCTCGTCAATCTTATCCGCCACAACAATGTCTCGGAGCAATCTGGCCAGATAGTGGGGACCTCCCGCTTTGGGTCCGGTTCCTGATAAACCACAACCGCCAAATGGTTGCACCCCGACTACAGCGCCTACCATGTTGCGGTTGATATAAACATTGCCCACTTTTACATGTTGCGCAATATACTCGGCTTTTGATTCAATTCGACTGTGAATTCCCAGGGTTAATCCGTAGCCAAAGGCATTGATTGTATCAATCACCTGATCAAGTTCGTCAGCAGCATAACGGATCACATGTACAGCAGGTCCGAAAACTTCTCGCTCCAGTATTGAAGTGTCTTTTACTGCATAAAGTACTGGTCCATAAAAGTAACCTTTCTTCAAGCCAGTGGGTACTTCGCATTGATAGATTAATTTCGCTAGCCGGCCCATCTTTTCCTGATGTTGCTGCAGAATCGACAAAGCACCCGCATCTATCACAGGTCCAATATCGCTGGCCAGGTGTGAGGGATCGCCAATAACCAGTTCCTGCATGGCTCCCTTCAACATTGAAATCAGTTTTTCAGCCAGGTCCTCTTGCACAAACAACACTCTCAGCGCCGAACATCTTTGTCCCGCACTTTTGAAACCCGACATAATCACGTCGTCAACCACACTCTCCGGCAATGCAGTTGAGTCAATAATCATCGCATTTTGTCCACCGGTTTCTGCAATCAACCGTGCCGGTAAGCCATTTCGTTTTGCCAACTCTCTCGCGATCCAAAGTGCAGTCTCTGTGGAACCAGTGAACATGACACCACCGATTCGCTCATCCGGAACTAAAACCTCTGCCGCTGCTTTACCCGGTCCCATGATTAATTGAAACGCCTCTGAAGGGATGCCAGCTTCACGCATCAACTCGGTAGCTCTTATCGCTACCAGGGTAGTTTGCTCCGCGGGTTTACCCAATACTGTATTACCCACCACCAATGCGGCGCTAATCTGGCCGAGAAAAATCGCTAGTGGAAAATTCCACGGACTGATACAGAGCACTACACCCAGCGGTTCCTGAGTACTCAATTTGTCCTGCTCTGTATCCTGCTCGGCAGATTCAAGTTTCCTGCCCGCCAACCTTGCTTGCAGTGCATAGTAGTTACAAAAATCAACGGCCTCCCGTACCTCAGCGACACTGTCAACAAGGTTTTTACCTGCTTCCTTAGTGCAGAGTACGACCAGTTCATTTCTGTTGGCTTCCAGTAATTCCGCTAATCTTTCAAGACAACTCGCCCGGTATTCAACGGCTGCACCGGACCAGGAATTCAATCCGGATGTCACAAGTTCGAGCTTTTGTTGCATTTCATTCTTATCGGAATTTCGGTAACTGCCAAGCAATTCAGCATTGTTTGCAGGATTAACTACTCTGACACTAGCTGATTCTTCAACAGGTTCAGCTTCCTGCCATCCGTCAATGACGGTTTGCAAAGAATCAATCGCAATTTTGTCTGTTAAATCCAAACCTCTGGAATTCATCCTGCCATCACCGAACAATTTGCCGGGTAACGGAATGGCTGGATTCAACCTGGGATGACATCCCTTAATCTCGTCAATAGGATTGCGCAACAGGTCATCAATGGCTACTGATGCATCGACAATATTATTTACGAAGGAACTATTAGCACCATTTTCCAGTATTCTTCTCACCAGATAAGCCAGTAGATCCTGATGCACACCAACAGGCGCATAAATACGGCATCGCGCCTCTTTACCGGCTAATAACCTATCGTAAAGTACATCGCCCATGCCATGCAATCTTTGAAATTCGAATTCCATTTTGCCAAGAATCGAGGGTTCTTTCGCCATCTCCAATACGGCAGCCACGGTTACAGCATTGTGCGTCGCAAACTGCGGATAAAGAGTCCCTCTGTGCTGCAACAACCTCTTTGCACAGACCAGGAAGCAGAGATCAGTGGCAGGTTTTCGGGTAAAAACAGGATAATCGGCATATCCTTCCACTTGACTGTGTTTGATTTCACTGTCCCAGTATGCACCTTTGACCAGGCGCACCATCATGGTTTTGTTTGCCACTTGCGCCAAACTGATCGCCCAATCCACAACATCAATTGCGCTCTTCAGGTAAGACTGAATCGCCAGGCCAAAACCACTCCAATTGTCTAATTCAGGATCCGAGAATACTGCCTCGACAACGTCGAGTGTCAGATCAAGCCGTGCAGCTTCTTCAGCATCAATAGTCAAACCAATATCAAGTGCCCTGGCGCTTATCGCCAATTTCTTCACTTTGGGTACAAGTTCCTGCATCACCCTGTCACGATGCGAGTATTCAAAACGAGGATGTAGCGCTGAAAGTTTTACTGATAGACCAGGCCCGTCAATAGGTCCCTTGCCATCAGCATTCTGCCCTATATTTTGCAACGCCTCTTCATAGGCAAGCATGTGACGATCAGCATCGGTCGAGGTTCTGGCTCCCTCCCCCAACATATCATAGGAATAGGTATAACCTTTCGCAATCTCACGTTTTGAATTGCTGATCGCGCTAGCGAAATCCTGACCAAGCACGAACTGAGTACTCATTATCCGAATGGCTGTAGTCATTGCCATCCGAATCACAGGTTCACCCAGGCGTGCAATTGTATTCTTCAGTAGCGACCAATGTTTCTCTTCCCGGGTGTCTTTTGTACCTCCATTTTTCTTCAAGGAAATTACTTTACCTGTCAATAACAATCCCCAGGCCGATGCATTCACGAACATTGATCCGCCACGCTTTAAATGGGCTGACCAGTCACCACCGATGAGTTTGTCCCGAATTAACTGATCCTGCGTGTGGGGATCAGGTATCCTCAACAGTGCTTCTGCAAGACACATCAGCAGCACACCTTCGTCACTGGATAGCGAGAATTCCTGTAACAAGACATCTACACTGCTTTTTTGCCCCTGCAGGCTCCTGATTTCGGTACAGAGCTCTCTGGCTTTCTTTAGAATCCTTGCCATCGGCGAACTTTGAATGTCAGCCAGAGGCAATAGTCTTGCTACTGCATCTTGCTCCGATTGACGATGGTTCTGTCGAATGCTGTTGCGGATGACCTGATGTTTTTCGCAGTGTTCTATATGCGACATGATGATTTGTACCTCATACCTGGTCATCCGCAAAATTCAGCAAGTTGGATTGAATTTCAGACTTCATGCTGTCCAGCAAGTTGGCCACATACCCGGTAACCGTCAATTCCTTCTCACAAACCAGAGGCTTCAGGTCCAGAACATAAGATCCCCTTTGTATCGAATCCACCTCTCGTTCTGAATCAAATGTAGCATTGGCAACATTTCTTGCTCGAATTGCAATATCATATCGCTTACCACCCTCGATCTGCGATTTATAGGCACCTAGCAAGCGCTGCTGTAAATCATCCACATCCGAGATATCCAAAATTATGCGTTTGTCACTGGATACCCAATCCAGACTACGCCACACCTCAACACCATAGATCTCCCGTGGTAATCGATTCGTGTCCATCCGGCGCAAAGCTTCAATGGCATGCAGACAGACAGCGACATGGGTCGCATGTCTGTCGACCGGATTATGCAGGTATAGGGTCTCAGGTTGGGATTTGATCAAAATATCACACAAGGCTCTGATCAGAGTTTCGTTAAAACCACCCAGGAGAGTAGAACTCAGATGACCAAGCTGGATTACCGTGCTGAATTGCCCCAGATGTGCTGCGGCGATCTGCTCCCGCTTTCTAATCTCGACTATCCTCGTATCACTCACGGAGGAATAAGTACCTCCACGGGCACTTCCGGCGCCATTTGTCATTACCACGCCGGTAAACCACTTATCATTTCGATCGAAACAGGCGGCGATGCCATGTATTCCGATCAGTTCAAGGTCATCCGGATGTGCACCCATTGCCAGATGAGTTGTCCTCGACAAGGCGTTTTCCACGGAACTGGAATCAGGCACACAGACAAAAGCACTAACTTGATCTGTTTTCAATTACATACTCCTGATATGCGACACTCATGCGGATCGGGCTATCTCCACGGGCACGAAACACCTCACGCCCCTGGTTATCTTCCACCAGCACGCGAGTATAGGTCCCGCCGCCGTCAAACCCGGTGTAATATTCAATAGCAGAAGGTTTACGGGTTTTGGCCATCGCGGGATCCAGTTTTCTTAATCAGGATATTCTACACAAAGAATTTTATTCTGGCCTGAGCTTTCAAATGCCTGCTGCTATGGGTTGTCTGCGGCAGGAACGATCCGGACGGGCTTGAAATAGGGATTATAGACATCATATCTGTATCTATGCGTATACTATTCGTTCTGTTCATCAGCATACCAATCATTGAAATGATCCTCTTGATCAAAGTCGGCAGTATGATTGGTGCAATCCCGACAGTCGGTCTGGTCATGTTGACCGCAGTTATTGGAATCACTCTGCTCCGCCAGCAGGGATTTGACACCCTGGCGAGATTACAATCAAGGCTGGCCAAGGGTGAGCTTCCCGGTACTGAGCTATTGGAAGGTGCAATGCTGTTAATCGGCGGTGCCCTGTTATTGACTCCCGGGTTCTTTACAGATGGCATCGGGTTTATCTGTTTGATCCCTACATTCAGACGACCCATCGCCCAGGCTCTCATTCGACAAGGCATACTAAGTGGAGCGGGTTTCTCTCAACGCCAATCTCAATTCCGTACATATCAGCAGTTTAACACCCATGCTACGGACTCCCACCGCGGTCAGGACCGAAGAATAATAGACGGTGAATTCAGGAACGAAGACTGAGCCCCTCTATGTTGATGCTCGGCAGTCCCTGCTTTTAACACAATAAAATACCGATTAAGCCGACACCTGCTGCTGTAAAAGATATAATCGTGCGGGTCATTGTGAAACCAAAAAGTCCTGATATGAAAACCATTTTTGAACCGTTTCGGATAAAAGTTACCGAACCATCCAGAATTATTCCCCGCGCAGACCGAATCGAGGCGCTTGCACAAGCGCACAATAATGTATTCCTGTTAGATTCTGAGGATTGTTGTATTGACCTGTTAACAGATAGTGGAACCGGCGCCATGTCTACCCATCAGTGGGCAGCCATAATGCTTGGTAATGAAAGTTACGCCGGTAGCCCTTCATGGAAAAATTTCGAACGCACGGTCAGGAAGATTACCGGTATGACCCACATCTTCCCCACCCACCAGGGAAGGGCTGCCGAAGGTATACTCGCCACAACGCTCATCAAAGCGGGCGATGTGATTCCGAACAATAGCCATTTTGATACGACTCGTGCAAACATCGAGTTTGTAGGTGCCAGGGCTGTTAATCTGCTGTGTGATGAAGGTTTGGATAACACCTCCGAAGCCTTGTTCAAAGGCAATATGGACGTTCAAAAACTGCAGAGCTGCATAAGCGAATATGGAGAGGCCAATATCCCATTCTGCATGTTAACCGTTACTAACAACACCGGTGGAGGACAACCGGTATCGTTAGAAAATATCAAAATGGTCAAACAGGTGCTTGATAAATACCAGATTCCTCTCGTCCTGGATGCCTGCAGATTTGCTGAAAATGCATATTTTATTCAACAAAGAGAACCCGGCTATCAAGACAAATCACTGCTTGAAATCGCTCAGGAAGTGTTTCAATTAGTAGACGCTGCAACTATGAGTCTCAAGAAAGACGGCCTGGGTGAATATCGGTGGTTCCCTTGTGTGCCACAACGACCAGTGGGCAGAAGACTTCCGCAATGCCTTGATATTGAGAGAAGGATTTCCAACCTACGGCGGACTCGCAGGTCGAGATCTTGAAGCCGCTGCTGTGGGATTGATGGAAGCACTGGAAGAGGAATACCAGGAGTATCGCCATGCAACCATTAAGTACATTGCCCGGGGCTTCGATGCTATCGGTATTCCCTATGTCCGACCTGTAGGCGGTCATGCTGCATTCGTCGATGCGAAAGCGATGTTACCGCATATTGAATCATTGCAGTATCCCGGTATTGGTCTGGTTAATGCACTTTACGTGGAAGGGGGAATTCGATGCGTAGAATTGGGTAGTGTGATGTTCGGTAGTTTTGATGCAGCGGGGAATGAACAACCATCACTTCTTGAGTTGGTGCGCCTGGCATTTCCGAGACGCGTCTATACTCAAAGCCATTTCGATTACATTCTTGAGGTTATGGAATCGGTGTGGCGCAATCGAGACCAGATCGCGGGTTACAGGATTACCTATCAACCGAAGTTTCTACGGCATTTCAGCTGTAAGTTTGCAGCGCTGGATTAGCAAGTTCTGGTTCTGTCTATTCTGCCAGTGATTTTACAAAGGTTCCCATATCGAAGTAGTCACGCCATACTTTGATCTTGCCATCTTCCATTTCAAATATCCCAAAGCAGGGCAAGTCTACCCCCTTGTCCCCTACCCTGGTTCTATCCAGTCTCTCCACCATAACAATATTGCCGTCAGCCAACAGATTGAGTATGTCCCAATCAGTCCTGCTCCAATTGGCAATGAAACCACCAATAAACTTTAGCAGATTATCTTTACCGCTAACTGGCGCGGTCGGCATATTGTGGTAGACCCCATCGTCAGTGAAAAAAGCAACCAGTTCGTTAGCATCCAGTCTGGACCATGCCGTAATGAAATCTCTTATTATTGTTTCATTCTCGCTCATATCCTCACCCTCAATTCTTGCCATGATCATCCATTATCTCTATTTAATACAGTAATGTCGCTACCCCTGGTGTTGAGATATACTGACTGCCTTGTGTTTCAGACTGGAGGTAAATTGTGAAAGATCTTTCAAATCAGAAGGTTGTAGTTATTGGCGGCACATCTGGTATCGGTTTGGCAACGGCTATCGCAGCATTTGAACTGGGAGCGGAAGTGTATGCGGCCAGCAGATCCGAAACCAGTATAGAGAAGGCAAAATCGAAGGCTCCAGGCGAGATAAAATTCCGCGTCGCAGACACCCATGACATAGCTTCTCTTGAAGCAGTATTTTCAGAAGCAGGACCTATCAATCACCTGGTATCTGCAGCGACAGGGGCGAATCGTACCATGGCGCCCTTCATGGAACAGACGGCTGAACAGTTTGCAGAAGCTTTTAACAAGTTCTGGGGCTACACAAATGTAACTCGCCATGGTGTTCCTCATCTGGTGGAAGATGGTTCACTCACACTGGTAAGCGGTACCCCGGCGCGGAAATGTAATCCCGGTATGTCCTCACTCAGCTGTGTAGGTAGTGCCGTCGAGGCATTAGGTCGGGCGTTAGCATTGGAGATCGCACCTAAACGCGTGAATGTAGTTGCTCCGGGAATCATTGACACAGCAATGTTCGATTGGATGGGCGACAATAAAGAGGCCACATTCGAGCAGATGAGCAAGAACATTCCCCTAAGGAGAGTGGGCAAGCCTGAAGAACTGGCTAATGCAATCATCTTCTTCATGACCACCCGCTATGTCACCGGAACAACTGTAGATGTGGATGGGGGAACACTATTGCCATAGCTTTGTTATGGCAGTTTCATCGTTAGATTACGGACTGCGTCCTACTCTGACCTACTTCTAAATAACAAACTGTTATTTGTAGATGTGGCGCGACCCTGGTCGTGTTAGTCGCTCTAAACTTGAAACTCGTGACTTTTAACAGCCGACTGTCTCAGATAACTAACCTTGCGACCCCCACGAGTATTAGCTATAAACGTTTGAATTTCATCGGCAGGCAATGCTTGACTGTAGTAGTAACCCTGAATGTAATCACACCCGGCGTCTCTGAGGATCTGCAACTGCTCTATCGTCTCGACGCCCTCAGCCAATACCTTCAGTCGCAAGTTCTGCGCCATAGCAATAATAGCTTGAGTGATTGCAAGATCATCCAGATTCTTCTGAATGTCCATGATAAAGGAGCGATCTATCTTCAATGTATGGATCGGAAACTTCTTGAGATAAGCCAGTGACGAGTATCCGGTTCCAAAATCATCTATTGAAATTTCCAATCCCAGATTACGTAATTTCTCCATCATAATAATTTTTTGATCCACGTTCCTCATAGCAGTCCCTTCAGTGATCTCCAGACCCAGTGAACTGGGCGAGATTCGGGTCTCCATCAGGATCGATGTAATCAGTTGCGGGATGTCGCTCTCGAATTGTTTCGCGGAAAGATTCACAGCTACCTTTATATTGCCAACCTCTGTTTGCTGCCAGCGCTTGATCTGATTGCAGACCGAGCGTAGTACCCACTCTCCCAGTTGATGAATCTGGCCGGATTTTTCTGCGATGGGTATAAATTCAGCGGGAGATATAAATCCAAAATCGTGGTGATTCCACCGTATTAACGCTTCCATACTCACGACTTCTTCACTCTTGGCACACATAATCGGTTGATAATAAATCTCAAACTCTTCGTCCTGAATAGCCTGTTGGATACCGTTCTTCCATTCCATGAATCGCAATACGCTTTCATGCATTTCGCTATCGAAGATCATATAAGATCCTGGCGCTTGGCTTTTTGCTCTGTGCATCGCTGTGTCAGCGTCTCTGATCAAGTCCTGGGGTACCTGATAGTGGCCGTTGTTAATCACAATTCCGACTGTTGATGTAATGTTGATCTCTTGCTTATCAATTACTATAGGTTCTGCAATCGCTGCCTGGATACGATTGCATACCATGGTCACATCGTTAACGGATGTGACAGGATCTAGCAGGACAACAAAAATATCACCACTGAATCTGGATAGAGTGTCCTCTGGTCGCAACATCTTCCCAATCCGCTCGCCGATCATGGACACTAATCGATCACCCACGTGATGTCCCAGACCTTCGTTAACCAGCCGAAACTCATCCAGGTCAATAAATAGCACAGAGAAAGGATGCCGTTCTCCTCTTTTGGTTCTATTCACTGAGTAGACCAGTCGATCCATGAACAATGCACGGTTCGGCAAATTAGTCAGCTGGTCATATAAAGCGTTATAACTTATGGTCTTTTCGTAACCAATCTGTTTACTTATATCCCTAATCGTTAAGACAATTCCTTCAAATCGACCTTCATCTTCCTTCATGAAATTAACGCTAATCTCGACCGGAATCTCTTCTCCATCAGCGCGCACCAGGTATAATCTGGTGTCGTTGAAGTAATCCTGCGAATTCAGAACTTTTTCCTGGAAGTCCGTGAAATACTCACCTGTCTCGAAATCCTTTATTTGCATGATCTTTGAGAGCGATTGTCCGCGTGCGTGGGTGCTGGGCAGGCCCGTAAGAGTCTCAGCAACCGGATTAACCAGAAATACTTTTCCTGTAGCATCTGTTGCCACGACGCCATCACTAATATTAGTAAGGGTCACTTTGAATTGCTGTCTGGTAACTCTCAAATCTTTTTCAATCTTGTGCTTATAGAGAGCAATTTCAATATTGATCTCAAGCTCTCTGTTGTCGAACGGTTTCAGGACATAACCATAAGGTTCCGATATTTTGGCGCGATCCAGTATTGCTTTATTGGAATATGCTGTACAAAAAATCACCGGTACATCATAGGTTTCATGGATCGTCATGGCCGCCGTAATACCATCCATGTCACCTCTCAAATTGATATCCATGAGGATAAGATCGGGCCTGAGATTGATGGCCATATCAACCGCCTGCAACCCTTTCGTGGCAGTTCCAATCACTTCGTATCCCATTCGTTCTAATCGGGATTTGATATCACGAGCAACCAGAACCTCGTCTTCGACTATCATTAAGCTTGTTTTTGCCATACTGCATCCCTCTCAGGAAATGAAATCCTGAATGTTGTACCTTTGCCCTTAACCAGTTGAATATTGCCGTCCAGTTGATCTGTCAGTATGCAGATAATCTCCATTCCCATTGAAGTAATATTGTCAAAGTTGAAGTCTTTGGGCATGCCATGGCCATCATCACTAATGGTAAGAATGTAACAATCTTCGAATTTCCTGAAAGAAACTCCTATCCTGCCGATTCCTGTCCTTCCCTTGTAGGCATACTTCAGTGAATTGGAGATCAGTTCATTAATGATGAGCCCACAGGGAACGGCTGTTTCGATATCCAGCGATATATCTTCGACCTGGAAATCCATGCAGATGTTCATGCCCTTGATGGTGTAGAAACGGCATAAACTATTGCCTAGCATTTCAATATATTCCTGAAAATTAATACCGAGTAGATTGTCTGACTGGTACAGATTCTCGTGGATCAAAGCCATCGACTTGATGCGCTGTTGACTTGACCTTAACAGCATAGAGAATTCTTCATCATCAATGGATTCCGCCTGAATATTTAGCAAGCTGGAAATTACCTGCATATTATTTTTCACACGATGATGTACTTCCTTTAACAACAACTCTTTCTCTTGCAGGGACGCGGCCAGTTTTTTCTCGGCTGCCTTATGTCCAACAATCTCCCTGCTTAACGCTTCAGTACGCTGTTCTACCAACTCTTCCAATTTCTGGCGATGGTTTTCCAACTCTTCTTCAGTTCGTTTTCGCGCAGTAATGTCTCTTGCAATACACACATAAGCAGTTTCGTTAGATACACCACGCTTTACCTTTGATATTGTTACTTCTGCAGTGTAGTCCTCATCCCCGCGACGGTTGAATACTTCACCATGCCAGCGATCATTCTCCTTCAGGCCTCGCTGGGCTTCCTCTGCATCCCTGAATGAGGAAAACAACAATTCCATCATGGGTCTACCCCTGGCGACTGCGGGAATAATCCCCATCATGGAGTAGATTGCATTATTGGCATACTTCAGGGTTCCATTCTCGTCTGCAATCAATACGCAGTCGGAAGCTTCCTCCAAAGACTCGATATACAACTGCAATTCCCGGTTATAACGCTCTTTAGCTTCTCGTTTCAGAGTTAATGTATACGATCTCCACGAGTAATAAATCATGGCAGCACTGACCAGAATATATGCAAGATATGCCCACCAGGTCGCCCATAAGGGTGGTTTCACTTCAAGGTCTATCGATAAACCATGCATATTCCATTGATCGTCATTATTTGAACCTATGACTCTGAATTTATATGTACCGGCATCAAGATTAGTATAGGTTGCCTGATGTACTCCCTGTATTTCCACCCAGTCACGATCGAATCCTTCCAGCATATACTTGAACTTATTCCTCTCCGGCGCTGTATAGTCCAGAGCAGCAAACTCGAAGCCGATTACATAATCGCTGTATTCTAATTCTATGGAGGATATATCGGATACAGAGGTCTCAAAATCGACAGATTTATTGAATTTCGTGAAGCGGGTGAGCTTGATAGGCGGAATATAGCTATTACCGCGAATGCTTAAGGGATCAAATATGTTGAAACCGTTACTGCCCCCAAAGAGAAAGTAGCCTTCCCGGGTTTTCAAGGATGCGCCATGATTGAAATCGTTACTCTGTAATCCGTGGGTGGAATCATATCCGTATATTTCTCCCGTCTTTGGATCCAATACAGAAATACCCTTGTTGCCACTGATCCACAGACGCCCGTTCGCTTCCAGCGCCAGCCCATATATAGCATCGCTCGCCAAACCTTGTCGTTTATCATAGTGGGAGAAATTCTGTTGCTTATAGTTGAACAGACTCAGTCCTTTGTCACGGGTACCGACCCACATGTCATCGCCAGTACGAAGCAATGTGATGACCTGGTCACTGCTCACACTGAACGGATCTTTGTCGTCATGTCTGAAGAACTGTGTTTTTTCAGTTTCCGGATCAAGCAGGGTTACGCCGCCCCTTTCAGTAGCAATCCAGATGATGCCATCCTTATCTTCCGTGATATCTACTGCGTAAAAACCCGACAGTGCCAAGGCATCGTCTTCGACAGCAGGATATCTTTGAAACCTGCCATCTTCGAGATAACGATGAATACCTCCGCCATAGGTACCAATCCAGATTCTTCCTTTTGAGTCTTCAAAAATTTTGCTAATTTGATCTGATCTCAGACTATGCACATCTCCCGGATGATTACGAAACTGTCGGAAGTTAGTCGCACCCGGTTCACGCAGATTGAGACCATCTCTCATGGTGCCTGCCCATAGTCTTGCCCTGCTATCCATCAGCAGGGACATGACCACTTCGCCACTGAGATTGCGGTCTCCCTGGTGGATTACATTGAAATTCCCGGTCTGCGTATCCCAGGAATTCAACCCCCCAAAGGTCCCAATCCATAACTCGTTGTTCAAGCCCTGAGTAAATGAGGTTATCTGGTTATCTGATAAGGTGTTGCTGTCACCAACCTTGTGCCAGATGTGAGGAAAGGTTGTTATGCTATTGTTCCACTTGCTTACACCCCCGCTTTTTGTGCCAACCCAAATGACACCGCCATCATCTTCGAACAGATCGATAACCTCGTCGTTGCTTAGCGAATTAACATTTGTTGGGTCGTGAGTGAAATGTTGAAAACCTTTCACTTCCGGTACCCATAGATTGAGACCCCTATCGGCTGCTATCCACAGATTGCCATTTCTATCCCTGAGGAAGTCTCTGACCAGATTTGAACTTAGACTGGTCGGATCTGCACTACTATGCTGCAGATAGCTCATTTGACCTGATTCGATATCCAGTACGGTAATTCCACCATTGAATGTCCCTACCCAGAGCGTACCTGGCTCAACCTCAATAAGCGCACGGATGTGATTGTCTGAAAGTGAATTGCGATTCCCGGGATTTGACTGGTAGCGAACGAACCCCCCCGTGTTTCTGTCAAACCTGTTTAAGCCACTTTGCTCAGTACCTATCCATAGGTTTCCGCTACTATCTTCATATATTGCACTGACGGCACCCGGACTTATGGATTTGTCATCACCCGGTTGGTGTACAAAATTCTCAAAGTTTCCATCACCCAGATATCTGGAAAGCCCCACTGAGGTTCCTACCCACAAATAACCGCTGCGATCTTCATAGAGCACATAGACACCGGCATGCTTGTGCACCCCTGCGATTTTCGGATGTGGTAAATATCTGGTAAATGTCCGTGAGTCGGGATTAAATAGATTCAGGCCGCCATCCGTGGCAATCCAAAGGTTTCCCTGTCGATCTTCCAGCAGATCTGAAATCCAATCGTCGGACAAGCCTTCCGGATCATCGGGATTATTGAAATAGGTTTCGAAGCTGTAGCCATCGTACCGATTCAAGCCTTCCTGGGTGCCCAGCCATATAAATCCATGTTTGTCCTGGACAATCGTATTCACCGTTGCCTGAGACAATCCTTGCTCGGTCCCCAGGCGGTCAAATGTAAGGTTTTCCTGTTCATAAAAGCTTGATGCAAAACTATCGGCAGCTGAAAAGATCAGCAACAACAAGAGCAACGAGGTTAAAACAATAGGGGGTGTCTTCCCATATTCGCCATTTATTGCTAAGGGGAAAAAACGGCGGATCATTCGCCAATTATTACTGCTTTTGGCGACGAGTGGTTCCTCTCGAGACCCGTAATAGCCTGGCATTTGATCAAGATTCGGCATTATTCGATATCCACAATACAGGTTTGGGGGTTCCGGACAGGGGGATGGTCCAGAACCCCCACATCAAACCTATTCCTGATTGACCCATCGATTGACGCTCATCTCACTTACATTCCATAGATAACCGGCATTTTCTGCATCGTTCACGTTCCATAGATAACCGGCATTTTCTGCATCGT
>JASJXV010000214.1 GCA_030123805.1 Gammaproteobacteria bacterium
CTCCGTCCCCTTTAATTGCATCAGATTGAGTCTGATCGGTAAACGTTTTAGGATACAGATGCACAGACATACTGAAGGGGTTTATAAATGCAGGTTGAAGTACAGGGTGAAGTAGCAGCGGGGTTTGAGTCGGTAAAAGAGGTATTCGCAGCAAACTGGAACGGTATTGAAGTAGGCGCCAGTTTTTCAGTAGTACATAAAGGTCGCAATGTGGTCGATCTCTGGGGCGGCTATCAGGATCAATCCTGCGAAGTGGAGTGGCAACAGGATACGCTGGTAAATATCTACTCCACCACCAAGGGGCTTGCATCCATTGCCATCGCCATTCTTGCGGGTGACGGATTGCTGGACTTCGATGCACTTGTGGTCGATTACTGGCCGGAGTTTGGCGCTGAGGGCAAACATAAAATTACGGTCGCACAACTGTTGTCTCATCAGGGTGGACTCTGCGGTGTGAGTCAGAAACTGACCGTTGAGGACCTGTATGACTGGGACAAAATGGTTAACCTGCTGGCCGCCCAGAAACCATTGTGGGAGCCGGGTACTGCTGCCGGATATCATGCTGTTACCTGGGGCTATCTACCCGGCGAACTGGTGAGACGCATCACAGGTCAGACGCTGGGTACTTATTTCAGAGACAGGGTGGCTACGCCACTTGGAGCTGACTGTTATATCGGTTTGCCCGATTCGGAAATGGATCGAGTCGCCGATATGATTGGTCCCAATCGCGCGCGAACTCGGCCGGAACCTCCGGAAACTCCACCCAAAATGCCGGAGCTGTATCCGATTGCATTGTTAAATCCATCGATAAAGCCTTACAAGGATGCCAGTTCGGCAGCGTGGCGCAGGGCGGAGATAGCCGCTGCCAATGGGCAGGGCAATGCGCGTGGCATAGCAACCGTGTATGGCGCCATGGCAAATGGCGGCGAATTAAATGGTGTGCGTATCATCAGTCCCGAGGCTATTACCGAAGCGACCAAACAGGAAGTAGACAACCAGATCGATCTGGTAACAGGGATGCCTATGCGCCGTGCCCGCGGATTTATGCTGAACACGGATGCTGCTTACGGTCCCAGTGAAACAGCATTTGGCCATGCAGGTGCGGGTGGTTCCACCGGATTTGCCGATCCCGAAAACAATGTGGCTATCGGCTATGCGATGAATCAGATGCAGCCAGATCCCGATGCGATTCCACGGGCGAAGTTGCTGATTGACGCTACGTATAGTTGTCTGGGATAGCCAGAAATATCCGGTTCAGCTCGTTAACAAGTTTGTGGGACAGCAGTGTTTGCTTACGAAGCACGCTCAGCCCTGACAACGAAACGCAGGGGTCCGCCTGGCACCAGGGCATCAAACAGGTAGCAGGTAATCGGCTTGTAGGTCGGATTAGCTATGATTTTTATAGCGTAATCCGACAAATATGTCAGGTTACGCCTTCGGCTAACCAGACCTACAGACCTACGGAGCGCAGCAGTCCGGGTTGCGATTCATCTGCAATAATGAGATCTGTAATGCGATAGTTGGTTATGTTGCCATCGTCGGTCTGAATAGCCAGGTCCTGCCCAACAGACAGATATTCAAGTTCTCTGAAATGTGTATCCCGATGCCCGACGATCACAGTGTTGCCGATGGTGCCGGGACAACTGGATCCTTGCATATACCCGGGTCCAAATGCCAGATTCCGGAGAGAACTGCCGGACATGTGAAGACTCTTCAGCAACTGATGCAGGAATCAAAGATGGTGGTTGATGACAGCACCATTACCTCACATATAAAACGGATTCGGAAGAAGTTCATCGACATTGATTCCGACTTTGACTGTATCGATACGGTGTATGGTATGGGATACCGTTGGAACGATGATGAATGATTAACGCATCAAAATTATCATTCAATCTATCCTTCGGTTTACGTTCGAAGGTGGTACTACTGTCCAGCTTTTTGTTCGCGATTCCCTGGCTGGGTTGGGTTGTACGTGAGTTCGGAAGCCTGCAACACCGGTGAGGTGTGTGACGATCAATCGTTCGACCTCACCAGCGAAGTGGACTTCGATATTCCGATTCTAGATCCGTTATCGCTACCCAACATTCCGGGCGTCGAAGCCACGGGCCCCACGGTGCGGTTGTTGAATTCCCCACCCACCGTGATCTGCGTGCCAGCTTCCGGGACGACATTCGCCCTCGGCCCCAATCTGAACCTGAGATGGGGTTACGGTTTCGGCAATAGGCTCCTGGAAAGCCGCTTCATGATCGATAAACTGCCTGGCAAGGGCACGGCACCCATCAAGATTTCATACCTGGGTGAGACCTGTGCCATCAGCGAACCACCGCAGGTGGTGAATCTCGATGCCGGTAAGAGTTCCTTACGGTATTCGAGTCTCGAATGGCAACTTAACTGGCAGACAGGCCAAAGCACGTTAAACGACTCGCCACTGGTGCCGGGATGTTATCTGGTGGAGATACCCGGTGCTGCCGGGAATGGAGCGGCAGACACCAAACAGATTATCCTGACTGAATAACCTAGTTTTTAGTTTCATCTAACACCCTGACCAATGATGCTGAAGCGGTCAGGGTGTTCCTGTCGCATGTCCAGTGCAACATAGGCTTCTGCAAGAGCAATATACTTGGCAGCAAGAAATCGAGTATTGCCGCTATCAAGGTCAACCTTGATGCCGTTAGTGAGGATATCCACTGCTGCGGTGATAATTTTACCCTCTTTAGGATCAATAGCTGTCAGATTTAGCTGAAACCCCTGACCATCGGGAATTATATTGCCAGCCAGTACTAACGAGATGCCTTCGCGCAAGGCGACCAGTCGGGCCCTCTCTTCATCCAGCCCGGTGCCGGGTTTTAGCAGATCGGCGATTTTGAGTGCCTGCGGTCGAGCATAAGATGTAATGAATGATGCCCCTTCAACACCGATAGCCAGTGCCTGTTCAACCGATCCATCAAAAATAGGATCGTGCGTTTGATTGTCAAAATCTGATATGAGAACAGATATCGGACCCGGTGAAGCTTCAGGGATTTCTTCTAACCTTAAATTCATGTACACGGAAATAGACAGGGCCAGTGCGAGAATGCAAATGATCACATAGTAGATTTCATTACCCATCAGCAGACGGGTAGCACCACCTTCACGAACTTCTTCCTCTCGCTGAAAACCTTTATCCGTTAATTCATAGAACCACGCAAACGCCAGCACGAACGGGAGACATAAAGCCGCACCGGCAAGCAGTATTTTTACGTCTGAATCCGGGATTTCAAAAGCCGGAAAGAGAACGTCCGACGCCTGGAGCAACAGCCATACGACAGCAGCGTATAGACCGGCTGCACGGATAACACCGCGTTCTTT
>JASJXV010000107.1 GCA_030123805.1 Gammaproteobacteria bacterium
TCCTCGGTACCGTCTTCACACCCGTATCCAGTCAACATATTTCATAACGACCCTCGGCGTACAAGTGAGCGTTGCTACTGATTGCCAATTAGTCTGATACGAATGTTTGATAAAAGAAAGCAAATATAATTGTACAATTTATTCGATACAGTGGCAGAGCCAATAATGTTTCCCGTAGAAGCAACTTCGTGCAAATTGTCCATCATTTCGGCCATTCCTACCTTGGCTGCGAGTTCCAGAGTGGCTAAAATTCATTATAGGCATCAGGGACAAAAGTAGCGCCGATTGATTGACGCTGTTATACAGATAAGATAGGGTTTATTCTGCATTACTTGATTTTGGGCAAAATCCTGTTTGGCTGGCCCTCATAGCGGCGATCTCGCTGCTGGCCTTGCCTCTATAATAACTAACTACTATACCCATAGGAGATTCGGAATGAGAAACCTTCGTGTTATAACGATAGGCGTCGTACTGGGAATGCTACTATCTACCCAGGCGTATGCCGAAAAAACCCTTCGAGTGGCAACCTGGCTACCACCAACCCACCTCATGAATGCTGTTGTGCTCACCACCTGGGGTGAATGGGTTGAGAAAGCAACCGACGGGCACGTAAAAATTAAACTTGAGTATGGGCTCGGACATCCCAAGAGTCTCATCGACCTGGTGCAGGATGGTGCAGTTGATGCTGCCTGGACCTACCATGGTTACCTGCCAGGACGATTTAAACTAACCCAGCTCCCTGAACTTCCCTTGCATGGAATTGGCCCGGAAGCAGCATCCGTTGCCCATTGGCGGATCAATGAAAAATACCTGAGCAAGGCTGGAGAACATGACGGTGTAATCGTTGCCGGACTGTTCACTCACGGACCGGGGCAGATACATATGCGCGAACCGATCGAATCGCTTGCCGATATGAAGGGTAAAAAAATTCGTGTCGGTGGCGGCATTCAGGGTGAAATTGGCAAACGCATGGGTATAGAAGGCGTTCCGGCACCCGGCTCCAAGGTCTATGAAATCCTTTCCCAGGGCGTCGCCGATGGGGTCTTCATGCCTATGGAAGTCAAAAAGAGCCTGCGCATCAAAGAGGTTGCTCCCTATACTTACAAATTTCCTCAGGGCATGTACCTGGGTTCATTTGGATTATTCCTCAATGAGGATTTCATGGCCGGGTTGTCCGACCACGATCGTGAGGCCATTATGAGCGTTTCCGGAGAAAAGTTATCACGTATGGCAGGTGCCGCCTGGGGTAAGGCTGACCAAATTGGTGAGGACGATGCCAGGGCATCGGGTAACACCATCGTGCAGGCAAACGATGCGATGCTGGCCGATTTTGCAAAACTGGCAGAGGGGATGGATGCCGACTGGATCGAGCGAGTCAAGGATCGCAACATCGATGCCAGGGCAGCGCTTAAGGAATTTCGTGAAATTGCCCAAGCAGTACAATCTGGCGGTTAACTGCAAGCCATGTCAACTCCCATCACCCCTGACCGGGTAATGGATTACGGGCTAGCCATTTCGCTGGCCCGTATTTTTAAAATCGTTGCAGCGATAGCGCTATTTTTTTTAATGGCGCTCACTTGCGTGGATGTCATCGGTCGCTACGTGTTCAACAATCCCTTGACTGGTTCGACTGAACTGACCGAATTTGCGGTCGCTATTGTTGTGTTTGCCTACCTGCCGGTGATCAGTTGGCGTGAAGAGCATATTGTCGTTGATCTCATGGATAATTTGTTCAGCACGCGAATGCAGCGCATCCGTTCCAATATCATTAATATCATCATAGCGGTGTCACTTATTTTTCTTGGTCTGCGCATCGAAGTGTTGGCCTCGCGCTCACTTAGATATGGTCAGGTCAGTGAATACATGGAGTTCCCGGTTGGTTATATCATGTGGTTTATAGCAATCATGTGCTGGGTCACAGCAATAGGCTTAATGCTTAATCTGTTGCATCGGGGCTATCGGCGTCTATTCACCCAAAATTCTGACTCATCCTGATATTGCATCTGAACAGACCCTATTCCTGTGATTTCCCTAATATATTTAAAGCATCTTTGAAGTTAGTGTGAGAGACGCTTTAGTGAGTATCCTGGCTAGCCTGCCCAGTCCTTCGGATCAGTAATGGATATTGCGCTGATCGGATTTATCTGTCTGCTTGGGCTGGTCTTCTTGCGCTTACCCATTGCTTTTGCTATGGGTCTTGTGGGCCTGATTGGTTACGCGGCCCTGGGTGACTGGGCCTTCAAGCCAGCACTGACAATGGCAGCTATCCGAACCATCAACACCGCGCAAGAGTACAGTCTGTCGGTAATACCTCTATTTATTTTGATGGGCAATTTCGTCACCCGGGCTGGACTATCGCACGAACTTTATCATGCCTCACACGCCTTTCTAGGGCATCGTCGCGGTGGGCTTGCTATGGCGACGGTGGTTGCCTGCGGCGGCTTTTCGGCGATCTGCGGATCCAGTTTGGCGACCGCTGCGACCATGGCCAAGGTTGCCATGCCACAGATGCGCAAATATGGTTATTCAGACTCGCTGGCTGCTGCCTCGATCGCCGCTGGTGGCACCCTGGGCATACTTATCCCTCCGAGCGTTATTCTCGTAATCTATGGGATTATGACCGAGCAGAGTATTCGTGAATTATTTGCTGCAGGCTTAATTCCGGGCATACTGGGGATCCTGTTTTATCTGGCTGCGGTGGCTTACACGGTGCGGCGGGACCCGGATTCCGGCCCTCGCGGCGAGAAAACTTCGCTGCAGTACAAACTCAAGGCACTGGGAGGCGTCTGGAGTACATTGATGCTGTTCCTTGTCGTCATGGGCGGCATTTATGCCGGAATTTTCACCCCGACCGAGGCTGCCGGCATCGGTGCCGGGAGTGCATTTCTGATTGCGCTTTTTCGCCATACGCTGAATTTCAAAGTGCTATACGAAATATTATCCGATACTGCAAAAACAACAGCATCACTGTTCGCCGTCATCATCGGCGCCATGATATTCTCAAACTTTGTCAACCGGGCAGGGTTGCCGGATGATTTATTGCAGTTCGTAACCAGCATGAATCTAGTTCCGCTGGCGGTTATATTCCTCATCCTGCTGATTTATATCCTGCTCGGGTGTGTCCTGGAATCACTTTCTATGCTTCTGCTGACCGTACCAGCATTCTTTCCACTGGTACAAAGTCTCGGATTCGATCTAATCTGGTTCGGTATCGTGGTCGTAGTGGTGACAGAGATTAGCCTGATTACCCCACCGGTAGGCCTTAACATTTTTGTTCTCTCCAGCGTATTGCCAGATGTCAAAACGGGCACCATATTTAAGGGCGTGACGCCCTTCTGGTGCGTGGATATAGTGCGTTTAATACTGATTACCCTGATACCGGCTCTTTCCCTGTATCTGCCACATTTACTCTACCGGTAATGGCTATCGTCTGCCTGTTACTCAGCCGGAATAAAGTGATTTCAACTGACCGCAGTCAGTTGCGTATCCTTGCTCTTTTCTGCTGAAACCAGAGCATAACCACGCGCTAAAGCCTCCAGGTTGAGGTCTATAAAACGCGCAGGAACCGTATCGCGAATTGCCTGAAGTAGTGATTTCTGACTACAGATACCACTCAGGCCCGCCAGGACGCCGAGTGAAACCACATTCGCGGCACGTACATTGCCGATTTCCCGCGCTGTCTGGATCAGGGCCAGGGAGATCGTGGTATGGGCACCATCAGGAGGAGAGTCAACGCGTTCACTGTCAACGATAACAGTGGAGTCATTTTTGATCAGACCCAGGGAATTTTCAACTGCAATCTGATCCAGAATAACCAGATAGTCGATTGCGGAAACCAGCGGATAACCCGTACTACTGCCGACCACAAGATCGGAACGGCTCAGTCCGCCCCGGGAGGTGGGTTCATAGCTTTGTGACAGGGAAATGTTCCGGCCCTCAAGCGCCAGTCCCGATACAAGAATTCTAGCCGCCAGTTGTAACCCCTGACCACCGCTACCGCTTAAACGAATCTGGGTTTCGCTCATTTTTTTGCCCTGCTGGCAATCTTTTGCCGGTAAGCCTGAGCATACTCGGGTCGATCGTCTTTATATAAAACACCGGTTTTGACGTTGCGTGGCTGAAACACTTCATCCGCGATCATTCCATAAGAGGCGGAACGAAAATCCGCCTTTTGACTCAACACCATTTCAGCGGACTCACCGAGATCGTTTTTACGCCCATAAATCTCCGTGCAATCCGAAATAACCTCCAGGAAAGAGAAACCCGGGTGAGCGATTCCCTGTTGTATCAGCTTCTTTAACGATGGAGTCTGTAGTGTCATCTCGCGGCCGACGAATCCGGCACCTGCACCCTGCGCCAGTTTGCAGGCATCGAATACGGGTTCATAATTACCTTCAGGCGTGGTGGTGGTGTAGCGATCACTCGACGTAGTTGGCGATACCTGGCCACCGGTCATACCATAGATTTCGTTGTTGAGCATCAGGCAGGTGATATCCAGATTTCGTCGACAGGCATGGATAAGGTGGTTGCCACCGATGGCGAGGCAGTCACCGTCTCCGGTGATGACGATTACATGCAGATCGGGTCGGGCGAGTTTCAATCCGGTGGCAAAGGCCAGGGGTCTGCCGTGGGTGGTGTGAAACGTGTTGGCGTCGATATAGGCGCCAATCCGGCCCGAGCATCCGATACCAGATACGATCGCCAGATCGTCCTTGGCAATGCCCAGATCGTGGATCGCCCATAGCAACGCGCGCAGCGCGATACCATGACCACAACCGGGGCACATGAAGTGAGGAAACAGCTGTTGTCGGATATAATCCCTGATTTCAAAAGGAGTCTTCGCCTGATCAAGCATCTTGCAGAACCTCTTTCACCTTATTGAATATTTGTTGTGGTGAAATGGGTTCACCATCGTAACGATTCAGGCCGATAATACGGGTAGAGTCGTTTCTATAACGCTCAATTTCTACAATCAGTTGACCAGCGTTCATTTCGGGCACCAGCACCAGCCGTGCATTTGCAATTGCCTCGCTAAACGTTTGTTGCGGAAATGGCCAGAGGGTGATCGGCCTGAATATGCCTACCTTGACCCCTTCTCCCTGTAATTGCTGTTTGGCACTTTGCGCAGCCCGGGCGGTAATCCCATAGGCGACAATCACTATTTCTGCATCTTTACAATCAGACTGATTCACGCATTCGACCAGGTCATTGTGATGCTCAAGCTTCTGCAGAAGGCGTGATATGACGCGATTAGCGACCTCTGGATCCTGGGTAGGAAATCCGTTTTCTGCATGCGTCAGCCCGGTAGTGTGAGTACGATAACCATCGCCCGGCCGGGGCATCGGTGGTACCAGGTCCTCGGTGTGGGCGTAGGGTTGAAAATCCTCTTGGCTACTATCAGCCCATTTCCGTTCGACGGGGTTCCCAGTATTCATTTTAGCGAGATCTACCGACTCCACCAGGTGCCCGATAACCTCGTCAATAAGCACCACGACTGGAACACGCAGGGCTTCGGAAAGATCGAAAGCACGCAAGGTTTGTTGATAGATTTCCTGAACCGACCAGGGCGTCAGAACGATTATGGGGTGATCACCGTGAGTACCCCAGCGTGCCTGCATGACATCACCCTGGGCGGGGCGGGTTGGCATTCCTGTACTGGGACCACCGCGCATCACATTGATAATCACGCAGGGCACTTCGGTAGCGGCGGCATAGCCAAGGTTTTCCTGCTTGAGCGAAAATCCGGGGCCACTGGTTGCAGTCATCGTCTTGGCGCCGCCCATGGAAGCACCGATAATCGCGCCCATGGATGCTATTTCATCTTCCATCTGTACGAAAATACCATTCACCGCGGGTAACTCAACCGACATACGTTCGGCGATTTCCGAAGAGGGAGTAATTGGATAACCGGCGTAAAAGCGACATCCTGCAGCTACGGCTGCCAGGGCACAGGCATGATTGCCCTGGATGTTTTGAACGGAAGACATAACAAACCTCGTATAAAACGTAATCTACAGCGGAACGTGGTTGGGAGTATGAACAGTAATTGCAAAATCAGGGCACAACCATTCACACATACGGCAGCCGGTACAAAGCTCTGGTTCTGCCATTTCTACAATAAGTTTTTCGTTCATAATCAGGCAACGTTCCGGGCAAAATTTGACACAAATATCGCATCCCTTACACCATTCCTCGGTAATTTCCACCCTGGAGTAATCTGCGCCAGCTTCTACAGTGCTTTCCTGGTGAAGTGATCTGGTATCCTTAATATTACGTAATTCGCTTTCACGATCAAAACCAAGGGCCCATTCCCGACCGGCATCGAATGCAAGCAGGTTAACTTTGGTGGTTTGGGGTGGTACGAATTTACTGATTACCGACTTCCACGCCTCGGTGGGGAAATCCAGTGCCGTCGACAGCGCCCCCAGAAGTACGGTATTGGCGGCTTTGACAACACCCAGTTGTTTGGCGATTCCCATAGCATCCAGAGCGAAACTATTTTCGACCTGTTCCATCACGGTTTGAATGGTTTCGCCCACATAACCGGTGCGTGCTCCCCGGGTCCGGTTGCGGCAGGCGAAAGGAGGGACAATACGCTGTGTATCGGCGATGAAAGTCCCGCTCTGTTGCCGCAGGTAGGGCATCCAGCGCATCCCTTCAGCCCATTCGAGAGCGAGCAGAACGTCTGCTTCCCCTTCGGGGATAGTCGGTGAATGCACTATTTCGCCGAAACGGACATGGCTGAATACCGCTCCACCACGCTTGGCCATACCGTGTACTTCACTCTGTTTGACTTCAAAGCCCTGCTCCTGGCAGAGCGTCGCCAGAACTTTGGAAATCATAATGACACCCTGTCCACCGACCCCGACAATCAGGACATTGTGTGGACGCGGGATCGTCAGGGGGGGCGTATTCGGTGCTTTCACCGGCTTTACTGCAGTTGTCATCGGATTATTCTTCTGTTGGCAGGTAGATAGCATCCGAAGGACAAACCTGGGCGCACAGACTGCAACCCATGCATTCGAGCTGATTAATCTCAACCTTGTTGTGGCCGTCGTACAGCTCGCCGCTCCAGGAAAGAGCCGGGCAACCAAGATTCATACAGGACTGGCAGCCAACACAGGATTCGGCCCTGACAGTAAAGGATGTGCCCTTGATCTTCACCGGATCCAATACACAGGGGCGATCGGAAATAATCACCGATACCCCCTTGTGGCGTACTGCATCTTGCAAACACTTGTAGAGATTGCCAAGATTATACGAATCTACTTTACGCACCCACTTGACACCCAGAGAGTGAATCAATTGCTCAAAATCGACCCGCTCGGTCTGTTTGCCACGTAGGTTCACGCCGGTGCCAGCATGGTCCTGACCACCGGTCATTGCGGTCGTGTGGTTGTCGAGTAGCAAGACGGTAATATCGGCCCGGCTATAAACCGCATCGATGAGAGGTGGTATGCCTGCATGGATAAAAGTGGAGTCGCCGATGGTTGCCACGATGGGACGGTTTTCGGTACCTGCCTTATACATACCCACCGCATTACCGATACTGGAACCCATGGCGACGCAGGTATCAATCGCTTTCAGCGGCTCGATGGCGGCCAGCGTATAACAGCCGATATCACCGGCGACGCGAGCATTGATAGCCCGTAATGCCATATAACTGCTGGTATGAGGACAGCCTGAACACAATACCGGGGGGCGCGCCAACGGTTCCGGGGATAAACCTGGCGTACTTTTGGCAACAGGCAATAACCCTGCACTGACTAGCCCCTCGCGCACGACACTGGGTGAAAACTCCCCTACTCTTGGAAACAGGGACTTGCCTTCCACTTCAAATCCGAGCTTGCGCACCGTTTCTTCGATCACCGGTTCCAGTTCTTCGATCACTAAAACCCGATCTACCGACTCGCAGAACTCTCTGATCAACGCCTCTGCCAATGGGTATGAGGCGCCAAGCTTGAGCACACTGGCGTCGGAGGCTACCTCCTTAACATAAGAGTAGCTGATGCCGCAGGTAATAATCCCGTATTCCGTGCCGCCGCGTTCCCACCGGTTCAAGTCGCTGGAATTAAAAAATTCGGCCAGATCACGCTCCCGCTCGATGAGCCTGGGATGGCGGATTCGGGCATGAGAGGGAACCATGACATTCTTGGTAATATTGTCTACGAACCCTTTGGAGATGGGCACCACGCGTTCGCCGACTCGCACCAGGCTGCGGGTATGCGACAGGCGTGTAGTACTGCGAACTATTACCGGGGTATCGAATTGCTCACTGATGTCATAACCCTGCTTGACGAAGTCCAGCGCCTCCTGAGCGTCACTCGGTTCCAGCACCGGAACCATCGCCAGTCTGGCTAGCAATCGTGTGTCCTGTTCGTTCTGCGAACTATGAATGCCGGGATCATCGCAAACAACCAGTACCAGGCCACCGTTGACACCGATATAGGTCATCGACATTAACGAATCGGAAGCCACGTTCAAGCCAACATGCTTCATCGCCACGAATGCCCTTACGCCAGCGAAGGAAGCACCTATGGCCACATCCAGAGCGACTTTCTCATTGGTGGCCCACTCCGCTTTAATATCTTGCTCAGGGAAACGAGCGACATTTTCGAGAATTTCGGTACTGGGTGTTCCCGGGTAGGCGGATGCGACGCGCACCCCGGCTTCCCAAACGCCACGAGCGATTGCTTCATTACCCATCAGCGGTTTCACATCGGATGCTACATCGGTGTTGTTATTCGTGCCTTCTTTACTCCCTTGCGGAGCAAATGCTGCAGTACCTGCTTTTGCCATAATTTAAAATGTTATTGTTATACCAGGGCGGCATTATCTAACTAAATTGTTTTTCATACAATTAATTACAGACTAATTCTATAAACCGTTTCGGCGTCAGGCAAAGATAATTCTTGTCATCCTTCGCCTTATCTGTGTATAAAGCATACTTTTGCACACAATCTTCCACTTACCTTAATAATCCCGGAACAGATATCGATGGCTTCCAGCACCCCAAACAAACTCGAACAGATCGAAAAAGCAAGCCAGGACGAATTGACCAGCTTACAGCTTGAGCGGCTCAAATGGTCTCTGAATCATGCCTATAACAATGTTGAAATGTACCGGAAGAAATTTGACGCCGCCAAAGTTCATCCACAGGATTTGAAATCTTTGGAAGACCTGAAGCATTTCCCGTATACAAGCAAAGAGGATTTGCGCAATACCTATCCCTTCAAGGCATTTGCCGTTCCCATGGAACAGGTGGTACGTATCCATGCCTCATCCGGTACCACAGGGAAACCAACCGTTGTGGGGTATACGCAAAATGATATTGATATGTGGGCAACCGTGATGGCTCGCTCAATTCGCGCTGCCGGTGGATGCGCTTCCGATATCGTGTATGTAGTCTATGGTTATGGACTCTTTACTGGCGGGCTGGGTGCACACTATGGTGCCGAGACTCTGGGTTGCACCGTCATTCCGATGTCTGGTGGCATGACTGAAAGACAGGTTCAGTTGATTCAGGATTTCAAACCAGACATTATCATGGTTACCCCCTCTTATTGCCTTAACCTGGCCGATGAATTCGAACGCCAGGGAATCGATCCCAGTACCTGCTCACTGCGTACGGGTATGTTTGGCGCCGAGCCCTGGACTAACGCGATGCGTAAAGAAATCGAAGAGCGCATGGGTATAGACGCGGTCGATCTTTACGGACTTTCCGAGGTAATCGGGCCCGGAGTTGCCCAGGAGTGCATAGAAAGCAAGGATGGCCCAACGATCTGGGAAGATCACTTCTATCCGGAAATTGTAGATCCCGAGACGGGTGAAACGAGGGCAGACGGCGAGCACGGTGAATTGATATTTACTTCGCTCACCAAGGAAGCGATGCCAGTAATCCGTTATCGCACCCGAGACCTGACCCGCCTGTTACCCGGCACCGCCCGTACTATGCGGCGCATGGATAAAATCACTGGACGTAGCGATGATATGATGATTATTCGGGGGATAAACGTTTTCCCCTCTCAGATCGAAGAGCAGATCCTCAAGGTTCCCGAGATATCGCCTCACTACCAGCTTGAGCTTACTCGCGATGGCAGTCTCGATGCCATTACGGTCAACATCGAACTGAAACCCGGGGTGGGGAGCGAATCTATCCACAGAGAACAGGCCAGTAAGTCCCTGCAGAATTTCATCAAATCATACGTGGGTATTTCTGCAACCGTCCAGGCGCATGAGGTTGGTGTTATACCTCGCTCTCAGGGTAAAGCACAACGTGTGGTGGATAAACGGAACCTTTAGCCTTATAGGGACCCTATTCCCCAAAGGACAACGCCCGATACCGCTTAAAACGAATAGTCTCGGACCAGTGGTCGCCGGGTAACCCGGCCTTGCTCAGCAGCCGATCCAGGAATTCCTCCGGGTCGCTAATCATGTCCCACATCCTGGGCAGGAAGATGGAACGGTAGCTGCCGTCTTCCAGCAACAATCCATCCTCCCGGGGGCGCAATCGGTTCAATAAATCCGCCCTGTCGGTAACAGCAAGTGGTTCCAGTTCCGACAACACGGATATCTCGATCCGGGTATGTTCCATTTCCCCAGCGTCCAGTCGTGGGAATCGCGGGTCGTGGAAGGCGGCTTTGAACGCGCACTCTGCCACTGATAGCGCCAGTGGATCAGACGATTCCGTGGAACCCATGCAGCCTCGCAAGGTCCCGAACCGGGTCAGAGTCACGAACACACCCAGCTGGATCGATAAACTGCCAGCCAGATTCTCGCTATCCAGTTCCAGTGCGGCGCCGCCAGCCAGACCCGACTCGATGGATTGCCGCGCAAAGTCGAGCAATTGGCCCTGTTCCGACTCGCTGAAGTCAATGCAGAAGGAAGGCGCCATAACCTACTACCCGATCCCTGCCTCCGGCGGTATCGCCCGAATTGCAGGCATCCAGCAATTCCACATCCAGCGCCTGGGCGTGCTCTGTGCGCATTAGCCCATTGAGCACCCGGGCTCCGCAGGCTTCCTCGCCCGAGAGCGAACTCACCTTTGCCAGTATCCGGTTACAGGTGTGTGCATCGACTTGCCTGGCCTCTGCATA
>JASJXV010000215.1 GCA_030123805.1 Gammaproteobacteria bacterium
GTGGCGCCAATGGATGGCATTTTCAGTTAGAAGATCTGTTCCTTCCAGTGTAGCAAGCCGCTTGGAATTGCAATGCTGTGTGCGTTGTGAAAAGATGCCTTTGACGTCCCAGATCGGAACTAACAAAAGAATGCTGGATTGGCTTCGAAAGATTCTCTCCACCAATCGGATCGTACCCCCTTCTGCGAACCTATTGAGCATTTCCAAATCTCTCGCGCTGCCCAGACAGCCTTCTTTGCAGGATCTTGTATCGGGTCGTTCCGAGAGTGCCGAGCAAGCACTGCTTAACTACTGTGAAGCAAACGACGAAGTAAATCTCGTCATGAAGAAGTTTGGTGCAAGCCGAGAAGATCTCGCGCGGATTTACACTGCGCTTGTTGGCGTCGGGGCTGGACAGTGGGTTGGGGAGCATTACGTTGCCGCCTCTGCAATCGCACATTCACATGCCCTCCACTACCTGCTGGAAACACCCATTGAGAGCAAAGATCAAACAATCGAGAAAGCCTACAAGCTACTTGAACACTTTGAACACGGTATTCCATTGGCGTAGCTGAAATGGTTTTGGGAGATAGACCAGACCAGGTTCCTCGATCAATGATATTTCTGACGATGCTCGAAGGGATTCTTGGGACCGTTTTTCTATTCTTGATACTCCTTGGTATCCGGAACAAATTCAAAATCAAGTGAAAGATCATAGGCAGATTCGGTGTCCTGGGTGAGGCTTATCAATTCACTACACTGATGGCAACATAGAACCTGTCTTACGATTCACGTACGTGCCATTACTATCCAAACCTCCTCCACATTCAGTTGCTTGTTTGACTCACTTATGAGGGATTGTTCATAGTAAGCGTAAATTAATCCCACCTAATAATTGATAGACTTTTCCGGTACGGTTCTCCTTTTTCAAGAGGAGAACGAGATGGAGAATTTGCCCGCCATTCCTGAGAGTGATTCAGAACGTACTGCTTTTTGGACACAGCATGTAGAAGCCTGGCGTCAGACCAGTCTGTCTCAACGCGAATATGTGCGTCAGCATGACTTGCCGGTCGCTCGATTCACCTATTGGAAGAATAAACTTTACCCGGGTAACAAGCCTGCAGATTTTGTGCGTGTCGATATTGCTGACAGTTCACTGATACGCATCCACCATCCCAGTGGCACAGTGATTGAATGTCAATCCGGTACCGATACCCGGTGGCTGCAGGCATTACTCGGTATCACGCATGCGCCCTGATGTATCATTACCCAGGGTTTACTTGCACCGTCAACCCGTGGACTTTCGTAAGTCCATTGATGGCCTCTCAGCGATTGTTGAACAATCGATGCAACTCAGCCCCTTTAGCAAGCAGTTGTTTGTCTTCACCAATCGACGGCGCAATCGGGTGAAGATTTTGTTCTGGGAAGATAACGGTTTTTGTCTGTATTATAAGCGACTTGAAAAACGTCAATTTCACTGGCCTTTGTATCTCAAATCCAATGTCATTACGCTCAATGGTCAGCAACTCAACTGGTTGTTAGATGGCTATAATCTCAAGCAACTGATCCTTCCCATCGCACAGGGATATACGACAACGACTTAACTGTTTTGTTGATATTATCCCCTTATATTGTTCGTCAGAGAGAGTTGTTCATGGTATACTAAGCACCCATGGAAGACCTGGATATCAATGATTTACCGGATGATATTGAGCAGCTCCATCAGCTGATTATCGATCAAGCCGGAGAGCTCCGGTTCCTCAAGGAACAAGTCAATCTGCTTCTCCACAGACGCTTTGCTGCCAGCAGCGAGAAACTCAAACACCCGGGACAGCACGAGTTGTTCGATGAAGCGGAAGCCAGTGACAGTGAAGCAGAAATTGAGGAACAAGAGATCGAAGCGGATGCTGATTCAATCAGTATCACTCCTCACCAACGTAAAAAACCCGGTCGAAAACCGTTACCCGCTGAGTTGCCACGGGTGGAAGTCATTCATGATCTTGCTGAAGAGGATAAGTTCTGTGCCGAAGATGGTCACCCATTACACCTCATTGGTGAAGATACCTCAGAGCAATTAGAGATCATCCCTGCCAGGGTGGTCGTCATCCGCCATATTCGTAAGAAGTATGGCTGCAGGCACTGCGAGATCGGGATCAAAACGGCCGCCATGCCTTCCCAGTTGATTCCCAAGAGCATCGCCACGCCAGGGTTACTGGCTTATGTGGCCACCAGTAAATACGTGGATGCCTTACCCCTGTATCGGCAAAGCCATATCTTTGACCGCCTGGGTATAGAGATCAGTCGGGCGACCCTGGCCAACTGGATGATTCGGGTCGGTGATGTCCTCCAGCCACTGCTCAGCTTGATGCACGCAGACTTAAAACAGAGTCATGTGATTCAGATGGATGAAACGCCGGTGCAAGTCCTGAAAGAACCGCAGAAGGCGGCGACCAGCAAATCCTATATGTGGGTCAGTCTGAGCGGTGCCCATGATGATGCGATCGTGCTGTATGACTATGATCCGTCACGTGGCAGCGCGGTACCGGAGCGACTTCTTGATGGCTATGCAGGGTTCCTGGTGTGTGATGGCTACGCGGGTTATACGTCCGTGATGAAACAAACAGCGATCACGGGCATTGGATGCTGGGCGCATGCCCGTCGCAAGTTTGATGAAGCGATCAAAGTCCAGGGGAAGACCCGGAAAACAGGTAGCGCCCAGTATGCGATGAACGAGATCCGCAAGCTCTATGCGATAGAGCGGCAACTGCTGGAAAAACCTCCCGAAGAAAAGCAAGCCATCCGACAAGCCAGAGCAGGTCCGATACTCGACAAGCTTCGCCGTTGGCTGGATAAGTCACTCCTGCGTGTCCCCCCGAAAACCGCATTGGGGAGAGCGCTCCATTATCTTGATCGTGAATGGTATCGGTTAATCCGGTACATTGATGATGGGGAATTACCGATCGATAACAATCGATGTGAGAATGCAATCCGGCCGTTTGTGATAGGGCGCAAGAACTGGTTGTTCTCGAATAGCCAGCAGGGTGCGCATGCAAGTGCCGCCATTTATTCACTGATTGAGACGGCAAAGCATAATAATCTGGAGCCCTACCGATACCTTAAATATGTACTGACCGAAATTATCAAAGCGGATACTGAACTGTCAGATTTACTGCCGTATCATCTCGATCCTGACTTGATCGATGACTCATAGTACGTGGGTTAGTTAATCGCTTACAGATGATCATCCCGGGTGTGTTCCGGCATGAAGGGCTCATCCATCCTCACCTTCACCGACTAGCGATCGCTTGGATTGTTCATCCATTGC
>JASJXV010000216.1 GCA_030123805.1 Gammaproteobacteria bacterium
CTCGCCTGGACAGGGCACGTATGGCGGGTGAAGATGTTTAACAGGTTGCTGAAAAAGCCCCTGTTAGTCAACAAACCACGTATGTCCAGAACGAAGCAGCTTGTTGACATCGCCCTTTTCCCGTTTGCCACGCACATCTGAGTATTGATCGTAGAGATCGGTCACGAAGGCACTGGCCGGATTACAGTAGAGCACTCCAAAGGCAACCGGGAATTCCGGTTCCTGCAGGTCAATCAGTATCTGTGCCAGGGTTTTGTTGGTTTCGTCATGTACCAGGATGGCATTTAAGCCTACGTCGCTGACCGACACGACTTCCGTTTTTAATGTCCCGGGATTTAGTCGCAGCCCCTTTTCTTTTTCTTTTCCGAACAGTAAGGGTTCACCTTGCTGCACATCAATGCGGTGGTCCGATGCGGTTTTTTTATTCTTCACTGTTTCAAATGCACCATCATTGTAGACGTGACAATTCTGGTATATTTCAATGAAGGAAGCACCTGTGTGTGCATGGCCCCGTTTAAGAACCTGGGCAAGATGTTTTACCTCTGTGTCAATGGATCGCGCTATAAATCTTGCACCTGCTCCCAGCGCAAAAGCACAGGGTATTAATGGTTTATCAATCGAGCCGTCGGGTGTAGAAGGAGACTGGGTACCCACTTTAGACGTGGGTGAATACTGTCCTTTGGTTAGTCCGTAAATTTCGTTATTAAAGAGCAGCAATTGAAGATTAACGTTTCTGCGCAGAACATGCATGGTGTGATTCCCGCCAATACTAAGCGAGTCGCCATCACCGGTAATTATCCAAACATCAAGATCCGGATTTGCCAGACGAATACCGGTCGCGACAGCAGGCGCCCGGCCATGGATTGTATGAAAACCATAGGCGTTCATGTAATAGGGGAATCTCGATGAACAGCCAATGCCAGATACGAACACGTGGTTCTCTCTGGGCACATCGAGTTCAGGCAATGTCTTCTGGATGGTTTTAAGTATTGCGTAATCCCCGCATCCAGGACACCATCTAACTTCCTGGTCAGATTCGAAGTCCTTAAATGTTAATTTCTGACTGACGGCTTCATTCATTTAATCAGCTCCAATTCCTCATAGATGGCATCTTCAATCTCACTAATCTTGAATGGTTGACCGGAGACCTTATGCAAGCCTTTGGCGTCGACGAGATACTGACTACGCAGGAGATTGATAAACTGCCCGGTATTCATTTCCGGAACCAGGATCCGATCAAAGGATGCTAACAATTCTCCCAGGTTTTCAGGTAATGGCCACAGATGACGGACATGTACATGGGAAACCTGATGTCCCGCTAATCGTGCCCGCTTGACCGCTTGCAGTAGCGCGCCATAGGTTGATCCCCAGCCGATCACCAGCAACTTCCCACTGGCTTCGCCCACGGCAATTTCCTGATCAGGTATATCACGGACCATACCGTCGATCTTCGCTTTTCTAACATCCGTCATTTTCTGGTGATTGGCGGCATCGTATGAAATATCGCCGGTTTCAAAATCTCTTTCAATACCACCTATACGATGCTCAAGTCCCGGGGTGCCGGGTTTAGCCCAAACTCTTGCCAGGGTTTCCGGATCTCTCTGCGCCGGACTGAACCCTTCACTTTCAGTGTGGAATTTCACCGGAAAGGGTTCAAAGTCATTAAAGTCAGGTATTTTCCAGGGTGTTGCCGCATTGGCCATATAGCCATCACTCAACAATATAACCGGTGTCATGTACTTTGTCGCTATGCGAATTACTTCAATTGCAACCTCGAAACAGTCGGCCGATGAACGCGCGGCTAGCACGGGGAGCGGTGTATCCGCATGCCGTCCAAAGAGTGCCTGATTCAGATCGGATTGTTCCGTTTTTGTTGGTAACCCGGTAGACGGTCCGCCACGCTGGGTACTGACGATCACAAGGGGCAACTCGACTGCACAAGCCAGCGCAATCGCTTCTGCTTTTAAAGCAATACCTGGACCCGAACTGGAAGTCACACCCAGCGAACCGGCGAAGGACGCACCAATTGCAGCACAGACGGCTGCGATCTCATCTTCTGCCTGGAAAGTAACTACATCAAATTCCTTATGGGTCGACAATGAATGCAATAGAGAAGATGCAGGTGTAATCGGGTAAGAGGCAAATACGAGATTGAGATCTGCCAATTGACCTCCGGCAATAAGTCCCCATGCCAGGGCATCGCTACCGGTAATATTTCTGTATTGGCCAGGCTCAACTACCGCTTTGGGAATCTTGTAGATATCCACGCCAGCAGGAAATTCCGCTGTTTCGCCGTATGCATGTCCTGCATTCAGCGCTGCAATATTCGCTTCAGCGATCTGAGGTGTTTTAGCAAACTTGTTAGCTAATGCTTCAGTAGTTGCCTTTCTGCTTCTATCAAACAACCACAGAACAAGCCCGAGAGTCCACATATTCTTACAACGAACTGCAAACTTATGACTTAACCCAAACGGTTTTACCGCTTCCACTACCTGCTTGCTGATATCAATTTTGATTACTCGATAGTCATCCAGCGAGTCATCTTGCAAAGGATTTTGTGCATATCCGGCTCTGCCTAAATTCTTCGCTGTAAAAGTGCCGGTATCAAGAATGATTAATCCACCCCGAACCAGGTCATTGATATTAGTAATCAGGGCAGCAGGATTCATGGCGATCAGGACATCAAGATCATCGCCTGCGGTTGATACTTCTTCAGATGCAAAGTAGATCTGAAATGCGGACACACCAAAGGTCGCCCCTGCAGGTGCTCTGATCTCTGCAGGGAAATCAGGAAAGGTCGAAAGATCATTGCCGTATAGGGCGGTTGCCTGAGTGAAGTTGGTACCCGTCAGTTGCATGCCATCACCGGAATCACCGGCAAATCTGACAACCACACCCTGAAGCGTATTTAAATCTAGGTTGGGCGCACTCATATATTCTCAATTAACTCGATTGTGAATTCTATATTTTTTATTGTTGATTTCCGTTCCTGCTGCTGGTGTATGCCAGTCTGGTGTTAATAATCTCTATATAAACTGAAAATCTCTTTCAAATCAACCAATTACGAAATAGCAAAAGGATGATCTCAAGATACGAAATCCTCTGAAATGTTCTCTATTCCGAGTCATCGGGTGCCTTGAAGCGAGATCCTCAAAACGACTCTGTAGTGTTAGTGACCCGCCGAATTCGCCAATCCTTCCCTGGGTTTGAAGACGGGAGCTTTAGCAACCATAAACCATGCGATTTTAACAGCTAGTCTGGTTAATGCATAATCCAGGTCTCTGCCAATATGAAATAAGTC